>JBDTMB010000001.1:0-49672 GCA_039934485.1 Vicinamibacterales bacterium
ACTCGATTGAGGGCCGGCGGAGGCGGTTTCGTGCACTGACCGCCGCCGGCCCGAGGCCCGGAGCCCCGGAAGCAAGCGACCCCCACGAGCGGCGAAGCCGCGACTCCTACGAGCGGCGGAAGCCGCGAGTCTTACGAGGGCCGTAGGCCCGAGTCCGACCGAGCGAACGAAGTGAGCGAGGCCCTACGAGGCGCGAAGCGCCGAGTCCCACGGCGGCCTTGGGGCCCGCCGTCCTACGTTCTTCCCCGGCGCCCCGACGGGCCGCTTCGCCTCTGCCCCGGCCCTCTGGGCCGCCACGAGCCGCCACTCGGCCGGCCACCCGGCCGGCCTGGTCCTGAGGGCGAATGGGGCCGGTGTGACGGCGGCCCGGATCGGGCCGACGGCAGCGCCGCTGTCATCACCAGGCCCTCGAGCGTCTTGCGCGTGATGCCGCGGCCGAGGAATTTCTCCAGCTTGCGCAGCGTGTCCTGGTCCTCGTGCGTCACGAAGCTGATCGCGTCGCCGATCGCCTGGGCGCGCGCGGTGCGGCCGATCCGATGGACGTAGTCTTCGGGTTGGGGCGGGAAGTCGTAGTTGATCACGTGCGAAATGCCGTCGACGTCGATGCCGCGGGCGGCGATGTCGGTGGCGATGAGCACCCGCACTTCGCCGGACTTGAAGCGCTTGAGCGCGAGGATGCGCTGGCCCTGGGTGCGGTTGGAGTGGAGCGTGGCGGTGCGGATCCCGGCGTCTTCCAGCTTGCGGGCGATCTTGTCGGCGCCGTGCTTGGTCCGCGAGAACACCAGCACCGATTCGAGCGCCGCGTCCTTCAGCAGGTGGACGAGGGCCGGGACCTTGGATCCCGCCGACACTTCCACCACCCACTGCGTGACGGCCTCGACCGGGGTCGAACGCGCGCCGATTTCCACCAGCGTCGGGTTGCGCAGGAATTCCTTAGTCACCGCCTCGATCTCCTTCGACAGCGTGGCGGAGAAGAGCAGCGTCTGCCGGGTCTTGGGGGTGGCGCCGACGATCTTGCGGATCGGCGGCAGGAAGCCCATGTCGAGCATGCGATCGGCTTCGTCGAGGACCAGCACTTCGAGGTCGGCGAAGCTCACGTACCGCTGATCCATGAGATCGATCAGGCGGCCGGGTGTGGCGACGACGATGTCCACGCCCTGGCGGAGGGCGCGGATCTGCGGGCCTTCGCCCACGCCGCCGAAGATGGTGGCGCACTTGAGCGGCAGGTGACGCGCATACGCGCGCACGTTCTCTTCGATTTGCGCCACCAGCTCACGCGTCGGCGCAACCACCAGCGCGCGCATGTGACGCTTGGCCGGCGCCGCGCCGAGCCGCTCGAGCAGCGGCAGCACGAACGCGGCGGTCTTGCCGGTGCCGGTCTGCGCGACCCCGATCATGTCCTTGCCGTCGAGAATGACGGGGATCGCCTTCGCCTGGATCGGCGTCGGCTCGACGTAGCCTTTTTCCTTGAGCGCGTTAGTAATCTTCGGCCCGAGGCCGAGTGTCGTGAATGGCAACAAAACCCTTAAACCTTTGTCCGGAAGTATTCGATCGTCCGGCCGAGCCCCTGTTCGAGCGACACCTTGGGTTCCCAGCCGAGCAGCGTGCGCGCGCGGGTGATGTCGGGCTGCCGGACCTTGGGGTCGTCGGTCGGGAGCGGCTTGTAGACAATCTTGCTCTTCGACCCGGTCATCTCGATGATCTGCCGGGCGATCTGCTCGATGGTCATTTCCTGGGGGTTCCCGATGTTGATCGGGTCGTTCTCCTTGGAATGCATCAAGCGGATGATGCCGTCCACCAGGTCGCTGATGTAACAGAAGCTGCGCGTCTGCGTGCCGTCGCCGAAAATCGTGACGTCCTCGTTGGTCAGCGCTTGCGAGATGAACGCCGGCACGGCGCGGCCGTCGCGGACGCGCATGCGCGGCCCGTAGGTGTTGAAGATGCGGACGATCTTGGTGTCGAGGCGGTGAAAGCGGCGATAGGCCACCGTGATCGCTTCGGCGAAGCGCTTGGCTTCGTCGTAGACGCCGCGCGGACCGATCGGGTTGACGTTGCCCCAGTAGGTTTCCTTCTGCGGATGTTCGAGCGGATCGCCGTAGACCTCCGACGTCGACGCGATCAGGAACGTCGCGCCCTTCGCCTTGGCCAGGCCAAGCGCCTTGTGCGTGCCGAGCGCGCCCACCTTGAGCGTGGGAATCGGCAGCTCGAGATAGTCGATCGGGCTGGCCGGGCTGGCCCAGTGCAGCACGAAATCCACCTGCCCGTCGACGTCGATGTAGTTGGTGACGTCGTGGCGGATGAACTGGAAGTCGCGATCGCGCAGGTGCGCGATGTTGGCGAGGCTCCCGGTCAGGAGGTTATCGATGCCGACCACGGAAAAGCCGCGATCGAGCAGCGCTTCCGATAAATGCGAGCCGATGAAGCCGGCGGCGCCGGTGATGACCACGCGCGGCATCTAAGCCGCGTCCCGGCTGGGAGTGAGCACGCGAAGGAGCGTCAGCCACATGATTTTGATATCCAGGGTCACGGACCAGTTCTCGATGTAATACAGGTCGTATTCGATGCGTTTTTCGAGCGAGGTGTTGCCGCGCCAGCCGTTGACCTGCGCCCAGCCGGTGATGCCGGCCTTGACCTTGTGGCGCAGCATGTACTGCGGGATGCGGTGCTTGAACTGCTCGACGAAGAAGGGGCGTTCCGGGCGTGGCCCAACGATCGACATTTCACCGACCAGGACGTTCCAGAACTGCGGCCACTCGTCGAGGTCGTGCTTGCGCAACCACGCGCCGAAACCGGTGGCGCGCGGGTCTTCTTCATCCGCCCACACCGGGCCGGTGGTGCTTTCCGCATCGAGCGGCATCGTCCGGAACTTGTAAACGTCGAATTGCCGGCCATCGAGGCCCATGCGTTCCTGCCTGTAGAACACCGGGCCCGGCGAGCCGCGCTTGATACGCCACATGATCACGAGGCCCGGCACCGCCATCAGCACCAGGGCCGCCGTCGAGATCATCACATCCAGGCAGCGCTTGGTGAACGCGCTCACGCCTTGCAGCGGCACGTCGTTGAGGTTGATCACCGGCACGCCGTCGAGGTCTTCGAGGCGCGCGCGCAGGGCGATGAATTGCAGCAGGTCCGGCACCACCTTCACGTCCACGCCTTCGCGGCTGCAGGACTCGACCAGGTCGAGCAGTTTCATGTGCTCTTCGAGCGGCAGCGCCACGTAGAGGTGATCGACCTTCTCGCGCGCCACGATTTCGGCGGCTTCGCCGAGCGCGCCGAGCAGCGGCAGGCCGCGATAGCCAAGGTGGTCGCCGCCGGCCCTGTCGTCCACGAAGCCGACAATCTGGTAGCCGAGCTCGCGATGCTCGAGGATGCGATCGGCGACGACGCGGCCGAGGTCGCCGGCGCCGGCGATCAGGATGCGGCGCAGGCCGACGCCCGCCAGCCAGCGGCGTTCGAGCGCCTCGCGGATGAACTTGCGCGAGAGGTAGCCGAACGCGACGTTGACGACGAGGAAGATCACCCAGACGGGCTGCGAGACTTCGTAGGCACCCACGTCCTTCAGCGCTTCGGGGACCCAGTAGGCCTGGACGTACAGCGTGCCGACCACGCCGAGCACCACCGCGAAGATGCTGCCGACCAGGACGTTGAAGAAGTCGTCGATGCGCGAGCGTCCGCGCCGCAGGCGATAGAGGCCCTGCAGGTGGAAGCCCAGCGGCACGACGATGGCGATGAAGGGGAGGACGTTGAGGTACTGCGAGATCGGCGGATGGCCGCGCGTGATCGCGATCAGGCCCGTCTCGAAGCGCAGCACGTACGCCAGGATGAACGCCGACATGCCGAGCACGGCGTCGGTGCCCAGGTGGAACGCCACGAGCAGGCGATTGTGCCGCCTTACCATCGGTAGCCCGCCGGGGCGTGCATGGTTTCGTCAACGACGCGCGTCACTTCGGCCAGGAACCGCGTGCGGGAAAACTGCTCGGCGTGCGCGCGAATGCGGGCGGGGTTCCACGCGGTGGCGACGGCGCGACGCAGGCCGTTGGCGAGTGACGCCACGGTGGGGTCCGGCACCAGCACGCCGGTTTCGCCATCGATCACCGTGTCGAGCGCGCCGGCGCGGCCGAGCGCGACGACGGGGCGGCCACAGGCCTGCGCTTCGACGGGCACGATCCCGAAGTCTTCTTCACCGGGAAGGATCGTCGCCATCGACTGGCGATACAAGGTCCTGATTTCGTCGTCGGTCTTGCGGCCGACGACCTCAACGCCGTCTCCGGCCAGGCGCTCGAGACGCGCGCGTTCGGGGCCGTCGCCCACCACGGTGAGCCGCACGCCGGCTTCCCTGGCAGCCATCATCGCGAGGTCGACCCGCTTATACGGGACGAGAGCCGACACGACGAGAAAGTTGGGGCGGTCATCAGTAAGAGCGGCCACGTCGTCCGGCTCAGACGCCGGCGTGTAGAAGTCGGTATCGACCGGTGGATACACAAGGGTCGACTCCCGATTATAGTACAGCGCGATCCGCCGCGCAACATATTGAGAAATAGCGAGATAGCGGTGTACTCGGCCCTCGGTGGCGCGATCCCACCGGGCCATGCCGGCCATCATCGGCCGCAGGAGTTGACTGGCCAGCGGGCCGACGCGCTCCGGTCCGAAATAGGCGTCGAACTGGTCCCAGGCATACCGCATCGGCGTGAGGCAGTAGCACAGGTGTCGCGCCCGACCGGTGACCACCACCGACTTGGCGGCGCAGTGACTGGTGCTGATCACCAGGTCGTACGGATCCAGGTCGAATTGCTCGACGGCGATCGGGAAGAGCGGCAGGTACTCGCGATACAGCTTGCCCGCGAACGGCAGCCACTGAATCGCCGAGCGCCGGACGATGCGCTTTTCGATCATTTCCGAGGTGGTGCCGGGAATGTGCACGAGCGTGAAGAGATCCGCGGCGGGAAAGAGTTCGCAGAACACCTCGAGGGCCTTTTCGCCCCCGCGGAGCCCGGTGAGCCAGTCGTGGACTAAGGCGACACGCACAGGGTGATCATAGTGGACTCGCGGCTTCCGCCGCTTGTGGGACTCGCGGCTTCCACCTTCGCGCTACGCGCTACGGCGGACAAGGCGCCCCTCGTGGGACTCGCTTCGCTCGTGGGATTGTGGGACTCGGCGCTGTCGCGCCTCATGGGATTCGGCGCTGTCGCGCCTCATGGGATTCGGCGCTATGGCGCCTCGTGGGACGCGCCGCTACGCGGCGCGTAGGACTCGGGCCTTCGGCCCTCGTGGGGGCGGTGTAGGATCGCGATCGTGGAACTGAGCGACATTCCATTCGGGATCACCGATTGGCAACAACTCGAACCCACCGAGCACAAGGGTGAGGTGGGCGTGGCGCATTGGCGCACTCGGCAGTTCGGAGCGGTGCGCGTACGCCTGGTCGAGTATTCAGCCGGATATCAGGCCGATCACTGGTGTCAGAAGGGGCACATCCTCTTCTGCGTGGCGGGCGAACTCGAAACCGAGTTGGCGGACGGGCGCGTGTTCCGCCTCGCGCCGGGCATCAGCTATCAGGTGGCGGACAATGCCGAGCCGCATCGGTCGAGGACCGTCTCCGGGGCGACGCTGTTCATCGTCGACTAGGAGCGTGCCGCGTCCTCTTCACCCCTCCAGCACTTCCATGTAGATGCGGTGAATCTGCGCCACGCTTCGTGCCCAGGAGAATTCGCGGGCGCGGGCGAGGCCTCTGTCGATGAGCGACGCGCGGAGCGATTCGTCGGTCACGGCCTGCACGATGCCCTTGGCGATCGCGTCGGGATCGTAGGGATCGACCAGCAGCGCGGCGCCGCCGGCGATTTCGGGCAGCGATGACACGTTGGAGGTCACCACCGGCGTGCCGCACGCCATCGCTTCGAGCGGCGGCAGGCCGAAGCCCTCATACAACGACGGGAACACGAACGCCCGCGCCAGCCGGTAGAACGCCGCCAGCGTCTCGAGCGGTTGGAAGCCGAGGAAGCGAACGTGCTTGTCGAGCTTATGCCGGTGGACCGTCTGCCGAAGGACCGGGTACTTCGACAGCTCGTCGCCGATGATGATCAGCTTGAGGTGGTCGGGCCCACTGTTGCGGGCGCGGCCGAACGCGTCGATCAGCCGCTCGATGTTCTTGTGCGGCTTGATGTTGCCCACATAGAGCACGAACGGATGATTGAGCTGGTAACGCTGGCGCACCAGGTCCATGCGCCTCGGGTCCGCGGGCGCGAGAAACCGCTCGTCGATCGCGTTGTAGATCACCGCGACCTTCTCCGGCGTGATGTCAAAGAAGCGGAGGATGTCGCGCTTGGATGCGTCGGACACGGTGAGGATCCGGTCCGCCTTTCGAGTTGCGCACCACATCGAGGTCTTCGCGTAGACGTAGGCCAGGCGGCCCGGCAGGTACTGCGGAAACATCAGGTGAATGCAATCGTGGATCGTCACCACCGATCGGCAGCGGATCGCCGGCGGCAGGACGTAGTGCGGCTCGTGGAACAGGTCCACCTTCTCGCGCGCCAACGACAGCGGGATGCGGAACTGCTCGCTGATCGAATAGAGCGGCGCCGTTTCCGGCACCATGTGGAAGTTCTGCCCCAGCACGTCACCCGAGTCCACGTCCTCGGGCCGGCACAGCACGACGTACTCCGTCTTCTGGTCGAGCCGCGAGAGCTCCATCAGGATGTTGCGGATGTAGGTGCCGATGCCGAAGTCGCGGAACTTCCGCGCGTCGATCGCGATGCGCATGTTCAGTTGCCGTAGGGCTGCCGGGTGATCCAAAGGTACAGCTTGAGCAGCCAAGCCCACATCGGCTGGTGCTTTTCGTAATACGCCACGTGGCTCTGGCGGCGCCTCTGCGCCGTGTTCGGGTTACGCGCCGCCGAGCGGCCGCGATGGTGGAGGATCTCCGCCTGCGCGATGAAGAGAATCGCCCGCTTCCGCTGGTGCATCGCCACGCACAAGTCGACGTCCTCGTTGTACATGAAGTACCGCTCGTCGAACAGGCCCACCGCCTCCAGGTCCGAGCGCCGGATCGCCATGCACGCGCCGCTCACCCAGGCCACGTCGCGGGCCTGGCGGCTGAGCCGATCGACATAACGGACCACGCGGCGGACCTTGCGATGGTAGAGCGACGAGAGGACTTTCTGCTTGAACTCGCCCCACGGGCTGATCGGCGGGCCCCACGACAACTCCGGAAAGCCGCGCTCGCTGAGCAGCCGCGGCCCGGCGATGGCGGTGTCCCGATGGGAGGCGAGACCGCGCAGCAGTGTTGGAATGCCACCCGGCGGCGACACGGTGTCGGGGTTGAGGACGACGACGTACTCGCTGGTCGTGGCGCGAATGCCGAGGTTGTTGGCCTTCGAAAAGCCGAGGTTCCTGCCGGCGTCGATCACCTGCACGGTGGGAAACTGCCGGCGCACGAAGTCCGCGGTGCCGTCGCTGGAGGCGTTGTCCACCACCGTGATCGTGGCCTCGAACGGGTCGGTCTGGCCGACGAGCGAGTTGAGGCACGCGGCGATTTCTTCCTGTGAATTATAGGTGACGATGACGATGGCCACCGAGGCGCGCTTATCGAGCATCGGCGCCCTCTTCGATGGCCGCCAGCGTCGCCGCGGCCGCCGTCGCCCAGTCGTAACGGGCCAGTACTTGCGGCGCCTGGTCGAGGATCTGGGCGCGGGCCCCGGCCGAGGTCAACAGATCCGTCACGGTGTCGGTCACGGCGTCCGCGGTGGCAGACGCGGCCACGTACCTGGCCGCCGGCCCACACACCTCGCGCGCCACCGGTGTGTCCAGTACCACGGGCGCCACACCAGCGCGGAGCGCTTCGAGCGGCGTCAGGCCGAAGCCTTCGTATTCCGACAAAAAGGCAAACACCGAGGCGTGCGCATACAGGCCTCGCAGCGTCGCCTCATCCACGTAGGACCGGATCGAAATGCGCTCGGGGTGACGCGTGCCGGCTCGTAGCGCGTCGAGGTCCAGGCGCGGCCGCGACGTCCGGTTCTCGCCGACGATTTCAAGGCGCGCCCCGGGTACGCGATCGACGACGCGATCGAAACTGGCGATCAGCTGGTCCACCCGCCGTCGATCAAACACCGAGCCCACATAAAGCACAAGCGGTTCGCGCGTGACCGCCGGCTCGTCCGCCGGAGCCTTGGCGAAGGTGGAAGACTGGGCGAAGGCGGGGGCGGCGACGCTACGCATGCCCAGCAGGATGACCCGAAGGTCGGCGGGCCCGATGAACCTGGCAATCTCGCCCTTCGAGAATTGGGAGTCGGTGAGCACGATCCTGGCGCGCCTGGCCGACCAGCGCGTGATCAGGCGGCGCCTGAATCCCTCCCGCGGCCCAAACCACTCGGGGTGCGCGAAGAACGAGACGTCATGAATGGTTTGCACCGTTGGCGCGGGCTGGAAGAGCGGGGCCGTGTAGCCCGGCGCGAACAGCACGTCGGGGCGATCGCGCCTCAGCGCACCTGCCAGCGTCAGTTGCTCCCACACCGTGCCGCCGTTGCCCTCGAGGACGCGCAGGCGATCGGACCAGGGCAAACCTTCCGCCTTCGCGCTCGGCGCTTCGGCGGACAAGAAAGGTTTGTGCGCATAGAGCGTCCAGTCGTGACGCGAGGCCGTGGACGATCCCGACCATTCCGTCAGCAGCTCGCTCAAGTAGCGGCCCACGCCCGTGGGCCGGCCGCAGAGCTCGCGCGCGTCAACCGCGATGCGCATGAGCCTCCATTGCCGCCGCATACGCGACACGCGCCGCCGCCGCACACGCCCGCCAGCTGTAGCGCGCCGCCTGTTCCAGTCCCTTGCGCGACGCCTCGCGCGCCGTCGCGTCATCGAGCAACGCCATCATCCTCGTCGTCAATCCCTCCGCATCGTCCGGCTCGACCGGATCGGCAGCGGGGCCGGCCACTTCGGGCAATGAGCCCCTCGACGACACCACCACCGGCACGCCGCAGGCCATCGCCTCGAGTACCGGGAGTCCGAAGCCTTCTTCGTAGGACGGCAGCACGAGCATCCGCGCGTCGGCGAAGAGCTCGATGCGCCGCGCCGCCTGCACGTAGCCGGTGATCTCCACGTGACCCGCCAGCGGCGCCTCGTTCGCGCGGGCCTCCCACCGCACCGAGGCCGGCGTCGTGTGTCCGGCCAGCGTCAGGGGCGGCGCGTCGGCGACCCGCGCTCGCAGGTGCGCGTACGCCTCGAGCAGCGTGCCGACGTTCTTGCGGGGACCGAGCGTGCCCATGAAGAGAATGCGGCGGCCGCGCGACGCGGCCTGCCGCGCGGCCACGGACGGCGCCCACGCCGGCGCGCCGGGCGGGCAGACGTGAACACGCGACGCGGGCAGGCCGAGCTCGCGGACGACCTCCGCCGCGGCGTATTGCGACGAGACGATCACGGCGTCGGCGCGGCGGGCGTGCGCGCGGGCGAGCCGGGGATAGTCGCGGCGAATCTCGGCGTCCACGTTCTCGGGGTGGCGGAGGAAATCGAGGTCGTGGATGGTGACGACTTGCGCGGCGCGCGAGGCGGGAATCAGCATCGGGCTCTGGCTGTGGACGACGTCACACGCGCCGGCGATCCATTCCACCGGAGGGAATTCCAGGTTGTTCCAGGCCCAGGCCAATGCCCTGACCGGCACGGCGCGATCGATGATGTGCGCGCCGGGAATCTCCGACTGGAGCGTGGGGGGCGGGCGATCTTTCCAGGAGCTCGTAAAGATGACGATTTCGTCAGACGCTGACGCGTCGGACGGGTCCGCCAAGGCCCGGACCAACTCGTGGACAAACTCGCCGACGCCGGTCCGCTCGCGAAGAGCAGGGCGGTAGTCGACCAGGATCCGCACGGGCAAAAGAGTACCACAGATGACAGCAAGTCCTTGTGGTTCAGTATGTTGACAGCTCAAAAGAGCGGGTGATACGCTCTCGTATTTGGTGGTTGGCCAAGGAGACGGGTCTAGCCGATGAAGATTGCAGTCGTAGGGACGGGATACGTCGGTCTGGTGCTGGGCGCGTGCCTGGCCGAGTCGGGCAACGATGTGATCTGCGTGGACAAGGACGCGGCGAAGGTTCGCATGCTGCGTCGCGGCAAGGTGCCGATCTATGAACCCGGCCTCGAAGAGCTGGTCAAGCGGAACAAGTCTGAAGGCCGGCTGGTGTTCACCACCGAGCTGCCGAAGGCGGTTCGCGCGTCGAGCGTGGTGTTCATCGCGGTCGGCACGCCGCAAGGGGAAGACGGCTCCGCCGACCTGCGCCACGTGCTCGGCGTCGCCAGCCAGATCGCGAAGGCGATGAACGGCTACAAGGTGGTGGTCGACAAGAGCACGGTGCCGGTGGGCACCGCCGAACGGGTCCGCGAGGTCATCCGCCGCGAGACCACGCATCCTTTCAGCGTGGTGAGCAATCCCGAATTCCTGAAACAGGGCGCGGCCGTCGACGACTTCATGAAGCCCGATCGCGTCGTGATTGGCGCCGAGGATCCGCGCGCCGCCGAGATCATGGTGGCGCTGCACAAGCCGTTCACCCGCACCGGCGCGCCGATCATGGTGATGGATTGCCCGAGCGCCGAGTTGTCGAAGTATGCGTCGAACGCGTTTCTGGCGACGAAGATCTCGTTCATGAACGAGATTGCCAACGTCTGCGACCTGTTCGGCGCCGATGTCGATCGCGTTCGCCAGGCGGTGGGCTCGGATCGCCGCATCGGCTCGTCGTTCCTGTTTCCAGGGGTCGGCTACGGCGGCAGCTGCTTCCCGAAGGACGTCAAGGCGATCGCCAAGTTTGCCGCCGACAAGAAATACGACTTCAAGATCCTGAAAGCCGTCGAAGCCGTCAACGAGTTGCAGAAGCGCGTCCTCGTCAGGAAGATTGAGAAGCACTTCGGCAGCCTCAAGGGCAAGACCATCGCGGTGTGGGGCCTGGCGTTCAAGCCCAAGACCGACGACATGCGCGAGGCGCCGGCGATTCCGATCATCGAGATGCTGCTGTCGAAGGGGGCCAAGGTGCAGGCCTACGACCCCGAGGCGATGAAGACCGCGCGCGGGCTGTTCGGCTCGCGCGTGACGTTTACCGCCCGCAACTACGACGCCCTCAAGGGCGCCGACGCGCTGGCGGTGATCACCGAGTGGCAGGAGTTCCGCGAACCCGATTTCGCGCGGATGAAGAAGCTCCTGCGCGCGCCGGTGGTGTTCGACGGCCGCAACATTTACCAGCCCGAGCAGATGAAGGCCCTGGGCTTCACGTATCACTCCATCGGGCGCTAAGGTGGCCCGGGTAGTCGTCACTGGCGGCGCTGGATACATCGGCAGCCACGCGGTGCGGGCGCTGGTCGATGCCGGTCATGCCGTGGCCGTGGTGGACGATCTGTCCGCCGGTCATGCGGCCGCCGTCCCGGCGGGCGTGCCGCTCACGCGCGCGGCGATTCACGACGTCGACACCGTGCGCCGCGTTCTGGTTGAGCATCGCGCCGACGCGGTGATGCACTTTGCGGCCTGGCTGGCGGTCGGCGAGTCGGTGGAAAAGCCGCTCGAGTATTACCAGAACAACGTCGCCGGCACGCTGGCCGTGCTCGCCGCGATGCGCGACGCGCGGGTCGGCCGCTTCGTGTTCTCCTCGACCTGCGCGGTCTACGGCGAGCCGAGCGCGGTGCCGATCGTCGAGAGCGAAGCCACGCGCCCGATCAACGCCTACGGCCAGACCAAGCTCGCGATCGAGCAGGCGCTGCCGCACCTCGAGCGCGCGCACGGCATCCGCTGGATGGCCCTGCGCTATTTCAACGCCGCGGGTGCACATCCCGACGGCACCATCGGCGAGGACCACGCGCCCGAAATCCACGTGATTCCGCTGGCGATCCGGGCGGCCAACGGCGGCACCGGGCTCAAGGTCTTCGGGCAGGACTATCCCACGCCGGATGGCACCTGCCTGCGCGACTATATCCACGTGTGTGATTTGGCCGAGGCGCACCTGCGCGCGCTGGCGGCGCTCGAAGGCGGCCTGCCGTCGAGTGCCTACAACATCGGGACCGGCTCGCCCAATTCGGTGCGCGAGGTGATCGACACCGTGAGCCGCGTGCTGGGGCGCCCGGTGGCCTGGGAGCCGGCACCGCGCCGGCCGGGCGACCCGGCCGCGCTCTACGCGTCGAGCGAGCGGGCGCGGCGGGACCTCGGCTGGCAGCCGCGCTATTCGGACCTCGAGCAAATCGTCCGGCACGCGTGGCAGTGGCACTCGGGCCACCCGCACGGGTATGCAGGGCAAACCTAAAGGTTTGCCCCCACCTTAGATGAACGCATTCCTGCGTCTCTTACGCTACGCCGCCCCGCACCGCGCCGTCATCGCCGGCGCCGCCATCGCGATGATTGTGTACGGCGCCACCACCGCGGCGCTGGCGTTCCTGATCAAGCCGATCATCGACGAAGTGCTGCCCAGGCAGACCGAGCTGGCCTTTGTCACCGGCGCGCTCCTGCTGACCTATTTCTTCAAGGGGCTCGGCTCGTATTTCTCGAGCTACCTGATGGAAGGCCTGGGCCACCGCGTGGTGATGGAGGTCCGCAACGAGTTGTTCCGGCACCTGCTCGATCAGTCCGCGGCGTTCTTCGCCCGCCGGACGTCGGGACAACTGCTGTCGCGCATCAACAATGACGTCGGGCTGGT
This sequence comes from Vicinamibacterales bacterium, assembly GCA_039934485.1. Classification (GTDB taxonomy): domain Bacteria; phylum Acidobacteriota; class Vicinamibacteria; order Vicinamibacterales; family UBA2999; genus 12-FULL-67-14b. The sequence continues at coordinate 12,645 of JBDTMB010000001.1, forward strand.
CCAGCGCGCCGTCTCGGAAACCATCGGCGACCTCGCGCGCGAGTCGCTCTCGCTGGTGGGCGCCGGGGCGCTGTTGTTCTACTACGATGCGAAGCTCGCGCTGGTCTGTATGACCGCGACGCCGCTCATCGTGTATCCGCTGGTGCGCCTCGGCCAGCGCGTCCGCACCGTGACGCGCTGGAGCCAGGAGGCGCTGGAGCACATGTCGCACGTCGCCGGCGAAGCCTTCACCGGCCACCGCATCGTCAAGGCCTTTGGCGCGGAAGGCAGCGAGGCGGCCAAATTCGCGCGCGCCTCGTACGAGCTGTTCCGCACCAACCTGAAGGTGACGCGGGTGCTCGCACTGCTGCCGCCGATTATGGAGTTTCTCGGCGGCGTGGCGGTCGCCGGCGCGCTCTGGTACGGCAGCCGCGAGATTGCGATGGGCCGGCTCACGGCCGGTGAGTTCACCTCGTTCGTCGCGGCGCTGCTGTTGATGTACGGGCCGATCAAGAAACTGTCGCGCGTCAACGCCAACCTGCAGCAGGCGGTGGCCGCCTCGGAACGGATCTTCGAACTGCTCGACACCCACACCGAGGTCACCGAGAAGCCGGGCGCGCCGCCGCTGGCGCCCTTTGCCCACGCGATTGAATTCCGCGACGTCACCTTCGGCTACGAGGACGGCTACGGCCGCAACACGCTGCGCGGCATTTCGTTCACCGTCGGCGCCGGCCAGATGGTGGCGATCGTCGGCCGGAGCGGCGCCGGCAAGACCACGCTCGTCAACCTGCTGGCGAGGTTCTACGACGTGACCAGGGGCGCCATCCTGGTCGACGGCCTCGACATCCGCGACGTCACGCTCGCCTCGCTCCGCGCGCAAATCGGCATGGTCACGCAGGAGACCGTGCTCTTCGACGACACCATCGCCGCCAACATCGCCTACGGCAGCCCGGGCGCGTCGATGGCGGCGATCGAGTCGGCCGCCCGCGCCGCCAACGCGCACGACTTCATCGCCTCGCAGCCCAACGGCTACCAGACCACCATCGGCGAGCGCGGCCAGCGGCTCTCCGGCGGACAGCGGCAGCGCCTGGCGATCGCCCGCGCCCTGCTGAAGAATTCGCCGCTGCTGATTCTCGACGAGGCCACCTCGTCGCTCGACTCCGAATCCGAAAGGCTGGTGCAGGACGCACTGGCCACCCTGATGATGAACCGCACGTCGTTTGTCATCGCGCACCGGCTCTCCACGGTGCAGCGCGCCGACGCGATCATCGTGCTCGAGCGCGGCCGCATTGTGGAAGTCGGGAAGCACGACGAGTTGATCGCGCGGCCCAAGGGCGCTTACGCGCGGCTCCACGAATTGCAACTGCTTGAAGGCCGGCCCGACCCGGGCGAGCCGAGAACCGAAGCCGACGACGCCAAGTCCGACGGCCGACGGCTGAAAGAGACCGCCCTATGATCAAGAGCATGACCGGCTTCGCGTCGCTCACCCAGGACGATGAGCGCGGCACGATCGGCGTCACCATCCGCGCGGTCAACCATCGCTTTCTCGATTTGCAGCTGCGGATGCCGCCGCCGATGGCCGAACTGGAATCCCGCGTGCGGGCGGTCGTGCAGCGGCGGCTCGGCCGCGGCCGCGTCGAGATTTCGGTGGCGCTGCAACTGCGCCATCAGTCGGCGCCGCAGGTGGAACTGAACCAGCAGTTCGCGGAAGCGTTGAAGGCGGCGATCGACGACGCGCGGGCCCGCGGGCTGGTCGATGGCGCGTTGACGCCCGGTGACCTGCTCCGCCTGCCGCAAGCGCTGAGCATCCGCGAGCGGCCCGAGACCACGGGCATCGGCGAAACGATGATGGCCACGCTCGATACGGCGATCGAAGGCGCCATCGACCAGTTGGAAGACATGCGCGTGCGCGAGGGCGCGCACCTGCGGACCGACCTCGACGCGCGCAAGGCGGTGCTCGCCGCGCTGATCGCGCGCATCGCCACCGCCGCCGACATGGGGCGCCAGCAGCTCGAGGATCGGCTGCTCGAGCGGGCGCGGGAAATCGCCGGATCATTACCGATCGATCACATCGCGCTGTCCCAGGAAGTGGTCCGGGTCGCGCAGCGCTCCGACATCACTGAAGAGGTGACTCGGTTCCACGGACATCTCGCGCATTGGGCAGCGCTGTCGGACAGCCCCGAGCCGTGCGGCCGCAAGCTCGATTTCCTGTTGCAGGAAATGAACCGCGAAGTGAACACCATCGGTTCGAAGGCCGACGGCATGCAGATTTCGGAAGTGGTGATCCAGGCCAAGGCCGAGTTGGAGCGGATGCGCGAACAGGTCCAGAATGTTGAGTGAGCCGCCGATGACGCAGGGCCGCAGATGACGCAGATGCATCGGGGGCTCCTGTTCATCATCTCGGCGGCGTCGGGCACCGGCAAGACGACGCTGGTCGAGCGGCTGGTGCAGATCCTGCCCAATCTGCGCATGTCGCGGTCGTACACGTCACGCACCGCCCGTGCCACCGAGCGGCCCGGTGTCGATTATAATTTTGTCAGCCGCGAGATGTTTGCGCAGATGATCGAGCGCGGCGAGTTCCTGGAGTGGGCCGACGTGTTCGGCAACTATTACGGCACCTCGAGGCCCGACACCGAGGCGCTCCAGCGATCCGGCCAGGACGTGGTCCTGACCATCGACGTGCAGGGCGCGCAGCAGGTGAAGGCCAGCGGCATCGACCACACGGCGATCTTCGTGCTGCCGCCGACCTTCGAGATTCTCGAACGCCGCCTCCGCGGCCGCAGCGCCGACAGCGAGGCCGAAATGCAGCGGCGCCTGGCGACGGCGCGGGCGGAGGTGGGGCGATACGTGGACTACGACTACGTGGTGATCAACGATCACCTCGAGGCCACCACGGTGAGGATGCAGGAGATCATCGCCGCGGAACGCTCGCGAACCCACCGGATGAAGGCGATCGCGGAAGCCATCATCCGCACTTTCAAGGCCTGACGCCCGTGGCCCCCGAAGCCTGCGGGCTGTAGGCTGTAGTCGACGAGATTCATCTATGGCACTAATCGCATTGGGCGTAACCGGCGGCATCGGCGCCTACAAGGCGGTGGAGATCGCGCGCGGCCTGCAGAAGAACGGGCACGACGTGGTCGCCATCATGACCCGATCGGCGCGCCGCTTCGTCGGCCCGCTGACCTTTGAGGCGATCACCCGCCACGAGGTCATCACCGATCAATACCAGCCGGGCGCCAACGCCGACATCGAGCACATCGCGATCGCCTCGGGCATCGATCTGCTGCTGGTGGCGCCCGCCACGGCCAATACCATCGCCAAGTTTGCGAATGGCCTGGCCGACGATTTCCTGTCGGCGCTGTACACCGCCACGCGCGCGCCCGTGCTGATCGCCCCGGCGATGAACACCAACATGTTCGAGCATCCGGCAGTGGTCAAGAACATGGAGACGCTGATCGCCCGCGGCGTGCACGTGGTCGATCCCGGCGCCGGCTACCTGGCCTGCGGCTGGATTGGCAAGGGCCGCCTCGCCGAGCCGGCCGAAGTCGTGGCCGCGGCCGAACAACTGCTGCGGCCGTCCGGCTCGACCGCGCTCGCCGGCCGGCGCGTGTTAGTCACCGCGGGGCCGACCTACGAGGACCTCGATCCGGTCCGTTATGTGGGCAACCGATCGAGCGGACGCATGGGGTACGCGATCGCGGCGGAAGCGCTGCGGCGAGGCGCCACCGTCACGCTGGTCACCGGGCCGACGCATCTTACGCCACCCGCCGCCGCCGACGTCGTGAAGGTGCGCAGCGCGGCGGAGATGCATGCCGCGGTGATGGGACGCGCCGGCGACCAGGACGTGGTGGTGATGTCCGCCGCGGTGGCCGACTACACGCCGGCCGACCAGGCGCCGCAAAAGCTGGCGAAGGCCGACGCGCCGCTGACGATCACCCTGAATCGCACCAGGGACATCCTTGGTGATCTCGGGAAGCTGCCGTCGCGCGCGACGGGCCGGCCCATCCTCGTGGGCTTTGCCGCCGAGACCCACGACGTCGTGGCGCACGCCAGAAGCAAGCTGCAGCGCAAGGCCGCGGACCTGGTGGTGGCCAACGACGTCTCCCGCACGGATGCGGGTTTCGAAGTCGACACCAACGCCGTGACGCTGGTCTCGGCCGACGGCGCTGAAGACGTGCCGCTGCAGAGCAAGGCGGCGGTGGCGGCGCGCATTCTCGATCGCGTCGAGAAGTTCCTGGCTGGCGTGCATGTCGCGTGAGTTGGCAGACCACCTGCGATATTACGCAGAGATGGGTGTGCTGGGCATGAGCCGGGATCCCGCGTGGCGCAAGCGCGCGTCCGGTGGAGGCGAACCTGCAGGTGGAGGCGAACCTTTAGGTGGAGGCGAACCTTTAGGTTCGCCTATGGCTCAGGGCAAACCTAAAGGTTTGCCCCCACCTCGCGTTGCGGAGTTACCTCGCGTTGCGGAGTCACTGGACGACATCAAGCTCGACCTCGGTCCCGCCTGCACGCGTTGCAAGCTGTGCACCCTGGGCCGCTCGCAGATCGTCTTCGGGGTCGGCCACCCGAAGGCGCGCCTGATGTTCGTCGGCGAGGCGCCTGGCGAAGAAGAAGACCGGCAGGGCCAGCCCTTCGTCGGGAAATCCGGACAGCTCCTCACCAAGATCATCGAAGCGATCGGCCTGAGCCGTGAGCAGGTCTACATCGCCAACGTGATCAAATGCCGCCCACCGGACAACCGGAATCCCGATCCCGATGAAGTCGCGACCTGCGAGCCGTTCCTCTTCCGGCAGATCGACGTGATCCGGCCGAAGGTGATCGTGCCGCTCGGCAAGTTCGCGGCGCAGTGCCTGCTCAAGACCACCGACCCGATCACGCGCCTGCGCGGCAAGTCCTTTGACTATCGCGGCGCGACGCTGATCCCGACCTTTCACCCCGCCTACCTGCTGCGCAACCCTTCGTCGAAGCGGGAAGTGTGGGAAGACATGAAGAAGGTCCGCTCGATCCTGCAGGCCGAAGATTAGGCCCACGCCGTGAGCGCGCGTCTTGTGTCCGTCGCGGTGCCGGTGCCCGCGCTCGGCCTTCTCACTTACAGCGTCCCCGCCGATCGGGCGATGCCGGTGGCGGGCGCGCGCGTGGTGGTGCCGCTCGGCAAGCGCACGCTGACCGGCGTCGTGATTGGCCTGGCCCCGGCCGCCGACGCCGCCTTCGCCGTGCGTGATGTCCTCGACGTCCTTGATGCCGCCGCGTTTGTGCCGGCCGACGTCGTCGCGCTCACCGAGTGGGTGTCGGAGTACTACCTGTCCGGGCCGGGCGCCACGCTTTCGTCGGCACTGCCGCCGCACGCGTTGACCGCTCGTGTCGACCGCTTCAAGACCATCCGCGTCGCCGCCATCACCGCCACCGGGCTCGAGGCGGTCGATCGCGCCCCAGGCAAACCTGAAGGTTTGCCTCCACCATCGCCTGAGGGTTTGCCTCCACCTTCGCTCGGCGCGACGCTCGGCGCCAAGCAGCGCGAGGCGCTGCAGCTGCTGGCGGGGACGCCGGACGGGCTCGCCACGCCGGTGCTCACCGAGCGCGGCATTGCCGCGGCGACGGTCACGCGGCTGGCGGTGATGGGACTGGTCTCGATTCGCCACGACCAGGTCGATCGAGATCCGTTCAGTTCGGCCGTGACCGCGTCCCGGCCCGATCCGGGCGAGCGCGCGCTCACCAGCGAACAGCAGGCAGCGCTCGATCACCTGATTCCCCTGGCGGCGGCGCGCAAGTTTCACGTTGCCCTCGCGCACGGCGTGACCGGCAGCGGCAAGACCGAGATCTATTTGCAGTTGGCGGATGCGGTCCGCAAGATGGGCCGCGGCGTCCTGATGCTGGTGCCCGAGATCGCGCTGACCCCGCAATTGGCGGCCCTCAGCCGCGCGAAGTTCGGCGCCGCAGTAGCCATTCAACACAGTGGGCTCTCCGACGGCGAGCGCCACGACCAGTGGCACCGCATCCGCCGCGGCGACGTCGACGTGGTGATCGGCACCCGCTCCGCGGTGTTTGCGCCGCTCGCCACGCCGGGCCTCATCATCGTCGACGAAGAACACGACACGTCGTACAAGCAGGACGAGACGCCGCGCTATCACGGCCGCGACGTGGCGATCATGCGCGGCAAGTTTGCCGACGCGCTGGTGCTCCTCGGCTCGGCGACGCCCACCCTCGAGTCCTACGCCAACGCCCTTGCCGGGCGCTACTCCCTGGTGACCCTTGACCGCCGCGTGCTCGATCGCCCGCTGGCCAGCGTGCAGGTGGTCAACATGCGCGACGAGATTGCCGAAGAAGGCACGGAAGTGATCCTGAGCCGAGTGCTCCGGGAAGGTATCGCCGCGCGGCTGGAGAAGAAGGAGCAGTCGCTCATCCTGCTCAATCGTCGTGGTTTTGCCGCGGCGGTGTTTTGCCGCCAGTGCGGCAGCAGCATCGATTGCCCGAATTGCAGCGTCTCGCTCACGGTGCACACCCGTGGGAGTGAGTGGAGCGCCAGGTGCCACTACTGCAACTTCTATAAGCCGGTGCCGAAGACCTGCCCGAATTGCGCCGCGCCGTACATGGAACGTATCGGCTTCGGTACCGAACGCGTCGAAGCCGAGATCCGCAAGGCCTTTCCAGATGCGCGCGTGGCTCGCGTCGATCGCGATACCGTGCGCCGGAAGGGGAGCCTCGTCGAGACGCTCGAGCGCGTGGCGCGTCGCGAGGTGGACATCCTGATTGGCACGCAGATGATCGCCAAGGGCCACGACTTCCCCAGCGTCACGCTGGTGGGTGTGATTTCCGCGGACGTGGGGCTGGGCCTCGCGGATTTTCGGGCGGCGGAACGCACCTTCCAGTTGCTCACGCAAGTGGCCGGCCGCGCCGGCCGCGGCGTCCTCTCGGGCCAGGCCGTCATCCAGTCCCTGGTGCCGCAGCACTACAGCATCCAGCTCGCCTGCACGCAGGACTACCGCGCCTTCTACGACAAGGAGATCGAGTTCCGCCGGACGATGAGGTATCCGCCGCAGGTGGCGATGGTCAACGTGGTGCTGCGGGGGAAGACGTTTGGCGAGGCGATGGACGCCGCGCGCGAGCTGGCCGAAGCGACGCGCGGGAAGGGCTTTGCCTTGCTGGGCCCCGCGCCGGCGCCGATCCCGCGCCTGCGCGGCGAGTACCGCGCGCAGTTCTTTCTCAAAGGGACCAGCCGCAGGATGATGCGCGAAGCGCTGCAGGCGGCGCTGGCCAAGAAGCCGGAGGTCGCCCGCAAGGCGTCAGTGGACGTCGACCCCCTGTCCATGCTGTAGAAGTGAAAAGTTAGAAGTGAAAAGTTAGAAGTGAAAAGTTAGAAGGGAGAAGTTAAATGCTGAGAGCTAGAAGCCTTCTCACTTTTCACTTTTCACTTCCTACTTTCTCAAGGAGTCCCCAGAAAGGGCCCAATCGGCGCCGGCGTGAAGCAGAGGATCAAGATCAACATCGCCACGCCGGCGAGGATCAAGCGGCCGCGGTCGAGCGGTTCGTGCTCGTCAAGCGTCCGCGGATGACGCGGCCCGATCGTGATGAGCATCACGAGGAGCATTACCGTCCACGCGATCCAGCTCGATGAGAAAAACGTGAGGCCGACCGCGGCGAGCATCATCACGATCGTGACCGCCGTCGAGCGCTGGCCAAGCACGGCGTACGAGATATGGCCGCCGTCCAGTTGCGCGATGGGGAACAAGTTGAGCGCCGTCATCAGCAAGCCGAACCAGGCGGCGAAGGCCACCGGGTGCATGTTGATCGAGTAGCCGTTGGCCACCGTGCCCCAGACCGCCCACGACGCAAAGCGGAAGAGCAGCGGCTCGCCCAGGTTGTAGGTGAATTCGAGAATCCGCGGATCGGTCGGCAGCGGATCGATGCGCGACATCCAGAGGCCCAGGAAGAGCGCCGGCACGGCCACCACGAATCCCGCCAGCGGGCCGGCGATGCCGATGTCGAACAACGCGACCTTGCTGGGAATGCGCGAGCGGATGCGGATGAACGCGCCCAGCGTGCCGGTGAGCGGCAGCGGCGCCGGTAGAAAATACGGACGCGAGACGTCCACGCCGTAGCGCAGCGCCATCAGGTAGTGGCCCATCTCGTGGCAGCCGAGGATCGCCAGGATGGTCACGCTGTACCAGAGGCCGTGCAGCATGAAGACGGGATCGGTGAGTAAGCGTCCGGTCTCGGCGGCCATCATTGCCAGCACCTGGAAGAAGCCGGGCTCCGGCCCGGTCAGTTCAGGGGGCAGTGACGCGATGGTTTGAAAATTCAGGTAGTGGCAGCCGCCCACCATCGTGGTCGTCACGAGCGTCAGCGCGAATAACAACCAGTGCCGCCATACCCGATCCGGGGGCCGTGGCGGTAGTGGGGGAGGGACAAACACCTGCGCGAACCGGTCGTCAGGGAACGACGGGCCGTCAGGCTCGAACGGCTCTTGCACGGGGGTTAACCGATGTTCTGAAGTTCTTTGCCGGGCTTGAATCGGATGGTCCGCCCGGGCGGGATGCGCACTTCTTTACCCGTCCGAGGATTGCGGCCGATGCCGCGCTTCCGGGGTTTGACCTGGAACACGCCAAAGCCCCGCAGCTCAATGCGTTCGCCACGTTGCATCGAATGCCGCATGGCTTCGAACACCGCGTCTACGGCCAGCTCGGCCTTCACCTTGGTGACGTCTGCCACCCGGGAAACCTCGTTTACGATGTCGACCTTGATCATGGGCTCTGGTGCACTGGCGATCAGTGTAACTAGCTTAATTCAGAGGACTTATGCTGTCAAACGGTTAAGTGCTTTATCTGGATGTATTTATAGGCCGATCTGTGAAGAAATGCCGCCGCCCGGGCGCTTTAAGCCCTTGTACCCCGGTAAGATAGAAGGAAATCGTGGCTCAGAAACATTTAGCGCAAGTCGTACTGGTCGGCCGACCCAATGTCGGCAAGTCCACGCTCTTCAATCGGATAAGCGGAGCGCGACGGTCGATCGTGACCAATATCGCCGGCACCACCCGCGACGTGATCACGCATCCGGTGAAGTGGGAGGACGCGAAGTTCGACCTCACCGATACGGGCGGCCTCTTTGGCGCGAGCGAAGATCCCTTGCACGAGCTGGTGGTGGCGCGCGGGCAGCGTGCGCTCGCGTCGGCGGACTTGATCGTGATGGTGGTCGATGGCCGCGAGGGCCTGATCCCCGGCGACCAGGAAATTGCGGCCGCGGCCCGCGAGACCGGCAAGCCGATCATCCTCGCGATCAACAAGATGGACGATCGCCGCGCCCGCGCCGGCGCGCTCGAGCTCTATCGCATGGGGTTCGATCACGTCTTCGAGATCAGCGCCGAGCACGGACACTCGGTCGGCGATCTGCTGGATCGGATCGTCGAGCACCTGCCGCAAAGCGTGTCGCAGCCGGCAGCGGATGAAGACGGGGAAGAAACGGAAGCCGAAGACACGGCGTCGCGTGATGGCCGCCCCGATGAAACGGCGATCGCGATCGTCGGCCGGCCCAACGCCGGCAAGTCGTCGCTGGTCAATCGCCTGTTGAAGGCCGAGCGGATGATCGTGTCGGACGTGCCCGGCACCACGCGCGACTCGGTCGATTCGATCCTCACCTGGCACAAACGCCAGTTCCGCATCGTCGACACCGCCGGCATTCGCCGTCCCGGCAAGGTCTCCAAGTCTGGACAGGTCGAGACGGTGAGCGTGATGCTGGCCGAGCGCGCGATCGAGCGCGCGGACGTCGTCGTGATCGTCATCGACGCCACCCTGGGCCCCACCGATCAGGATGGCGCGATTGCCGGGGCCGCGCAGGATGCCGGCCGCGGCATCATCGTCGCCGCCAACAAGTGGGACCTGATGAAGGACCAGGGGGACGACGCGGCCAAGAAGTGGGACGAGAACCTGCGCTATCAACTCAAGTTCCTCGACTTCGCCCCGATCCTGCACATCTCCGCGGTCACCGGCGAGCGCACGCCGAAGCTGCTCGAGGTGGTGGACAAGGTGGCCATCGCGGGACGCGTGCGGATCGGCACCGGCGAATTGAACCGGTTCATCGAGAAGGTGACGACCTCGTCGCCGCCGGTCACCGCGGGCACCCGCAACGTGCGCGTGATGTACGCGTCGCAGACCAGCGTGGCGCCGCCGACGTTTGTCCTCTTCACCAACGCCAAGACCAAGCTGCATTTCTCGTACGAGCGGTTCTTGGTCAACCGCTTGCGCGAGACCTACGGGTTCTTCGGTAATCCGATTCGCATCCAGGTCCGTGGGCGCGAGGATACGCGTAGCGATCGCCCGAAGGCGCGGGAAGACGAGAAGAAGAAGGGGCGGGCGGCGGTGCGGCGCGCGCCCCAACGCGCGCCCAAGAAGGCGAAGCCGAGGCGGGCGGACCGCTAGCCTCTGCGTGTTATACTCCCGGGTGGAAACTGCCTCGATGGCCGCACCGAAGCGCGAGCTCTTCAAAGCCGCGGAAGTCTGCGAAGTGGTGCAGGTGCAGCCGTATGTGCTTCGATCGTGGGAGGCGGAATTCCCGCAGATCGGCCACGTGCCGGCCGGCGGTGGCGCGCGGGTCTACCGGCGCGTGGACGTCGAGCTGGTCCTCCGGATCAAGCAGCTGGTGTTCGACGAGGGCCTCACGCTCTCCGGGGCCAAGCGCCGGTTGGATGAAGACAGCGGGACCAGCGAGGACGCGGTGGAAGTGGGAGAGATGCTGGGTGATCGCGTGCGGGATCGGCTGAAGCATGTGAAGACCGGGTTGCAGTCGATTTTGCAGCTCCTGTCGCACGATGGGCATCACGCCGGTGAGTTACAGTTGGTGCCGCCGACGCCGAAGAAGAAGGGTAAGAAGTAAGACCTGTTGGCTGAAGACCCCGTAGCCTGCAGTCTGAGGCCCGAAGTCCGACGAGAGTCAGCGTCGGGATGTAGCGTAGCCTGGTAGCGCGCCTGCTTGGGGTGCAGGAGGTCCCGAGTTCGAATCTCGGCATCCCGACCAATTTTCGCCCCCGCGTTTGCAACGAGATTGCAACGGAATCCAAAAAGGGTGCCCCTGCGGCACCCTTTTTCGTCGCCAAAAACAGTCACGGAGGGGTCAGGGCATGGCGCGAAAGACGGCGGACGAACGCAGTCAGGAGCGAGCCGATGCGGAGGCCCGGTGCTGGGAGGCATTCAGGCCCAAGCTGGCGGCTCTTAACACCTTCGACGACGCTGTAAAGCTCGTAGGGCAGGCTCCGCCCCAAGGAGCCCCTGGCCGAGCCTTTTATTCAAATCTCGGATTCTTTCTACACTCGTCGTTCGACGTGCCCGGCGGTTCGAATAACACCGAGCGTGCGTTGTATCTTCAGTTTATCCAACGCTTGGATGCGGCGGGAGCTCTTAAGCCGGGTGCTCGCGAACGCATTGAGCGCACTCTCCGAGCTTCTATTAACCATCTGTAAGCGGCGGAGTCTGAGGCACATGAGATGATCCGTGGCGCGGTTGCGTTGGTTGCTGTCCTCGTGGCCCGATTCATTCTCGCTGTCCTCATCGGCTGGGTGGCCAATCGGCGCAACGCGTCTTGGACGCACGTGGCATGTGTCGCCAACACCTTTATTCTCGCCAGTGTCGTTTTGATGATCGATGAGTTCAGAGACGATGGACTGACTCTGTATAGCGCCTTCTACGCGATTCTCATGGTTTGGTTAGCCTATGCAGCTGCGAAGGGCGGCAACATCGGGTATCTGGCAATTAAGGCAAATCAGACGAGTCGAGCTGAACAGAAGCAGCCGTGAGCGGTTACCCGGTGAACTAAGGCATTGGGCCACGCTTACGATTTCACCGTGGGTTGGCCTCCCTGATCTTCGTGGCAATGCGGGCGACGAACTCACGAATCATCTTCCCGGCCTGATCGCGCAGACTACTGCCACCACTAAGAAGGCCATTCTCGCTGAGCAGAACGATCTTCGCTGAAGACACGTTCACGGCCACAGCGTTAGCGCCAGACGTAAATAAGCCGAGTGGACCCTCAAGCTGGACATTCTGATGGTTAAGGATGGCGTTACCAAACGGCGACTCGGTTTCCAACTCGACCCGGATGGCGGCAACGCATTGTTTGCCAGACGTCTGAATCATCATGGCGTTAACGATCAGGTCCGGGTTATCGAACGATGATTTTTCTTCGATCAACTGCTCCCGCAGTTGATCGACGGCTGCGCGGATCAATTCTTCGCCTGAGAGTCCACAGTATTCCGACTTGATGTCATTCCTGATGGGTTTCTCGGGCCAATCAATCGAGTAGAGGACAGCGACACTGTCGATCCCCTTCAGCGAGTTTTTTATTCCGGTCACACGCCATGTCGCCTGCTGTTGCGCCGCCACAGTGGCCGAAGCGAAGCAGGCTGCAGTCAGAGTCAAAAGAAATGGGGCCTTGAAGCTGTTTCGCATTTTCAAATCCAGGGGAACGATTAAGCGAACAGCTTGCCGTGTTCGGAGGCCGATTTCGCTCGCTCTGGCTTCTGGCTCTCGTCACCGCTGGCGATTTCGAGGAGTGTATCGAAGTGGCCAAAGCGTGTCAGGTCTACAGCATCGCCACCGTGGAGCATTCGATACAGCTCGCGCATGACTTCAACGTCTGTATCCTTCTTCAGGAAACGGAATGCCGAAGCGGCGACGTAGTCTCGGCTCTCATCGAACGCGAGCCACTGACGCTTTTCAGCCTCTGCGACCCAGCCAGTTGTGTTGGAGCCAGCGAAGATATCGACGACCAAGTCCCCCGGCTCCGTCAGCATCCGTATGAAGAACTGAGGCAGTCGCGCAGGGAATCTGGCCGGGTGCTGGACGGCTCCAACCGCCTTGCACCCGCTGAGGTACTGCCCATTCGATTCGGAGTTCGGAATCTCCAGCAGGTTCGACGGTATCGCGCCGCCGTTATCCGTACCAAAGCTCTTGCCGATGTCGTGCCCTGACGGTCGCTTCTTTGGTTTGTAGAAGCCCTCTGGATCGGCCAACAGCTTCCGCATGCGGTCACTGTACTCAACCAGGACTTTGGAGACATTCGCCTTGGGCCATTCCGTCTTGCTGAACCACCAGACCGTGTTCACGGAATCCTTAGCGCGCATCTTGCGCTTGTTGACCCATTCAATAGGGCTCGGCAACTTCGACGGGTTGAACCAGTAAAAATCTTCGGCGAGGAAGAAGCCGATGTCGTCGCAAAACTCGACCAGCACCCGAAAGTTATACAGGCTTCGGGCAGGGGTGCCCTTTTGGTACGCCCCTCCAAGGTCGAGTACGAAGCTCCCGTCCGGCGCCAGCTTTTGGCGAACCAGCCGTCCGAACTCCTTCAGCCAATCAACGTATTCGTGCTGGTCCTTGTTCCCGTACGTCTTCTGCCGTAGCAGGGCGAACGGCGGACTCGTCATCACAAGATTGACTGAATCGTCTGGTAACGCCGCAAGCAGCGTCCTCGAATCGCCGCAGAACGCTGAACCCGAGGCCGTCGTGTAGGCGAGCATCGAGTCCGGCAGGTGTTTCCGCCAAGCTTCGCTGTTGGTCAACGGTCGTCCCTTTCGCCGAAAAGCTACTTTAAGTCTGTAGACGTATCGTCGTCAACGGCCCGATTATTCGGGTGTTGAAGCGACCAGCAGCTCGAAAGATTTTCGCACAGAATGTCCGCGAGCGGCGCTCGAAACTTGGGCTGTCGCAAGAGGAACTTGCTGCACGCGCATCCATCCACCGCACCTACATTGGCTCCATCGAGCGCGCTGAGCGAAATGTTTCCATCGACAACATGGAAAAAATTGCAACAGCGCTGGGAACCACGCTTTCAGCGCTCTTGGCAGCCCGCGAATGACGGAACTCGAAGAGCTGCAGGCGCTGTTTCCCAGCATTCGCAAATACCAGGAGCTTGCAACTCGTCACGGGATCAACGACATTTTCCAGGACAACGGCGGGAAGCTCCTGCAGGTGCTGCTTATAACGGGCCTGAAGAACCTCAAGGGGCGAGAAGGCAACGACGCAATCGACGAGGATGGCAACGAGTTCGAGCTGAAGTCTGTAAATCTGAGCCTGACGGCAAGCTTTTCAACACACCACCATCTCAATCCCGTCATCCTCGAAAAGTATCGAGCCGTTGAAGCTTGGTATTTCGCCGTCTATCTCGGAATTGAGTTGCAGGTGATTTACCGGATGCCCCCCAACCTGCTAGAGCCGTACTTCCAGAAATGGGAAGAGAAGTGGAAGATATCTGGTGATATCAACAACCCGAAGATTCCGGTCAAGTTCGTCGTGACGCATGGGACCGTGATCTACCAAGCGCCGACCGGCCCGGTCGTGGAGCGCGTCGAGAAGATTGTCGAGGCGGTTGACAAGCGTGACGCCTCCGAAGTCGTTGACGCACTCAGGGAGCGACTGGAAAACAAACGGAAAAAATAGCCGCCATGGAAAGACGGGCCGTGCAGTCCTCAATGATTCGGTCTTGGGCCTTCGACGAGCCATCGGGTATTTTGGAGCTTGAGTTCACGAACGGCCGCATCTACCAGTACACGAACGTGCCGGAGTTCTTGGCGAAGGGCTTCGATGTGGCCGCATCTAAGGGACAGTATTTCCAGTCGCGAATTGACGGCCGCTACGCAGCCCAAGAGGTTCGCCAGGATTCGCGGTGATGGACATACCTACTTTGTCGCTAGTAGTCGCGGCCTTGGCAGTATTCGTCGGCCCGATCATTTCATGGAGCATCGCTAAGCGCCAGATCCGCGCCGCCGCTCAACTCGCCACTACCCAGATCCACTCTTCCCTGGAGGCATCAAACAAACAAATCATCGCGCCCATGAGACAGTCGTGGATCAATAACTTGCGCGATCTATTGGCGGAGCTCGTAAGCAGCTCCCTCCATTACTACACGGCTGGCTTCGAGGATCGGACAGACAAGGAATATCAGCGCGTAGTCTTCCTGGAATCTAAGGTCCAACTGATGCTCAACCCAAATGAGGAGGATCACAAAAATCTAGAACAGTTGATCCGCAGAATGGTTGGAGCCATTCAGTACCGCAAGGGCGAGCCCGATCCGTTTCCAGATCTACACACCGAGGTGCTTACCCTGTCCCGCGCCATTCTCAAGAGGGAATGGGACCGTGTGAAAGAACCGATCCCAGTTCTGACGTTGGATCAAGATGCTTCCCTAGTGCGCCGGAATCCGCGTTGAAGGGGCGGACTGTTCATGGCCCCAACAGTTCAGCTATTGCTCGACCGGTTCATCGCCAAGCTACTGGAAAACATGGAGAGAGACAACGACTCGGACTACGGGGCCGTGTCTGCCGTGCGAATGGCAATCGAGCACCTCACCTCTGCGGAGCTTAGCCGCGAGCTAAATCTCAGTCAGCGCCAAGCCTTGTGGAGCGGCATTCAGGACTTGGACATGGGTAGTGACGGCGAAGACCTTGAGCTGGGCAAGGAGGGTCTCATCGATTTGATTCGCGGCCTGTAACTCCATCGATGTCACTAGGCCGCGATACGTTCGAACCTCATAACGAATGCCGTTGCCCTGCGAAGAGTCAATGCGCCTGCCCCGGAGCCGCGAACAGATACTCGTCTGTCTTTCTCAGCCCGGCGAGCCACCGCGCCGGAGTTAGCGGAGCTACCGGGTCCGATGGATCCGTTGCGTCGTGGCGTGGCACAAGCGCACCGGCGCGCCATTCGAACACCGCCTCCGCCTCGCGCATCACGAAGCGCACGCCTTTTGGATTCACGCCGTGGAGCAAGGCATGCTCTGTGATGTGTTCGCGGAACTGAAATGCGTTGAGACTCTGCGCCTGCTTCTGTTCGGCAGTCGGTTCCGCCTTGCGACGTTGGGCCTCCCGCTCGGCCTCGTAGTCGGCCATGCATTTTGCGAAGCTCTTGTCCGCTATCCTTTGAATCGTCTGGTCGAGGTCTGTATCGTCCATCTCTAACTCCTCGTCTGAAAGTGCCTACGTCAACGGCGCGCCGCTCATCAAGTACGGCTGGCGCGTGTCCTGTGGTGCGGGCTCGACTTGCGCTAAATTCCCGCCCGCGTCTTGCAACGCTTGCTCCGCGACGTTGAGAGCGTAGGCGTAGCTAGCACGAAGTTCGGTGAGTTCGGCAATCTCGGGATCACTTTCCACAGCGATTCTCTCCCTCGCTGCTGCCACCAGTTCGGCAGGTGCAATCGGAAATCCAGGTGGCGCGTTCTCTGCCGCTTCCAGATGGGCGATGCCCGCTGCGTCAGCGCGTAAACTCTTGAAGCGCGCCTGCAGATCGATCGGATCGAGCGTTTGTAAGCGCTCTCGAAGCTCCCGTGCACGCAGTTCGTTCACGATCGCCGTCGTTGGATCTTTTGCCACGGGTGCAGGCTTGGCCGCGAGCTTGGCGTTAATGTGCTCGTCAAGCTTTGCTACGCCCGCACGCACGGGAGCGAACTTCTCTCGCGTAGCGTGTGCGGCGAGCGCAATTTCTTTGGCCTCGCCGTCGCGGGTGTAGCGCCCGCTGGTGCGAATGGACTCGTGCTTGTCGAAAAACGCGAGCGACGGCCGCAGCACGTCTTCGAGCACGCGCTTCGAAAATGAGTCGGCGTATTTTGGTAGACGCGTCGCCACGTCTTTCGTGTGCGAACCGAGTAACAGATTCAGATCATTCTTGCGGTTGTCAGTCATCGTCATTCTCCTGGTGTGAGTTGTTAACCCCAAATCGCTTCGCGCATCGCAGGTCCGGCAAGCCGTTCTAACGCGGCAAGTACGAGTGCTCCCGCCGCTGCGTTGGCCCGATCATCGTGAGCGCCGCTGCGATGGTCCACACGGTCGCGCCCGCTCGTGCCCCTCCGCCGTTCGAGGCCACGGAACTCCCGCAGAAGCACCGCGTCGTCTAGGAGCACGACCGCTCCCGCATTCACGTGTGGGAGTAAATCGAGGTAGATCGTTGAGCGGTCGCGTTCACTTGGCCGATAGTTGATGCCGTTGGCGCGGAAACCCTCGCTCACGAAACCCGGTGCGTATCGATCGCCCGTCGTCTCAAACAGGCCGTAGGTCTTCAACAGGGACGCGGCTTCCGCGATTGCATTGCTCGGATTGAACGGAGGTGCCCACGCTCGCACCGCGTCCAGCACGATGCGCTCACCATCTCGATGGGCGATGCCGGTGGTGAAGGCGTCTTTCCCGCTGCCGCTTGCTGCATCAGCGAACGATTTGTAACGCATTCCGGACGCGGGTCGGCGCTCGCGCACGCCATCTGCGACACAAGCGGCGAGGGCGTCAGGGTCAAACAGCGTCGAAACTCCTGTGCGGAACTCTCCGAGCACTTCTGAGCGATAGGCTTCGGGATCGTCCTGCGCCATGCGCGTTAGATAGTCGGCAGGCAGTGTCGGGTTCATGGCGGATGCGGACGCCTGCCAGATCAGCACGTCGCTGTCGTCGCGGCCAAAGTGCTTCCGGTGCAATTCGTAGAGCGCGCCGGTTTGAGCGTAAGGGCTGGACAGGATGATCAGCTTTCCGCCCGTGGTCGCGACACGGCCCCGCGCTACGCGGAGCATCTCGGTATCGACGGGGCGACCGTCCGTCGCGGTGAAGAATGCGAGTTCGTCGATTACGACGATGCACGCCCGAAGGCCGCGCACGGCGGCAGGTCTGCAGGGGTATGCCGATAGGCTGACGCCGTTTCGCAGTTCCAGGGTGTCTACCGTTGACCGCACGACTTCGGCGCGGAAAGTGTCGATCGTTTCAAAGGGTTCGCGGGCGTAGCGAAGCAACACGCGCATCGCACCACGGTGGTCCTGGCCGAGCAGCAGCGCGTGGGTGCCAGCTTCACCAGCGAGCGCTGCGACGTCAACGAGTGCCCCGGCGATACGCGTCTTCCCGCTCTGCACGCCGACGATTGCGACAGCTTCGGGATATCCGCCGGGGCGCGGCTCCTGGCGTCCGGTGTGGAGCTTGAACCGCTCCAGGTCGTCGGCGTCGAGGGGAAGGCCATGCACCGTGCGCACGAATGTCAACCACGCGCCCCACGTCGCAAGGTCACGAAAGACAGGCAGCGCACCGAGGAGTCGTGGGTCGCGCAGCGCCTGAATGACGTTCACTTCGGCACCTCGTGCTCGCTCATGATTTCGCCAAGCGTCTGAACACGTCGGGCGCGGCGTTCAAGACCGAGCGCCATGGCGCTCTTTTGAAGTCGATCGATCACCGCGAGCCACGCGGTGAGTGCTGCGCGTTGACGACCTTTGCCCGTGAGCACCCCGTTCGCTTCAAGGTTGCGCCACAGGTACTCGTCAACCAGCTCCAGGCGGGCGTGACGTTCCGCTTGGCCGACAGCCAGGGCGCTCAACCCCTCCGGGCCGCCCAGGTCGGCCACGATGGCGGCCACGCGGGCACCCAGGGCTGCGGCGGCTTCCGCCTGCTCGGGCATCAAACCGGCCGCCACGCGGGCGCTGCGGGCACCGTGGCGCAGGGCCGCCCTGTTGCCCGGCTGGAAACGCCCGTCGCCAGACGGGGCTGACGTCGGGGTTTCTCCGGACGGCGCAGCCGGTTGCAAACTTGGTTGCAAACCGAAGTTCAGTTCGTCGAATTCCCGCGACATTTCAGGGCAGACCTCCTGCCTCCTGGGCAAGCGCTCGTCCCAGGTGCGGGGCGACCGTTTGGGCGAACTCCATCGTCCGGATCACCAGCGCGGCAGCATCCAACCTTGCCGACCTTTCCAACCTTTTCGAAGCTTTTATTACCGCCAATGTTTTTCTCCCGGCCGTCTGCCGTCGCCCTGTTCCTAACCCTTCCCCCCCTCTATTCAAATAAGGTTAGAAAGGTTAGAAAGGTTGGATTGCGCCAATGATTCCGGCCTCGAATTGCATCCAACCTCCCTCCAAGCTTTCTAACCTCCCTCGTCCCAGTCGAATTCGTCTGGCCATCCGCAGACCTTCGCCCAGAACTCGCGGCACGCTTCCTTCGACGGCAGGTTCCAGAAGTACTGCGGTCCACTTGCACCGCTGCCCGGCAGTCGGCGTTGCGTCTGCATCGGTGTAAATTTCTTCAAGAACACTCCGAGTTCCGTTTCTGTTGATCGGCGCGACCGAACATCGCGATGCTTGTCGAGGAACGCCAGATAGTCCTCATGAAGAGACGCCTTTTCCACGCTCTCCGGCCACCCTTCGACATAGGTCACGTTCCCGCCGGCGTCAACCTTGTTGAATGACAGCGAGCCTTTCAGGAGTTTTTCGTACCACCAGCGCTCGATAGGCTTCAGGCTCTGCGCCATGACTTCGCGCTTGCCCTTGGTGCTCGGTGGATGACGAAGCGCGTGCTCGTCAATCGGTTGAGCCAACAGATCGTGGAGCATGGCTGCGAGACCGCCGGACTCGAGTTCCTCACGCAGCGGAGCAAAGTACGAATCGTTCTGGCGCTCAGTTTCGGCCACGTCGAAGACGACGAACCGCCGGTCATCCATCGCAATCGCAATCGGCCATTCGTTGTTCGATGCGATCACGATGTGCAGAGCGCTGGGCTCTTCAACCAGGGGCAGAAATTTGCGCTCAATAGGAATGGTGCTCTCCGTCACCATGCCCTTCAGCTTGTCGGCCGCAGCAGGATCGCCACCCCACGTGCTCTCGTCCGCGAAGATGAGCACCTTCCCTGACAGATGTTCATTGAATCGGAGGGTCAGCATGCCGGAGCCGATGATGTGTAAATACTGTTGAGCGTGGAAGAGTGCGCCGAGCATCAAATGGGCGAAGTGACCTTTGCCGATGCCCTGTCCGCCTCGAAGAACGACGGCGGTAAACGCATGGCGTCCTGGCCATTGCACCAGTGCAGCCATCCAGTTGAACAGCCATGTGAAAAGGATCGGGTTGCTCGCACAGATGATCTTCAGCAGGTGTTGTCGGTTCTTGCTCCACTCGCCGGGCTCTGGCTTGACGCGAAAGCCAAGCCAGCCGTTGTAATCCTTCGGGGAGTGGCGCTCGGCGCTCCCAGGCATCGCAAAGACGAGACGTTCATACGACCGACCGTCGGCGTGACAGAGCCACAGCTTTGCGAGGCCCACCTCCTTGGTAGTGGTGGTGGTGTCGGTGCCGGTGCCGGTAGCAATCTTGATGCGGTCCTTGATCAATAGCCGGTTGAACTCCTCAAACGGCCAGAACGCCTCGATGCCGCCGTCCGCCGAGTTCTCCATCACCACGACCTTGTTTCCAACCGTCACAATGCCGAAGCGCCGGTTCAGCCGTTTGATAGCAGCTGACAGCGACTCGTCGTCCGCAGGCTGCTCCTCAGGTTCTTCGATAGATGGCGGCACGTAGACGTCGGTCGCATCGCAGAGCGCAATCAATTCGCCGGGCGTGTGGCCAGCGTCGAGCCAATCCGATACGTCGCCCTTCGGCGGCAGGCCCGGCAGATTGACGATCCGTGTCTCAATACCTGCCGATGTGCAGCTGCGCGCCACTGCCTTCATATGAGCGCGGCCAGGACCATCGTTGTCAGGGATGCACACCGCCGTGTCAACGCCATTCGCCTTTAGCTGCTGCGTCAGCGCGTCGGTCCATTTTGGTTTCCGTAAGTCCTCGCTGGCACCGCCGTCGTTTGTGGTGGCAGGCAAGTCGAGCGTCCATAAGCGGTCGCAATCCTTTTCGCCCTCGCAGATGAAACAGAACGTCTTCCCGATCAGCTCATCCAACCGATAGGGCAATCGCTCGATGCCCTCCATGACGGTCTTGTCGCCGTTCTGCCTTCGGCTCGTCCAGCCGCCGTTGTTGACGGGCCTCTCAAAAAAGAACTTCTTGTTCGCGGTGCGCTGTTTGCGGTAGCGGATCACACCGTTCTGATCGCGATAGTCGTAAGTGGCTACGATTGGCGACGTGACCTTCTTATGACCGTTGCTGATGAAGAGATCCTTCATCGTCAGACCGCCCGCTTGGAGAACAGCCTTGGTATCGCATCCGGCGAAGCAGTTCACGAGGATCTTGTCGCCGTCCTGATTGATGGACAGTGACGCCTTGCTGTCTTCATGGACGGGACAGTGAGCCATGTATCCCCGGCCGTTGGCTTTGGCGTCGAAGCGCCCAGCGAACTCTTGAAGAGTCATCATTCACCGCGCCGCCATTGCGTCCGCTTCGGCCCAACTTTGGGCCTCCGCAAGCGTTTTGAACTGTCGTGTTTCGATGAGCATCTCGCCGTCGAGATCGCGATGCGCAATATCGACACCAGCGCCGGCGAACTCATAAAAGAAATAGATGCGGCCAGACCCTTCGGCGCGAAGATCCGTTGGCGGAAGGAGTTGTGCCATCGCAGCATGCTCGGCATTGAAGGCGACGACGCAGACCGTGTTCATCATCGTCGCACCTCAACGGGTTTCGCGCTGGCTTCCAACCACTCGCTGATCCAATCGCGATGAATTCGGATGTCGCGTCGGCCGCCAACTCTCGCGGCGCGCAGACGGCCCGCCGTGATCTCTCGGTAGAGCAATCGCGCCCCGACTTTGGCGATCAGGCGCGCTTCGTTGACCGTGAGCCACAGTGAGGGTTGCTCCTCAGCCATGGTGCGCCTCCTCCGGATCTTGGACACGCACTGGCTGCAGGAGAAGCGCGGGACTGATTCCAAAGACCTGACCGAGCGCAGCCAGTTCTCCTGCGCTTGGATTCAGACGGCCGATTTCGATTGAGGAAATCGTGACTTGCGGCAGGCCAGCGAGGTTCGCTACCTGTTGCTGGGTGAGTCCACGACGGTGGCGTTCGAACTTGAGCCTGATATATGGATGCACCAGTTGCTCCTTCGCATGAAAACGTCAGCGCACAATTCATCGAACAGCGCGTGCATTCATGCCCTGCGGAGCCGGTACTCGTCCGGACACGGAAAGGCGACGGCCTTCTATGGCCGCCTTGTGAATTGTCTTAAGCCTAATGTTGCGCCAAGGGGGAATCAAGCGGATTAGCGCTTGCTTTTGGATAAAAGATTTAGGCAAGGGGCGGAATGGACTTCCTTGTAGGTGGCACCTTGAGGTAAACATCACCCATCATGAAGATCGTCATTACCAAACTGCGGTGCCTTCGTTGCGATCATCGATGGGTACCCACGCAAACGCAGATCCGGATCTGCCCAAAATGCAAAAGCGCGTACTGGAATACGAAGCGACGCAATCGACAGGGGTTACGCAAGGGAGGCAAACGATGAGAGAAGCGATCAGAGGGCTGCGAAAAGTGTGTGATCACCCGCGACGTGCGTGGTCGAAATGCGATCATCCGTGGCATTTCAGTTTCAAGTGGCACGAGGTGCATCACCGATTCTCGCTCGACAAACATCTCGGACGGCGGATCGACAGCAAGAGCGAGGCGGAAGACGAAGCCGCGAAGATCCGGATCGCGATCAAGGCTGGCACGTTCGGGCAAGTAGCGCCCCCCCGGCAGGATATGACGCTGCGCCAGCTGGCCGACCTCTACCTTGAGCGCTACGTGGCAAACGATCATGCCGCCACCGCAGCGGAGTTCCGTTACTCCCTCGGCACCATCTGCCGCACGGTTGTGCCTCGCCCGACAGGCGGCAGCGCGCCGCTTGGTGAATGGCGTCCGGACGACATTGTCACAGACACGGTCAACCGCTTCCGCGAGATCCGTTTGGGGCAGAAGACTGGTGGCGTGGGTGTGAATCGAAACGTCCGCCAGCTTCGCGCCCTCTTCAAATGGGGGATCACTGCTGGCTACTCAGATCGGACGCCTTTCAAACTGAACGGTGAGACAGCGGTGCGACTGCCGAAGGATGTTCCCCGCAGCCGTCGCCTGGACACTGATGAAGAAGGGAAGCTCCTGGCCGTCTGCAGTTCGCACCTGCAGGCTCTTGTGATCGCTGCCGTCGATAGCGGGATGCGCCAGGGCGAGATCCTTTCCTTGCAATGGAACCAGATCGAGGGAATGAAGATCGACAAGCAGAAAGTGACGTGGCAACCGAAGGCCGAATTGTTTCTGCCGTTCGGCAAGACAAAAACGAAGCGTGATCGTCGGATTCCGATTTCCACACGTCTCAAAGGGATTCTCGACATGCGACGATTCGATCCTGCGGGGCAACCGCACCCGCCCGACGCTTATGTGTTTGGGTCTGAAGTCGGGACCAAGTTGTTGGGTTTCTCACGAGCGTGGTATTCGGCCGTGTTGAAAGCACACGGGCACGCGCCGGACTACACCGCCACGAAGAACCTGACGCCAGCGTCACGCGCTGCGCTGGCTGCCATCGGACTGCACTTCCATGATCTGCGCCGCGAGGCGGGAAGTCGGTGGATGGACGGTGGCGTGCCGCTCGCGACCATCCAGAGGTGGTTGGGGCACACGAACATTGCCCAGACGAGCACCTATCTGGCGGGCACGCAGTCGTCAGAGCATGACGCGATGCGGCGCTACGAGGAGCAACAAGCCGCTTTGCAAAAGATTGCAACGGAAGTCGGAACAGGGGGGCGAAAGCGGCCACGGTCGGCCGCCAGCCGGAGCAAAAAGACCAATAAAACCGCGGTCGGCCGCGGTGTGACTATGATGTAATCCGTTTTGGGGTGCAGGAGGTCCCGAGTTCGAATCTCGGCATCCCGACCAAATCTGCAAAACACTGCGGATGAGACTCTCACCTAAACCCCTGATCCAAATCGTCCTCGTCGGCGTCGCGGCTTCCGCCGCGTACTTCCGCATTCCTCCGTCGATCATCGAGCGCTATTACGCTGGCGGCGTCTATCAGTCGCTCCAGGGATTGCTCACCGAGTTCTCCAATCGGGTCAGCGTGCCGCTCTTCGACATCCTCATCGTCCTGGTTGCGGTGGTCGCCGTCGGCGGCTGGATTCTGTGGATTCGCGCTGCGCGCAAGAAGCGATCGTTCTCGCCGATTCTTCGCGGCTTCGGGTGGACGCTGACCGGGGCGGCGGTGATCTACCTCTGGTTTCTCGGCACCTGGGGCTTCAACTATTCGCGGCCGCCGCTGGAAACGGTGATGGCCTTTGACGCCTCGCGCGTCACGCCGATTGCAGTCCGTGAGCTGGCCGAGCGCGCGGTCCGCGAGACCAACGCCGGCTACCGGGCGGCGCACGACGCGGGTTTCCCGGCCATCGCCGAGGTGCCGACGCCGCTCGTGGATGCGTTGCACGCGGTGGAGAGGCAACTGGGGCGTTCGCGCCCGACGCGGCCGGCGCATCCCAAGCACTCGATGTGGTCGCCGTTCTTCCGCGCCACCGGCGTGAGCGGGATGATCGATCCGTTCTTTCTCGAGACGTTGATCAATCCCGACCTGACCGGCCCGGAGCGGCCCGCGGTGCTCGCGCACGAGTGGGCGCACCTCTCGGGGTTCGCGCCGGAATCGGACGCGAGTTTTGTCGGCTACCTCGCGGCCCTTCGCGCCGATTCTGCGTCTCAGTACAGTGCCTGGCTCGCGCTGGTCTCGGAGGCGGCGTCGCAACTGCAGCCCGTCACGCGAGACCTCGTGTTGAAGGACCTGGATGCGGGACCGCGCGCCGATCAGCAAGCGATCAACAAGCGTCTTGAAGCGCTGATTCGGCCAGTGGAGCGCGCGGCATGGAAGACCTACGATCAAATGTTGAAATCACAGGGCGTGCCCGACGGCGTGCGAAGCTATAGCCGCGTGATTCGGCTATTAATCGGGACGGGCGCTTTGGCGAAGGTCGAACCTAAAGGTTCGACCCCACCGGCCAGCCGGACGCCATGAGCCGCTCGACCCGGGTCATTGTCGTCGATCGCGATCAGCCCGATCCTGTGGCGATCGAAGAAGCCGCTCGAGCGTTGCGCGACGGGAAGTTGGTGGCCTTCCCAACGGAAACCGTCTACGGCCTGGGCGCCAATGCGCTGGATCCCGCCGCCGTCGCGCGGATCTTCGAAGCCAAGCAGCGTCCGGCCAACGACCCCTTGATCGTGCACCTCGCACACATCGGCCAGCTCTCGCAGGTGGCTTCGCGCGTGCCGCCCGGCGCGCGGAAACTGGGCCTCGCATTCTGGGCGGGGCCGTTGACCCTCATCCTGCCGAAGCTGAACGCGGTCCCCGATATCGTGACGGCGGGCCTGCCTAACGTTGCCGTCCGGGTGCCGTCGCATCGCGTGGCGAGGGCGTTGATGGAGATGGCCGGTGTGCCGGTGGCCGCGCCGAGCGCCAACCTGTTTTCCCGGCCCAGTTCCACCACTGCGGCGCATGTCCTGGCCGACCTGGATGGCCGGGTGGACCTGGTCCTTGATGGGGGGCCGACGGACATCGGCCTCGAATCGACCATTGTCGATTTCTCCCTCGACCCGCCCGTCTTGCGCCGGCCCGGCGGCCTCACCCTCGAACAAATTCGAGAGGTTGTTCCCGAGGTAATTAGGGCACCGCTTTTAGGGGTGCCCGGGCATCGCGGCAGCGATGAACCCCAGGTAGCGCCAGGCCAAATGCTCAGGCATTACGCGCCGCGCTCGCCGCTGACCTTATATGAAGGGGAGCCGGCGGCCGTCGTGGCGCGGCTGGCCGCGGACGCCCGCACCGCCGTAGCGGCAGGAGAATATGTCGGGATTCTTGCGCCGGAGGAGGATTTGCTGGCCCTGGCGCCGATGGTTGCCCCCCAGGCAGGGGCCGGGCGGATTGAGACCCGGCCCTATGGTTCGAGGCGGGATCCGGCCCGGGCGGCGCATGAGCTGTTCGCCGCCCTCCGTTCGTTCGACGAGTCCAGGGTGTCGATGATTCTAGCCAGCGCCATCGGGACCGAGGGCTTGGGTCTGGCCGTCCGCGACCGGCTGGCGCGGGCCGCCGAAGGCCGCTTACGCAAAGCGTAAAAATGAAGCAGGTTCGCGGTTGGTGTTATGATGCGCGCTATTCGGGGGGAAGACTCTATGAGTCAAGACGGCATGGCGGACGCTCCGGGCCTTCAGCCTGGGGTTTCACGACGGAATTTCATCAAGAGCGTGATCGCGGCAGGCGCCACGGTTGGGGCCTCTGCTTATCTTTTCCGCACGACCATCATGGGGCAGAACGATTCCAACCTGCCTGGATCGGTCGAGCGCCTCATCACACTCGACATTAACGGCCAGCAGCGCCGGGTCGACGTGCTGAAGAACGAGACGCTGGCATCGACGCTCCGCTACAAGCTCGGTCTCACCGGCACGAAGATCGGTTGCGACCGCGCGGAGTGTGGCGCATGCACGGTGCTGGTGGACGATGTGCCGCACTATTCGTGCTCGGTGCTGACGCACACGGTGCGCGGCAAGAAGATCGTCAGCATCGAAGGCTTGGCCAAGCCGGATGGCACGCTGCACCCGGTGCAGCAGGCTGTGGTCGCGGGTCAGGGCTTCCAGTGCGCGTTCTGCATGCCCGGCTTCGTCATGGCGACGGCCGGTTTCCTCAAGACCAATCCCAACCCGTCGCGCGAACAGCTGGCCCATGGCATCTCGGGCAACCTGTGCCGCTGCGCCGACTACAACAAGATCCTCGACTGCATGATGCACGCAGCCGAACTGTCAAGGGGGGCGTAAGATGGCCGACTCCAAACCTCCCTACAAGTTAATCGGGCAGAACTACACGACGCCCGACCTGGTGGCCAAGGTCACCGGCAAGGCCCGTTACGCGGAAGACTTCCGCGCCGACGGCATGGTGTTCGTCAAGTTGTTGCTCAGCCCGCGTCCGCACGCGCGCGTGGTCAGTGTCGACGCCAGCGCCGCGCTGGCGATGCCGGGCGTCCATGGCATCCTTCGCGCCTCGGATTTCCCGGCGCCGCCGCCGCCTCCGGGCGCTCCGCCTCGACCGGCCGGCGCACCCGGTGCGCCCGCGCCTCCCGCGGGGGCGGCTCCGGCTGGCGCGCCGCCGGCTGGCGGTGTCGCGGCTCCCGTGGCCGGTGCCCCGGTGGCCGCGCAGTCTGGCGCCCAGCGTGCGACGCCTGCCACGGCCGCAGCCAATACCACTGCCGCGCCTCCCGCCGGTCCGCCGCTCGCCGCGGAAATCGCGTTGACGGATGAGCCCCTCTACGAAGGCGAACCGATTCTCGCGGTCTGCGCGGACAGCGAAGAGCTGGCGGCGGATGCGATCGAAAAGATCCACATCGAATTTGAGCCGCTGCCGTTTGTGATCGATCCCCTCGAGTCCCTGCGACCCGGCGGGCCTAACGGGCGAACCGAGGGCAACGTCTTCGCCGCGCCGAACATGAAGACGCTCAAGTGGACCGCCGCCGACATGGCGATGATCGACCAGGGCAAGTTCCCGAGCGGCGCCGAAGCGATCGACAACCTGTCGATCGGTGACATCGAGAAAGGCTTCAAGGAAGCCGACCTCATCATCGAGCGCGATCACCAGCAGCAGACCACGCCGCACATGCCGCTCGAAAGCCGCACGGCGATGGCCTTCTGGAAGAACGGCAAGCTGTACCTGCATGGCTCGACGCAGAGCGTCGCCCGTACCGTGGCGGCGCTCGCCGGCTGGGTGGGCATCAAGCAGGACGAGCTCGTGCTCATCAGCGAGTACACCGGCGGCGGCTTCGGCAGCAAGATTCCCGGCGCGCAGACCATGGCGATTCCGGCGCTGATGTCCAAGAAGCTGCAGGGCCGTCCGGTGATGATGCGCATCTCGCGCGAGGAAGAAACCTACATCGGCCGCACGCGTCCGGGTTATACCGGCTGGGTCAAGATGGGGTTCAAGAAGGATGGCCGCGTCACCGCGATCGACGCCTTCCTCATCGAGCAGAGCGGTCCCTATCGCCGCCAGGGTGACAACGCGACGACCGCCAACCTCGCGTCGCTGTGCTACCAGGTGCCGAACATGCGGTTCCGCGGCATCTCGGTGGCCACCAACACGCCGCCGCCGACCTCGCAGCGCGCGCCGGGCGGGTTGCAGGCCGGCGTGCTCTTCGAGCCGATGATCTCAGAAGCGGCGCGCAAGCTCGGCGTCGATGAGGTCGCGATTCGCAAGTTGAATGGCCCCTCGGGCCAGGCCGTGTTCGGCCTGCTGCCGCCACTGCCGCCGGGCGCCCCGGTGCCGGCCAACCGGCCGCGCCAGAAGGTCACCAGCGCCTTCATCAACGAGGCGCTCGACAAGGGCGCCGCGATGTTCAACTGGGAAGAACGCAAGAAGCGCAGCGGGCAGCGCGTGGGCAGCAAGATCACCGGCGTGGCCGTTGCCACCGGCGCCTACACTGCCGGCTCCATCGGCGTCGACGGGCTCTGCATCGTGCAGCCCGACGGCAAGCTGATCATTCACCAGGGCATCGGCAATCTCGGCACGCACTCGCTGAGCGACACCGCGCGCGTGATCGCCGAGATGGTCAACATGCCGTGGGAGCAGTGCGAAGTGGTGTGGGGCGATACCTCGAAGGGCTTGCCGTGGAGTTCCATCCAGGCGGGCAGCCAGACCACCTACGCGCACACCCGCGCCAACTACGCGACGGGCATGGACCTGCGCAAGAAAATCCAGGAGATTGCCGCGAAGGACATGGGCGGCAAGCCTGAAGACTACGACATGGCCAATGCCAAGGTGTTCCGCAAGGGCGCTCCGGGCGGGCGCTCGATGACGTTTGGCAAGGTCGCCGAGCGGGCGATTCAGCTGGGCGGCGTCTACGACGGCCACGAAGTGCCGAAGGAACTCAACGCCATGACCAAGGGCGCCGCGGCGTCGCTGGTCGGGATGGGCCTGATGGGCGTGGCGCGCGACAACCTGCCGCGCGACGGCCAGACCTACTCGTTCCTCGCGGCGTTTGCCGAAGTGGAAGTGGATGTCGAGACCGGCGTCTACACCATCGTCGATTATCTCGGCGTGGCCGATGTCGGCACCGTCATGCATCCGCACAGCCTGGGCGGCCAGATTCACGGTGGCGGCATCCAGGGCATCGGTCACGTCCGCAGCCAGAAGCTGGTCTACGACCCGCACTACGGTGCGGCGCTGGCCAAGCGCCTCCATCACAACAAGCCCCCGACCATGCTCGACATCCCGTTGAAGATGGAGTGGGCGGCGGTTGAACTGCCGGATCCGTCGAATCCGATTGGCGCCAAGGGCATCGGCGAACCATCGATCGGCGGAGGCGGCGCGGTGATCATGTGCGCGCTCGCCGCTGCAGTGGGCGACGGCGTGCTGCGCCGCACCCCGGTGCATCCGGAAATGATTGCGACGGCTCTGGCCAATGGCGGCAAGCCGACCTATGAGCCGTTGACGTCGTTCATCTAAGGGGAATAGACAATGCCACCGATTCGCGACGTAATGCCGGCATTTGAACTCTTCCAGCCCGCCACCGTGGCCGACACGCTGGGGATCCTGGATCGCCACGGCGCCGATGCCTGGATCATGGCCGGCGGCATGGACACCTTCGACTGGTTGAAGGATCGCATTGCCAGGCCGAAGGTAGTGGTCGACCTGAGCGCCGTCACCGAGCTGCGCGGCATCAAGGATGCCGGCGGCGGCATCGAGATCGGCGCGATGACGACCCTCACCGAGGTCGCCAACAACGGGCTCGTCCAGGAGCGCTTCCCGCTGCTCGCGCAGGCGGCGCTGCTGGTCGCCTCGCCGCAGATTCGCAACCAGGGCACCGCCGGCGGCAACGTGTCGCAGGACGCGCGCTGCTGGTACTACCGGGCCGGCTGGCCGTGCTATCGCGCCGGCGGCAACATCTGCTACGCCGACACGCCGACGTCGGTCAATCGCGAACACGCGATCTTCGACGCCGACCGCTGCGTGGCGGTCAATCCGTCCGACACCGCGCCCGCGCTCATCGCCCTCGACGCCTCGATGGTGGTGAAGACCGGCGGCCAGGACCGCGTGATCCCGGCCGAGGAGTTCTTCGTCGGCCCCGGCGTCGACATCACGCGCCTGACGATGCTGATGCCGGGCGACTTGCTCACCGCGATTCGCATCCCGGCCACGTGGGCGGGGAAGGCGCACTACTTCGAGAAGGTGCGCGACCGCCAGGTGTGGGACTTCCCGCTGGTCAACATCGCCTCGGCCATGAACGTGTCGGGCTCGACCATCGCCGACTCGCGCATGGTGGTCAACGGTGTGGCGGCGCGGCCCTATCGCCTCACCGCGGTCGAAGCCGCGATCAAGGGCAAGGCGCGTGACAAGGCCACGGCCGACATGGCGGCGGAGATCGCCGTCCGCGGCGCGGCGCCGCTGCGTCACAACGCCTACAAGATTCCGCTGGTCAAGGCGCTCGTGAAGCGTGCGATTCGAGGAGACGCTGAATGGACTTCCTAACGTGGGCACGTAGCCCATGGGGTGACACGATTGCCACCCACATCTCGTGGAGCCTGTTCTGGGCGGCACTCGTCGGCGGACTGTTGTTCCTGCTGGGCCACGGCGGCTACATGTTGTTCTCGCAGCATCGCCGCCGCGATCCGGCGGAAGTCGATCGCATGGAGGCCGAGCACAAGGGCCTGCCGGCCAAGATCGAGCGGCATGGCATCGTCGCCCGCATGTTCCACTGGATCATGGCGGCGTCGATGCTGACCTTGCTCTTGACCGCCTTCCTGCCGATCGTCGGCATCCAGTTCGCCTGGGTGCAATGGCACTGGATCGCGGGCATGCTGCTGACCGTCTCGATCCTGTTCCACATCGTGCATGCGACGTTCTTCATGGATTTCTGGTCCATCTGGGTGGGCCCGAAGGACATCCCGGAGATGAAGATCGAGATGATGCGCGAAATGGGGCGCGAGGATCTGGCCGGCCCGAGACCCGGCAAGTATCCGCTGGGCAACCGGCTCTATCATCTGGCGGTCGTCGTGGCCGGCTTGGTGGTGATTGCGAGCGGCGTGCTGATGATGTGGCGCATCCGCAACAGCATCACCGTCCGCAACCCGTACATCATGAGCGACCTGGCGTGGAGCTTCACCTACGTGGCGCACGGGTTGATGGGCGTCGGCTTCGTCGGCCTGGTGATCGCGCACATCTACTTCGCGCTTCGGCCCGAGAAGCTGTGGATCACCAAGGCGATGGTCTTCGGCTTCATCACGCGCCGCGAGTACCTTGAATTCCACGACCCCGAACGCTGGGCGCAGGAAAACAAGCCGGGTCCGAAAGTTGCCTGAGGCCTCGCGCGAGGAGATCGCCAAGCGCGTCGACGCGATCGAAGGCGGCTACGAAATGATGCTCGCGTACGCGGCGCAGGGTCTGCCCACAGACCAGGGCGCCGCGAACAGCGGGCAGCTGCGGGAATACCTCAAGCGCTTCGACGAAGCGCTCACCGGCCTGGCCGATCAATTCAAAGCGGTGGTGACGGCCGAAGGCCGCGAGCCTCGTGCGGCCCTGGATGCGTTCTTCGACGTGCTGGCGCGCGACGCGCAGGCCTCGCAGGCGTGCCTCCGCGTGGTCCTCGGACAAAAGGGCATCAGTTCGCAACTGATCGACAACCTCAACGCCTCGATCCACGTCCGCGCGCTGCTGACCGATCTCTTCCTGATTGACGAACTCCTCAAAGGCAATTGACGGGACTTCCGGGAGGCAACGAGATGCCTGCCGGGAGGAAATTCTTGTCGGGAAGGTGATTCTTGTCGGGCGATCTCGATCCCGACAAGCCACACCTCCCGACGAGCGACACCTCCCGAACCCCAACATCTCCCGACAAGCTCACTCCCTATCCTCATACCAGTACTGCTTGACGAAGGCGGCGAGCCGGTCGCGTCGGATCAGGGTCTGGATCATCGCGATCGGCATCCGCGTGACGTAGTGCCAGTCGCCATAACGGTCGAATTTTCTGGTGGAGGCGATGGCCTTGAGGGACCGAAGCCGGGTCAGCCGCTGGCCCCGCGACCAGCCCAGGCGCTTGAGTTTCCACAGGAAGTCGACGTCCTCGGCGAAGGACAGCCGCTGGTCATAACCGCGAATCGCCACGAAGTCAGCTCGCCTCAGGAACACCACGCCAGTGTCCATGTTGGTGAGCCAGACCAGCGGGATCAGCATTGCGTACGCGGACGCGATGCCTGCCGACATCCGTTCCAAATGCACGCCGGTCGCGCCGCCGATATTCGCCGGGTCGGCCATGGCGCGCTCGATGCCGTTGAAGGTGTCCGGATGGATCTGCATGTCCGCGTCGACGAAGCAGAGAATCTCTCCGCTGGCGAGCGCCGCGCCACCGTTGCGCGAGGCCGCAATCACCCGCTGAACGACCGGGGCCACGACACACCCGCGCGCGGCGGCGATCGCCGCCGTGCCATCGGTCGAGCCGTTGTCGGCCACGATCACTTCGACGGTTTCAGTGCCGAACGAGTACCGGGCCCGCGCGGCGTCGACCGTGTCGAGCAGCCGAGGCAGCAGTGCCTCCTCGTTGTAAGCCGGAATCACCAGGGACAGGCGGATCACAGCGGTAGCGTGAGTGTCGCGCGACACCCTCGCGCGTCCTTGCGGTTGTCGAGTTTCAGCGAGCCCTCGTGCGCCTCGGCGATCTGCCGGCAGAGCACCAGGCCGATCCCGGAACCGCCCGGCTTGGTGGTGAAGAACGGCACGAACAGGTTGCCGGTGTTCGAGATCCCCGGCCCATCGTCTTCGACGAACACTTCCAGGCCCGCCCGCGTGCGGCGCCAGCCGATGCCGACGGTGCCGCCGCCCACTTCGAGGCAGGCGTCGGCGGCGTTGCGCAACAGGTTAATCTGCAACTGCTCGAGTTGATCGGCGTCCGCCTCGATCGTCACATCCGGTCCCTGGCGGATCTGGACCGGCACCCGCGAATCGAGGCCGGTGACGCGCTGCACGAGCGGCTTCAGCACGACCGGCGCCAGCCGCGGCGCCGGCAGGCGCGCGAGCCGCGCCGACGCGCCGGTGAAGCGGCTGAGCGAGTCGGTGCGCGAGGCGATGACCTGCAGGCCCTTCTGCATGTCTTCGCGCCAATCGGCGGGGGGCGGGTCGCGTTGCAGGAGCGTCTCGAGGCTGCCGGCGATCGACTTGATCGGCGCCAGCGAATTCCCCAGCTCGTGGCCGATGACGCGGATCAGCCGCTGCCACGCCTGCCGCTCCTGCTCGCGGAGCGGACGGCTCACGTCGGAGAGCACGAGCAGGTCATGCGGCAGGCCACCGAGGCGAAAGGTCGTTCGGCGCACTTCC
Organism: Vicinamibacterales bacterium; assembly: GCA_039934485.1. Classification (GTDB taxonomy): domain Bacteria; phylum Acidobacteriota; class Vicinamibacteria; order Vicinamibacterales; family UBA2999; genus 12-FULL-67-14b. Next base: position 45,604 of record JBDTMB010000001.1, read on the forward strand.
CAGCGTCCCGCCGCGCCGCCACCGGGCGGGGAAATGTCCACCACGCGCGGGGCCTCGCCGAACCAGTCGGCCAGCGCCAGCTCTTCGGCGGTGCGGCCGATCATCTGCTCGACGCTGCGGCCCATCAACCGCTCACCGGTCTGATTGACGATGCGCAGGTGATGCTGGGGATCGAAGGCGAAGACGGCCACGTCGATCTGCTCCATGACGGTGCGCAGCAGCGCCGTCGCCTCGACCGCGCCGAGCCGCTGTTCATGCAGCGTCTCGGCGAGGGCGTTGATCTCCATCAGCGCCGCGCCGAGCGGGTCGTCCGGGTTTTCGGTGCGGCCGCGGATGGAGAAGTCGTCTTCACGAAGCGCCGCCAGCAGGTTGGCCAGCGTCTGCAGCGGCACCACGACGCGCGTCCGGACGGAGGCCGCGAGGCCAAACAACGCGACCAGAATCACGACGGTGAGGGTCCATTGGACCTTCGGCGTGTAGCCCTCGGTCCAGAGGATCCACAGCGCGGTGAAGGCGCCGGGAAGACCCGCGCCGAGGGCGAGGAGGTAAACCTGTTGATCGAGGCGAAGGCGCCGCCACATGGGGGAATTGTACGGCGGCGACGGCTAAAGCCATCGCCCGCCAACCGTCACAGCTTGTAGCGCTCGAGGCGCCGGTAGAGGGCGCTGCGAGAGAGGCCGAGCGCGCGCGCGGCGTGGCTGACGTTGCCGAACCGGGCCATCGCCTTCTTGATCAGGAACGCTTCGACTTCCTCGAGGCTCATGTCCTCCAGGCGCGCCGTGGATCCACCCTCGGCGCGGACCCCGAGGTCGTGGGCCCGGACGGTCGGGCCGGCCGACATCAGCACCGCGCGCTCGATGGCGTGGTCCATCTCGCGGACATTGCCCGGCCAGCGATGATCCATCAGCACCTGCATCGCCGCCGGATCGAAACCAGACAGCGCCTTGCGATAGCGCTGCGCGTGCTGCCGCAGGAAATGCCTGGCGAGCAGCGGAATGTCTTCCCGCCGATCGCGCAGCGGCGGCAGGTGGATCTCGATGGTGTTGAGCCGGAAATACAGGTCCTGGCGGAAGCGCGCCGCCTCGACCTCCGCATTCAAGTCGGCGTTGGTGGCCGAGATCAACCGCACGCTGACCTTGCGGGTCTTCGACGAGCCGAGCCGCTCGAACTCGCCGGTCTCGATCACGCGCAGCAGCTTCTGCTGCTGCATCATCGGCACGTTGGCGATTTCATCGAGGAAGAGCGTGCTGCCGTCCGCCAGCTCGAAGCGGCCGACGCGATCGGCCTTGGCGTCGGTGAACGCGCCCTTGAGATGGCCGAAGAGTTCCGATTCGAAGACGCCTTCGGCCATCCCGCCGGCGTTGACGGTGACCATCGGCCGTCCGGCGCGCGGCGACACGTTATGCAGCGCTTGCGCAACGAGGCTCTTGCCGGTGCCGTTCTCGCCGGTGATGAGGACGTTGGCGTCCGACGGCCCGACGCGCGCGATCATCTCGAGCACCGGGCGCATCGCCGCCGACTCGGCGAGGATCGGCGAGCGGCCGTCGGCCATCAGCGCGGTGGCGGCTTCGAGCTGGCGGCCGCGCCGGATCGCCCGGCCCAACTCGGTCTGCGTGCGGACGATCGACAGCAGGCGTTCGTTCTCCCATGGCTTCTGGATGAAGTCCCGCGCGCCGCGCCGCATCGCTTCGACGGCGACATGCACCGAGCCCCACGCCGTCATCACCACCACCGGCAGCGATTCGTCGCCGGTATGGATGCGCTGCAGCAGGTCGAGGCCTTCCTGGCCCGAGGTGGTGTCGCGGTTGTAGTTGAGGTCCATCAGGACCACGTCGTAGTCCTTCAGCTCGAGCGCGCGCAGGATTTGCTGCGGCGACGCCGCGGTGTCGATGATGAATCCTTCGGGCTTGAGCAGGAGCCGCAGCGCTTCGATGACGTCGACCTGGTCGTCGGCGAGGAGGATCCTCGACGGCGGATCAGTTCTCATCGACGATCCAGCCGTCCTTCAGGTTGATCACGCGCCGGCCGTAGGCCGCGTTGGCCTGCGAGTGCGTGACCTGGACGATGGTCGTACCGGCCTCGTTGAGCCGGCGGAAGAGCTCCATGATTTCCTTGCCCTGGTCGGTGTGCAGGTTGCCGGTGGGCTCGTCGGCGAGGATCAAGGTGGGCTTGGCCACCACCGCCCGCGCGATCGCCACCAGCTGTTGCTGGCCGCCCGACAACTGGTTCGGGAACAGGTCCTTCTTGCCGACGATGTTGAAGCGGTCGAGGATGTCGGCCACCATGCCTTCGCGTTCCGACTTCTTGACGTCGCGATACGACAGCGGCAGGTCGATGTTCTCGTAGACGGTGAGGTTGTCGAGCAGGTGATAGCTCTGGAAGACGAAGCCGATGTGCTGCTTCTGCACCCGCATGCGGTCCTTGGCCGAGAGCTGGTGCACGGGATCCTCGAAGAGCCAGTACTCCCCGGTCCACGCGCTGTCGTGCATGCCGAGGATGTGCAGCAGGGTGCTCTTGCCGGCGCCGGACGGCCCCATGATCGAGACGAAATCGCCTTGCTTGATCTCGGCGTTGACGCGGCGGAGGACGAAGGTTTGTGAAAGACCGTGGCGGTAGGACTTTTCGATATTCGTAAGCTTGATCATTGGGAAATAAAGAATAACGAATAACGAATAACAAAAGGCGGGAAACTACTCCGACCGTAACGCCGTCATCGGATCGACGCGCATCGCGCGCCTGGCCGGAACATAGCACGCCAGCACCGCCATCGTCAGCAACAACGCGGAGAGCGAGGCGTAGACCACCGGGTCGGTGGCGCTCGTGTTGAACAGCAGGCCGCTCATGAACCGCGTCGCGGCCGCGGCCACGGCCAGGCCGATGACGATGCCGAGGGCGGCCAGCTTGAGGCCCTGGCCGATGACCAGGCTGAAGACCTGCCACGGATTGGCGCCCAGGGCCAGGCGAACGCCGATCTCGGGGATGCGCTGGGCCACGGTGAAACTGATCAAGCCATACACGCCGACGGCGGCCAGCAGCAGCGCCAGGCCGGCGAAGCTGGCGATCAGGAACGATCGGAAACGCGGCTGGCCGGTGGAGTCGCTGATGATCTGTTCGATGGTCTTGACCTCGCCGACCGGGAGATCCCGATCGAGTTCCGCCACCGTGGCACTTGACCGCCGCCGCCGTGGCGGCCGCGCCCTGGTCGGTCTTCACCATTACGCCCATGTAGGGCAGCACGAACTGGGTGTAGGGCAGGAACACCGCCGGCTTGGGCGAGACGTCGAGCGATTGGCGTCGCGCGTTGGAAACGATGCCGACGATCGTCACCGGGTCGCCGAGGTCCACCTGTTGCCCGATCGGATCCTTGCCGCCGAACTCACGCCGCGCGGCCTCGTTGATGATGGCCACCGCCGGCGACTTCTCGCCATCGGCGGCAGTGAAGTCGCGGCCCGCGGTGAGGCGAAGACCGGCGGTGGAGAAGTAGCCGGGTGAAACGCCGTTCAATTCGGCGACGGTTTGCTCGGCGCGCGGCTTCTTGGGCTGCCCGACCACGTTGAACTCGGCCTGGGCATTGCCGCCGCCAAACGGGAACGGGAACACCATGGCCGACTGAGACGTGACGGGGTTGGCCTGCAGGCGTTCCAGCACGCCGGTATAGAAGCGCCGCTGGGCCGCCTCGTCGTAGCGCGCCAGCGGCAGCATCAACTCCACCGTGATCAGTTCGCTGGTCCGGAACCCGGGGTCCACCGCGCGGAGCCGCGAAAAACTCGTCAGCATCAGGCCGGCGCCAATCAGCAGCACCAAGGCCAGCGACACTTGCGCCACGACCATCGCGCTGCGCGCGCCGGTGCGCGCCGTGCCGGTTCGTCCGCCGTCCTTCAAGTCCAGGTTGAGCTCCGGCTTTGACGCCTGCATGGCGGGGGCGAGCCCGAACAGGATGCCGACGCCGAGCGTCGCGACGAAGGTGAACAGCATCACGCGCCAGTCGAGGCTCACTTCGTCGAGCCTGGGGAGGTTCTCCGGTGCCAGGCGAACCAGGACGCTGAGCATCCACGCGGCGACCAGAAGG
>JBDTMB010000002.1:0-45253 GCA_039934485.1 Vicinamibacterales bacterium
GGTGCCATTGGAGCGATGATCGCGCCCATCGAGTTCGACTGGCAGAAACCCGTGGACACGCGCGCCAGGCAGATAGCGCGGACCCATGCCCGATCCTGCGGCGACCCGAGCATACCCTTTACGGCCTGGGCCTCACGGTGAATCGATGACGCCCGCCGACAACCTGACCATCGTCCTCACCATCAAGGACCGCACGGCATTTACGTACCGATGGATGCAGTACATGAACGACTGCAAGTGCCCCTATCCCATCCTGATCGCCGATGGTGGCGAAGACGACGCCATCGCGGCGCATTTGGGCGGGAGCGGCGCCTATCCGCATCTCCGCTACACCTATCTTCGGTACGACGTCGATCGGGACTACGAGGTCTTCTATCAGAAGTTCGCCGATGTGCTGGGCCAGGTGGCAACGCCCTACCTGTTGCTGGCCGACAACGATGATTTCTTCTTCCTCGAACATATCCCGACGTTCACCGCCTTTCTTGACCACAATCAGGGCTACGTTTCCTGCGGTGGCCAGCCAATCCTCCTCTATCTCCTCTCGCGCAGCGGGGAATTGGTTGGCGCCGTCTCCGCTGGCCAGTATCGCGCGGTGGCCGATGTTCGCCCGAAGTCGGTGAGCGACGAGCAGGGCGTGGAGCGCGCGTGCTATTTCCTCACCAACGTCCGGCGTCATCGTCTCTGGTCGACGTGGTACCAAGTCCATCGATCGTCGGCCGTGAAGGAGGCCATCGGCCTCGTTCGCCGGTATGCCTTCACGGATCCCGTGGCGCTCGAGATTCACGTCCACCTGTCGTTGCTGATGGCCGGCAAGTATCACCAATGCGAGGCGCCGTTCTGGGTGGGACAGCATGGCACCTCACAACTCACGTCGGCCCTCGAGGCGCAGGGCAGCGTGGTCGAGCGGTTCATCAAGGCCAACTCGTTTGCCGACCTGCATCGATCGCTGGAGACCTTCGCCGGCTTGTCGGTGGCCGACCGGGAAAGAATCCTCGGCGCCATCGCTGGGTGGTTTGCCGGTTGCGCCGTGGCCCTGTCGCCGGTTCCGCCAATCCAAGCCGCACCCAGCGGCGGAGACGCGGTCGAGCGGGCGTATCGGGCTGCGAGACGGCTGGCGCGTCCGCTTGCCGCGATCTTTCGATCGCCGCCCCCGGCTCGCGAGCAGTTGAGGCTGCCGGCCCTCGAAAAATACATCCTTGACCCTGCGGTAACCGAAGACGTCTCCGCGTCCACGACCGCGATTGCCGCACAGGAGGGGAGAGGGGTGAGTCGGTGAACAGCCCAGGCTCAGGCCTCGTCTCGACCATCATCCCGGTCTACAACCGCGCGGGGCTGCTCGTCGAAGCCGTCTCGAGCGTGCTCGGCCAGACCCACCGCCCGATTGAAGTGATCGTCGTGGACGATGGGTCCACCGACGACACGGCCACGGTCGCGACTGAGCTCGCGCTCCGCTATCCAGGCGTCGTCCGCTCCATCCGCCGTGCGAACGGGAACTGGGCCCGAGCTGTCAACGATGGCCTGAGGATCGCGACCGGCGAGTTCATTCAGATTCTCGACTCGGACGATCTCGTGATGCCGGAGAAGTTCGCGACGCAAGTCCATGCGCTGCAAACGCATCCGGATTGCGGTCTGTCGTATTGCTATGCGCGCGAGTACGCGATCGGCGACCCGCCGCCGGCGCGGCCCGCCCGGCGAACGAGCGAAAGCTTCGAACAGCTCCTTCCCGGCCTGATGAGCGGGCGCATCTGGCCGGGTCCCTCGCCTTTGTATCGACGGGCCGTCTTCGATACCGCCGGACTATTTCGCGAGCTCCTGACGTATCCGGATTGGGAGTTCGAGTGCCGCCTGGCTGCGGCCGGCGTTCGCGTGCATCACTGCCGGCTGTTTCTCGCCGACGTTCGCAACACCTCGCGGCTGGAAGGCCGGGGGCGAGGCGGCTCGCTTCAATCGATCCGGGACGGTGCCGAGGCCCACGCCCTGATTCTTGGTCATGCCCGACGCGCTGGCGTGGCGGCGCCGGCGCTCGATGTGTTTTCGCGCCGGCTGTTTGCCGTTGGACGGCAGTGCGCGGCTGCCGGCCTGGAGACCGAGGCGCGCCAGTGCCTCAGGCTTGGCCAGAGCGCCGTCGGCACGGCGTCGCGGCGCCGGCAGATGGCCCTGTTCAGTGCCGCCGCCGATCTTCTCGGCTGGCAGACCATCGGCCGCTGGTGTGAAGGCGCGCAGCACCGGCGTCGTCGGGCGGAGGCGCCGTGGCGACGGTTCGCCACGCGGTGGCACCACCGGGTGTCGGCAGGGTTCACCGCCGTCATCGGTGAGCCGCTGATCAAATGGCCGCGGCTGCTGGCGCGTCTCTGGTCCAACCGGTCATCCCGCCAGCATCTCAACTCGTGGTGACTCTTCGCGATCGCGTGATGACCGCCTTGCGCGCCGCCGGTGCTGGACGCGGCCTGCTCGGCGTCCGATACGTGGCTCGGCTCGTCATCCATCCGGGATTCAGGCGGCTGGAGTTGAAGCTGCTCCGGGATTACCTCAAGTGGCGGCGTCTTTATCGCGCCGCGCTGCAGCCGCCGCTCTACCCGCCCGGATCCACGAAGCGTGCATTGATCGTCATCAAGGGCACGCTCAAAGGCGCACAAGTTGAGATTGGGCTGATCAAGGGTATCGAGCTGGGCGGCTTCGTGCCCGTCGTGCTCACGAACCGATCCGACCTCAAGAAACATTTCCGGCTTGCCGGCGTCCGCGACTTCATCCGGTGGGATCAGTTTCGCCAACCGGTGCCGCAAGCGGAGGCAGAGGCGATTGTGGCGAAGGCCCACGGGATAGACGATTTGCTGAATCTCGAGCATGCGGGCGCGAGAGTGGGGAAGTTCGCGTTGTCGACCGCCTTTCGCACGTTGCGCGTGGGCCGGCTGGACTTCAGTCTCCCGCTGACCCGTCAGACCCTGGCGGCGCACCTGGCATCTGGAATGGCGCGGGCCGACGTCTCTCAACGGCTAATCGACACGGTGAAGCCGGACCTTGCGCTCTTCATGGGCAACCGCTACACCGGACAGGGCGAACTGATGGACGTGTGTGTGGCGCGCGGCATCGATGTCCTGACGTGGTTCGACGCGCACCGCAGCAGTTCGTTGATGCTCAAGCGGTACCGGCTGGAGAATCGCGATCAACACCACGGTTCGATTTCAGATGAAACCTGGGCGGGTCTTCGACGCCTGGCGTGGACCTCCGCACGGCAGGAGGAGTTGCGGCGCGAGCTGCACGACAATTACGCCGCCGGCGATTGGTACAGCCGCGGCGGAACTCAGGTGAACAAGTCGATCGTCGGGACCGAGGCGCTGCGGCGTCGTCTCGGCCTCGATCCGCTCAAGAAGACCGGGGTGATCTTCCCGCATATCGTGTGGGACGCGACGCTGTTTTGGGGCACCGACCTGTTCAACAACTACGAAGATTGGCTGGTTGAGACGGTGCGCTCGGCCTGCACGAATTCCCGGGTCAACTGGATCATCAAGATCCATCCCGCGCATGTTTCAAAGAACGCCGCCGAGGGTTACGACGACGAACCAGCTGAAATCGTGGCACTTCGCCGGCGCGTGGGCCCGTTGCCGCCGCACGTGAAGGTGATCCCCCCCGACACCGACATCAACACCTTCTCGTTGTTTGGACTGATGGACTACTGTCTGACCGTCCGCGGCACGATCGGCATCGAAGCGGCGTGCCTCGGCCGGCGCGTCTTGACGGCAGGCACCGGCCGCTACGACCACCACGGCTTCACGACTGATTCTGACTCCCGCGAAGAGTACCTGGCGCGGGTTGCCGCGATTGAAACGTTGCCGCCCTTGTCACCGGTTGAACGCGAGCTGGCCGAACGGTTTGCTTACGGCGCCTTGGTACTTCGCCCGCTCCCTCTCACCACCTTGACGATCGAACACGCACGCAACCTCGAGGCGACGATGACGGTTCGCGTCAATGCGCGCAGCTCCGCGGCATTGCGGCAGGCGCCCGACATGGTGGCGCTCGGTGACTGGGCCGCCGACGGCCGCCAGGAAGATTTCCTGTGGTCGGCGCCGCTCCACAGCACTTTCAATCTGGCGCGTGCCGGCACGACCACGGTGTTTCCTTTGTGAAGGTTACGCCGATGTCGCACGACCCCAATATGCGGTGTCGGAGACTCTGCATGCTACTATCTGGTCCATCTTATGTCTTCCCCTGATGCGTCACACGACCGTTACTTTGGTTTGTTTTCCCGCCAGCACGACGCCAACGGACGGCCGCAGCTCGTCCGGCAGCCAGACAGGCCGTCGACGGTGCCCGACCCGGGAACAGGGCGGCCCCTGAAGGTGGCGACACTCGAAGATCTGGCCAACGCCATTTGCCCGAAGTGCACGGCGAAGTCCGAGGGCGGATTTGTGTCGTTCGTCGGGGACCTGCGGCTCGCCTACGCCTGTCCGACGTGCGAGCAGCTGGTGTGGCTGCCCGGCGCCTAGCGAGTCTGCGTCATCTGCGTTATTCGCGGCCGAGCGCGCCCGACTCCGTGCACATTTGCTTCGCGGTCAGGTCGGCGCCGATCCGGTTGCCAACCTCGTTCCAGTGGCCCTCACCAAATGGCACCTCGCGCGTCTTGCCGCCGTTCAGGTAGGTGCCGTGTGCCGCCGTATATTCTGAAAGCGGCTCGGCGAGACTGACCACCGGAATGCCGTGCGCTTTCGCGAGTGCGGCAATGCGGCGATCGGGGTAGAACAACGAGTCCACGCCAAGACGGTCCTGGAACGCCCTTCGCTTGGCGAGGTCCGGATCGATCTGGATCGTGTTCGACAGCGTGACGATCCAGAACTCGGCGCCGTTGGCCCGCACTTCTTCGGAAAATTTCAGGAGCAGCGCCTCCGTCACCTTCCAGGCCTCACGCATCTCCGAATCAACCGGCGGGCGATAGATGGCGGTGTCGAGAACCTCCGGGCCAACATCGATGGTCCGTTCTCCCTCCCGTCCATCCAGGTATTCGTGGATTCTGCCGTTGGTCGAGTTCAACAGCCAGATCGTGCGCGAGTGCGTCGTCAGATATTCGAAGAGCCGCCGCCGCAGTGGCCACTTCGATGGCGCCGGCAGTTGCGTGCGAAATGAGTTATCGAGGACCAGCTCATCACCCTGGAACACGTAACGGGGCGCCGGCTCGGTACTGAGGGCCGCGTGATTGTCGTAGATGTCGTTTTGCGTGAAGACCGCGAGCACGACGATGTTGGGAGAGTACCGGCTGGCGCGGTACCGGTAGGTCAGCAGTTCCTGGGTGGTGCCGTAGCCGAGAACGCCGAAGTTGAGGACTTCAACCTGGCGATCGGACCTGGCCGCGCAGGGCGCGAGGCCTTGTTCCAGGAATGAGGAATACGTCTGTTCGAGCGGTACAAAGTAGCCGTGGATGAAGGAGTCGCCCATGACCGCCACCCGCAGCGTGTGGGGCGGCGGCGCGATCGATCGCTCGCGATCGCGGAACCCCTCGCTGTTGATTTGTACCCACAGGTTATTTTCGTCCGTGACCCACCCGCCGAACCCGGGACGAATCACCCAACCCAGGACGGGATCGGGAGCAATGAAATTGTCGATGAACAGCCAGCGCGCCGCGAGGCGCAGGCCCACCTCGGTCATCGCCAGGGCCAGGACCAGGCTGCCGGCAACGAGCCACAGCCGCGCCCGGCTAGTGCTCCGCGGCCGCATCGGATTCGACCGCGGCGGGACCTTCGCCGAGCGGGCCCTTTTGCCGCGCGACGTTACTCACCACGAGCTCGTTCACGGTACCCCGCCGATCGGCCTTCGAATTGATCGCCCGCCGGGCCGGGATCCGCCAGGCCCGAAGGCCGGCGGCGCGCGCGGCCAGGTTGCGTTCGTAGAGTTGCGAGATACCCGGGGCGGTGGAGTTGCTCAACAGGACGTGCACGCCGCGCAGGGCGAGCGCCACCACCACGTGCTGCAGCCGCTGCTGGTCGGCCTCGCCAAACCCCCGCGACGTGTAGCCGCGGAAATTCGATGTCGGGCTCATCGGCGCGTACGGCGGATCGAAATACACGAAGTCACCGTCCTGCGCCGCGTCCAGCACATGATCGAAGGGCGCATGCACGATGCGGAGGGTGGCCGCCTGCAGGATCTGCGACACCGCCTCGAGCAGCGGCCGATCGACGATGCGCGGGCGATCGTAACGGCCGGGCGGCACATTGAATCCGCCCTGCGAGTTCAAGCGGAAGAGCCCGTTGTATCCCGTGCGATTCAGGTAGATCAGCATCGCCGCAAGTTCGGCCGGGTAGTCTGCGGCCGCGCCGCCGGCGCGAAACCACGCCGCCCGTTCGGGATTGGCGCGCTCGTCGCGGACGCGCTTGTAGAACTCCACACCGTCCGCCGCGTGGCCCACGGCGAGCTCGTCGAGCACCGGCAGCACGGCCTCGAGGCCATCTCGAAGGCGAAGGTAGCAGCCGATCAAGTCGGCGTTGTCGTCGCTCAAGGTGATGGCTTGGCCATCCAGCCGTCGCCGCTTGATGAGGTCGAAGAACACCGCACCGCTGCCGAGAAACGGCTCGAAGTAGGCGCCGGGCGCGGCGGGGTAGTAGCGGCGCAATTCCGGCAACAACTGCCGCTTGCCGCCGGCCCACTTCAAAAACGGGCGCACGCCCGAACGTTCCACGACGACATTCTAGTGGACGCCGCCGGGACCGTGCACGACTTCATCCTCACACACGACAAAACGGAAGCCGCTGGCTTCGATCCGATCGGGCGCGCGGCCCGACCAGCCATCACTGATCCAACCGCGGATTCGACTGAGGGCCACCAGGTTCGCCATGATCACGGCGGTCACGAGGAGGGCGAGCGCCCAGCCCCGCCAGGATGAGGCGGGTTGGCACCGCCGATACCCATCGACGAATGCGGCGAGCAGGAGGACCTGCAGCGGCCAGATCCCGAGCATGCGGTTGAGGTCGACGGTTAGCAACACGAGAATGGTCGCCGGAACGAGGAAGGCGATCACCAGCACGCGCGCGTCGCGATCGCGGCGCCACGATCGCCGGAACCCGGCCGCGATCGGCTCGAACCGGCCGTCGAGCGCCAGCCACAACACGGCGAGCACGATCAACCAGACATAGAAGTGTCGCGCGCCCAGCAGGACGTCCGACAATCCGCTCGCCGGCGGCGCGATCCACCTGAGCGCAAACTCCGAGACGACAATCGCGATCGCGACGAGCGTCGCCGCGCCCACGGCCGGCGATCCCAGGGCCGGCGAGGGCGCCTCCCGCCGCGGCCGTCCGCGGAAAGCGCCCGCCGTCAGCAGCGCACCACCGAGCAGCGCCAGCAGGATGAACTCGCCGCCGAGCACCCTCGACTCCAGGTTCCAGACGATCAAGTCCGCCATCGCGGGCACGCGGGCCACCATCGCTCGCGGGGCCCACGGCGTGGTTTCGACCACAAATTGCGGATTCGGCTCGGGCGCATCGCCACACCATTCCACCTGCTCGACGCTATGCCGCTCCAGGTGGCGCAACAACAATTGCGACTGCAGATCCATGAATCCCCGATCCCGCTCGAAGGCGAGATAGGGAGACCACATCACGAGCGCGACGGCGGCCGCAGCGCCGAGGGCCCACCAGTTCACCGGCGGCCGGTAACGCCACCAGAGGACCGGCAGCACGAGCAGCAGCGGCGCCATCTCCATGTGGACGTACATGCCGGTGGCCCACAGCAGGCACGCCGCCGCGAGCCAGCCGCCCCGGCGGGCGTCAACCCATCGGGCGGCGCAGTAGACCATCCACGTGCAGAAGAACGGGTGCCCTCGCGGCAAGAGGTTGCCGGCCAGGTCGAGAGGAACGGCTGAAAAAGCGTAGAGAAGGGTCGCGAACAGCGCGACGCTCGTGCCGAAGTAATAGCGGCCAAGCGCGAACACGCCGGCCAGGGTGCCGAGATAGAGCGCGGTGCTGCCCGCCAACGCCACGAGGCGGGGATCCGAGAACATCAGGACGCCGGGAACGGCAAGCCAGGATGTACCAGGCGGACGAAAAGAATTGTTGTCGGTGAGGGTACCGCGCTGCGGAATATGGCCGCGATCAACCAGTGCCACCGCACGGACGATGGCGCCGACGACGTCCGAGTCGGGACCGCGCGCTTGCCACCCCTGTAACGCCACGACCAGTCCCGACAATCCGATCAAGACGACGCCGATCGCGGCAAGTCGGCTCGTGCGCAACGACTCCACCGTCGCATTCTAGTGCGATTAGATGGAAGGGTCGGCTTCCGCCCACCACCAGAGTCCAAGCGCCATGGTCAGCAGCGCCGCGCCCATGACGATGGTCTGCAATTGGCTGGAGATGCGGTTGAGGACGGTCGCCGATGTCGCCGCCATGACCGCGGTGAAGTCGAGGTTGATGGCCAGCAAACCCGACGTCCAGGCGAGCCCGACGCCGCCGCCGACAATCAGCATCACGCCTGCCGCCATCGCGAGGTTGAAGGTGATGTCGATCGCCTGTTCGGATTGCCAGCGCTCGCGGATGACGCGCGCCATCACCGCGGCGGTAAACGCTGCCGGCGGCTGGGCCGCTTCGCGAGAGACGAGCAGCGAGTGGATCGCGGCCGCGTTGGCGAGCCGCGCCTGGCAAACCGCGCACGAGGCGAGGTGGGCGTCGCGCGCCGGGTCGGCGCCGAGGCTTCCATCGGCGAGCTCTTCAACAATCGGCTCGATGTCTTCGCAACGCACGTCAGCGAAACTCCGTTTCGAGCAACCGGCGCAGTTGCCGCTTCGCGCGGTGCAAGTGCGTCTTGACGGTGCCCATCGGCAGGTTCAGCGCCTCGGCGAGATCTTCGTAGCGCAGGCCCTTGAGGTAATGCCCGTTGACCAGCACCTGGTAGGGCACCGGCAGCTGCTGGATTGCCTTGTCTAGCCGGTCTCGCAGCATCATCGCTCCAAACGCCGGGTCCGCCCCGCACGGCTCGAACCGCGGCCGGTCTCCGCCGGGCGCCGTGTCATCGAGAGAAACCGTCGCCAGGTCCGGACGCTGCTGCGACAGCAGGTTGATCGTGATCCGGTAGATCCAGGTCGACAGCTTCGACTCGCCGCGAAAGTAGGGCAGCCCCCGGTGCAGCCGCAGGAACACTTCCTGCGACAGATCCTCGGCGCGGCTCCGATCCGGCACGCTGCGGCTGATGAGCGCGAAGACCAGTCCCTTGAACTGGTCCACCAGCTCGCGGAACGCGGCTTCGTCGCCCTTCCGGCACCGCTCGATTAGCTCGTGCTCGGGGCTTCCGCTCATTCGCCGTCAATGCAGATTAGAGCGGCGCGCCGGGAGTTTTGTTTCGCTTGAAACAATTTCCTGCCCGGGCCAGTCTAGTGCTTCAGTCCAGGGAATGGAGAATTGATGGAGATGGAACAGTTGTTCGGGATGGTGTTCCTGACGGGAATGATCGCCGGCGTCCTCGTGATCTTCATGGCCATCCGCCAGCGGTCGCAATTCCTCGAGATGCAGCACCGGGAGCGCATGGCCATGATCGAGAGGGGCATGACGCCAGAGCACGCGGCCGGGCGCGGGCTGGCCCGTAGGGGCGCAGCCGCCCCACGGTTCATGACGCTTGGCATTATTACCGTGGCCCTCGGCCTGGGGCTGATGAGCATCATCAGCATCGCGGCGGGCGAGCCGGAAGTCGGGGTTGGCATTGGTGGCGCGATCGTGATTGTCGGGACGGCCTTGATCACAAACAGCCTCGTGTCGCGCCACATGGCGCCCGCGTCTCTCGACGCGCTGCCGGCGCCGCCGCCGGTCCCGCCACCCGACCGCCTCGAGTAAGTCCCGCCGCGCCTGGTGCGCGTGTTAGAGTCCCGGACGGGACGTGGCGAACCTTCGCAGCAGCAGCCGGCTGCTCTATGTCGGCGACATTCCGGTGGAGACCACGCATCACAGTTCGATTCAGCTCTACCGGCTGTTCGAGCACTACCCGCCCGATTGCCTCCAGATCATCGAATCCGGCAAACCGTCGGAGAAGCAACGCCGCCTGCCGGGTGTCCGCTACGCGTGGTTTCCGCTGGCGCGGCGCCGGTGGCTTCACTCTCGTGTGGACGGCGCCTACTCGGTGTGGTTGGCGCTGACCGTTGCGGCGCGCGCCGGCGGCGCGCGCAGGTTGATCGGCGACCCTCCTCCCGACGCCATCGTGACGATTGGTTACGGCTACGGTTGGCTGGTCGCCGCGGAACTGGCGCTGCGGCTCGGCATTCCGTTGCACTTCATCGCGCACGATGACTGGCCGAAGCTGAAGGGCGGGAATCGTTTTTTCAAGGAGTGGCTCCGGCGTCGATTCGGCGAGGTCTATCGCCGCGCCCACTCCCGGCTGTGCATCTCGCCATTGATGGCGGAGGAGTTTGCGCGCCGGTACGGCGTGGGCGGATCGGTCCTCTATCCGTGCCGCGCCGACGCGTGTCCGACGTTCGACCCGCAGCCGCCAAGGGCGATCGCGTCTTCCGAGGCGATCGTCGTCGGCTATTGCGGCGGCAGCGGCCAGGAAGTCATGACGGGCTTGAAGGACCTGGCAGCCGCGCTGTCGGGCGCCAACGCTCGCGTGGTGGTGTTCGGGCCGTTCGACGAGTTCAAGCGGCGACAACTGTTGGCAATCTCCCCTGCTTTCGAGTTTCGCGGCTTCGTTCCCTACCTCGAGATGATCGCCGGCCTTCGGGCCGCCGACGTGCTGATTGTTCCGATGAGCTTCGACGAACTCTTTCGCGACAACATGATCGTCTCGTTCCCCAGCAAACTCGTGGACTACACCGCAGTCGGCGTCCCGCTACTGATCCAGGGGCCGCCCTACTGCTCGGCGGTGACGTGGGCGAAGCGCAACGAGCCGTTGGCAGAACTCGTTGAGACGCCTGGCCCCGGCAGTCTGGCCGACGCCCTTCAGAGGCTGAAGGCCGACCCGGTGCGTCGCCGCCGCCTGGCGGAGCGTGCGCTCACCGCCGGCGCCGCCTTTACCCCGGCATCCGCCCGCGAGGGCTTTGAAGCGGCCCTGCTCAGCCGCGGCCTATGATGGGAGCGGCGTGACGCCACCACTGACGATCGTCTTGACGCTGAAGGACCGCGCGCCGTTCACGTATCGAACCGTATATTCTCGAGCGCTGATAGCATGCGCGGTGGCGAATACGATGACGAAAAGCTCGAAGTTGTGGGAAGAGGTGATTCGGCAGCAGTTCGCATCGGTCGACGATGAGTTTCTGAGCGGTTTTCGTGCACCCGAGGGGGCGCAACGATTCGTTGCGTGGAGCCCCTACGAGCGTTCCTCCCGCTACTTGAAGTTCCTGTTGTTTGCGATCGCGGACAGACAGACCGCCGAATTTTTCGACGCCTACCGAAAGATAGGGAACTGCGCCGTCGGCAATCCGTTGAGCATCAGGTACTCGGATTGTGACCTCAATGCGGACTACCTGGCCGCCGTCGAGGAATGGCTGTTTCTCCTCCGCGCCGGCGGCTTGGACGGCGTGGAGCGGGTTGCGGAAATTGGCGCCGGATTTGGACGCACGTGCCACACGCTGATGCGCCTGGCCAGCTCGATCCGTGAGTACACGATAATCGACCTGGAGCCGATGCTCAATCTCAGCCGGGCGTACTTGCAGAAGGCCGCGCCCGACCTGGTCGACCGTGTTCGCTTTGTGAGCAGCCTCGACGGACGCACCCAGGACGCAGTGACCGCCGACCTCGTCATCAACATCGACAGCTTTCAGGAAATGCCGCCGCCAGTCATCGACGACTATATGCGGCGAATCGTGGCCGGGGCGCGCTCGTTCTATTGCAAGAATCCCGTGGGAAAGTACTTGCCCGGCACGGTCGGCTTGCCGGATCCCGGGCCTCACGAACGCCCGGAGGTATTCGAGCTCGGATACTGTCGCGGCGTGGTCGACATCTTTGATGACCACGCATTGCGGGAGGCGCGCATTGCGTATCTGGAGGCGTATCGGCCTTCCGCTGATCGAGGCGTCTACACGGTCGCCGCAGCGAAGCCGATGGAGATGTTTGCCTACTATCATCATGCGCTCTACGTTCGGCCTTAGTTACCGGTCGGGGCACTGGTCGGCTCGAGGCGTCTCGCCTCCACGGTGATGGACGACTACGCGCGCCAGTACAGTGGTAAGACCGTGGCCGTGACTGGCAGCAGCGGCTACCTGGGGTCTGCCGTGACTGAATGGCTGCGGACGACTGCCGCGCGTGTGGTTCCAGTCAGTCGTCCTGACGCCGACGTCCGAACGAAGGACTGCTGGTCCGCCATCGTCGCCAATGCGGATGTCATCTTTCACCTGGCGGGCAATACCAGTGTTGCTGACGCGGCAAGAGACCCGGACGGCAGTTGGCAATCGACCGTCGTGCCGATTGGTCACCTGGCGGAAGCCGCTCGCGAGGCGGGCCGACGCCCACGCGTCGTCTTCGCGTCAACCGCCACGGTCTACGGCTTGACTGGCCATCTTCCGGTCGACGAAGACGCTGAAACAAGTCCCATCACGATCTACGACCGGCACAAGCTGTCGGCCGAGCAGCGCCTGGCCTCGGCCTCCGCCGACGGCGTGATCGACGGCGTCTCCCTCCGGCTGGCCAACGTCTACGGGCCGAGTCCGGCCACCAGTTCAGCCGGCGATCGTGGCGTGTTGAATACGGTGACCCGCCTCGCCGTGGCTGGAGACGACGTATGTCTGTTCGGCGACGGCGACTACTTGCGAGACTATGTGTATGTGGGTGATGTCGTTCGCGCGTTCGTGATGGCCGGGGCGCAGCCCGGAGCGGGGTCATGCAACGTCGCGAGCGGCACCGGCACCACCGTGCGCGATGCCTTTCACCTGGCCGTCGAACGAGCCCGGCGCGCGACCGGAAAGCGGAGCGCCATTCGCCACGCCGCCTGGCCCGAGGCGGCCGATCCCATTGAGCACAGGCAGTTCACCGCCAACATCGAGCGGATGGCCGTCACCTACGGCTGGCGGCCGGCGGTCACCCTGACGGAAGGGATCGACCAATTGGTGGCTCATCTGGTGAACCGGTCATGACGGCCGGCCCGGTTCGGCTGAATCTTGGATGCGGCGGCCGTCCGCTCGCCGGCTACATCAATGTCGACCGCGATTCGCTCGAGGCGATTCGCGCCAGGTACCCAGGCCGCACCTTCGATGGCGATCTCGTGGTCGCCACCTACGACATCTTTAATCTGCCGTTTCCCGCCGATAGCGTGGACGAGGTCAGGGCCGAATCACTGATCGAGCACTTGCCGTTCGTGGACGAGCCCAGGTTTTTCAAGGAAGTCGCGCGGGTCCTGAAACCGGGCGGGTTGTTGTTCCTGACGACGGTGGACTTCGAGCAGGCCATTCGCCAATGGCTGGACGCGAAGGATGACTGGCAGGATTTCTATCGAACGGATGATGAGGCGATCTCGAGCCAGCATTGGTTTGGGACGCACTCGTACGGCGTCGAGAATCGGTGGGGCTACCTGACGGCCACGCTCTTTGGCAACCAGAACGGGCCCGGCCAATTCCACACCAACTGTTACAGCGAAGCGAAGTTGCGCGCCGTTTGCCGCAGAATGCAGCTTGACGTCGAAGCCATCGAGCGCTTCCAGTGGCAAGGCGATCGGGACCATATGCTGGCGCTCTCGGCGAGGAAACCCCGGTAACCCATGCGAATCGTCATCACTGGCGCCCTGGGGCACATCGGCTCCCGCTTGATCCATGGCCTGCAGCCAGGCGAGTTCGATGAAGTGGCGCTCTTCGACAATCTCTCGACCCAGCGCTATTGTTCCTTGTTCGCGCTGCCCAAGTCGGTCCCTTTTCGATTCATTGAGGGCGACGTTCGCACTGCCGCTTTCGACACCATCCTGGACGACGCCACGATCGTGGTGCATCTCGCGGCGGTGACCAACGCCGCGCTCAGCCTGGACGATGAAGCCCGCATGGAATCGGTGAACTTCGAAGGGACCGCGCGCGTGGCGGAAGCCTGTGCCCGGGCCGGGTGCCGGTTGTTCTTGCCGTCCACCACCAGCGTCTACGGCGTCATGAGCGGGACTGTCGATGAGGATTGCCCGATCACCGGCCTGCAGCCGCAGAACCCCTACGCCGCGACCAAGCTGAGGGCCGAGCAGATGTTGCAGGCGCTCGCCGTGAGCGACGGCCTCCGCTACGTGGTCGGTCGGTTCGGGACCATCTACGACACCTCGGTGGGCATGCGATTTCATACGGCGATCAACAAATTCTGCTGGCAGGCATCGTTGGCCGAGCCGCTCAGCGTCTGGCGCACCGCGATGGATCAGTCGCGGCCGTACCTGGACCTGGACGATGCGGTCAGGGCGATCCAGTTCATGATCGAGCGGGATCTCTTCGACAATCGGGTCTACAACGTCATTTCCCAGAACGCCACGGTCCGTGAAGTCGTCGCGCTGATTCGCGAAGTGGTGCCTGGCGTCGAGGTGGAATTGGTGGATTCACCGATCATGAACGACCACTCCTACGCGGTGTCCGCCGAGCGGTTCAGGCGCCAGGGGTTCGAGTTTCGCGGGGATCTCCGATCCGGAATCCGGCGCACGCTCGCGCTGCTCAGCGGCTTGCGCCAGGGCCAGATGCCGCATGACCGGCCGTGACGCCCCGGGATCGTGCCGGGTCTGTGCTGCCGCGATCGCCCCGTTCATGTCGTTCGGGCGCATGCCGATCGCCAACGCATTCCTGAACGCCGAGCAGATTCCCACGGAGTATTTCTTCGAGCTCGCCCCGGCGTTCTGTCGCGAATGCGGGACGTTCCAGCTCTTTGAGCAGCCGGCGCGGGAACGAATGTTCCATGACCAGTACGCGTTCTTCTCGAGCACGTCGCTCACGATGCAGGAACATTTCAAGGCGTTCGCGGAGTTCGTCGCCGGCCGCGTCCTGATCGGACGTCGCGACCCGTTGGTCGTCGAGCTTGGCAGCAACGACGGGATCATGCTCCGGCATTTCAAGGACGCCGGCTACCGTCACCTGGGGATCGAACCATCCGGGAACGTCGCCAGCGTGGCCCGTTCGCTCGGGGTCCGGACGATCGGTGAATTCTTCGACGAGGCCCTTGCCGCCCGCGTGCTGGCGCAACACGGCCCCGCGGACGCGATCGTCGCGGCCAACGTGATGTGTCACATCCCGGACATCCATGCCGTGGCTGCCGGCATCTCGCGTTTGCTGGCGCCCGACGGCGTGCTGATGTTCGAAGATCCGTATCTCGGCGAGATGATTGCCAAGACCGCCTACGATCAGATCTACGACGAGCACGTCTTCATGTTCTCGGCCGGGTCAGTGGCGCGCGCCTTCGCTGAGCACGGGCTCCAACTCATCGACCTCCTGCCGCAAGCCACCCACGGCGGCTCGATGCGCTATGTGCTCGCGCGGCCCGGCGGTCAGCCAGTGGAACCGAGCGTGGCCGCCGTGATCGACAGCGAGCGGCGGCAGGGCCTCGGCGACCCCGCCACCTACCAGCAGTTCCGCCGGAACTGCGAAGCCTCGCGCTCGGCGCTGCGCGATCTGCTCAACACGCTGAAACTCCAGGGCAAGCGCGTGGTCGGCTACGCCGCCACTTCGAAGAGCACGACCGTGACCAACTACTGCGGGATCGGACCGCAGGACGTCGAGTTCATCGCCGACACGACGCCGCTCAAGCAAGGAAGACTCACCCCGGGCAGCCACATCCCGGTGCGGCCCCACGAGGACTTCTGCCAGGCCCCGCCGGACTACGCGCTGCTGTTTGCCTGGAACCATGCGAAGGAGATTTTCGCCAAGGAACAGGCCTTTCGATCCGGTGGCGGCAAGTGGATCACCTTCGTTCCCAGCGTCGGGATCATCGACTAAACTTCAATCTTCGGCTCCTCGGAGGTGTGCTCAGTGCATTCTGATCAACTCGTTTGTGACTGAGGGGGCGAAGCTTTACCCAAAACATGCGCAGTGCCCTTCGACGCTTCGTCGGCCTCGGCCGGTGGCCTCCCGGTGGCATCGTCCTGCTGTATCACCGCGTCGCAACGCTCGAGACCGATCCGCATCGCCTGGCCGTGACACCCGCACACTTTGCCGAGCACCTCGAGGTCATCAACGAGCTCGGTGTGCCGATGAGCGTCGAGAGCATGGTGGAACGGGCGCCGCGTGGCGAGGTGCCGCCCGGCGCCGTGGCGATGACGTTCGACGATGGCTACGCGGACAACCTGCACTGCGCGGCGCCACTGCTGGCGCGCGCCCGAGTGCCGGCCACCATCTTCATCTCTACCGGCGCATCCGAGTCCGGAGGCGAGTTCTGGTGGGACGAGCGCGATCGCGGACGGACGCCCGGTGCCACACCGCTCGATCCACGGCCGACCCACCTGCCGTTAGGGCGCGACGAGATTGCGGTGCTCGCGCAACAGGAGGGCATCACCATCGGATCGCACACGCACTCGCATCCGTCGCTGTCGTCCCTTCCGGTCGATGCGCAACGGCGCGAGATTGCGACGGCGCGGCGCCTGCTCGAGTCGAGCGTGGGCTCGCCCGTGACCAGCTTTGCCTATCCCTTCGGCGGATCGCGCGACGTCTCCGATTGCACCAGGCAAATCGTTCGAGACGAAGGCATCACGATCGCCTGCACCACGCGGCCGGATAGCGTGCGCGAGGACGTCGACCCGCTGCGCGTGCCGCGCCTGGTCGTCCGCGACTGGTCGAAGGCGGAATTCCTCGAACGCTGGCGGTCGTGGACGAGATGACGGCGCGTGGCACGAACCTGCGGCAGGTCTTCGATCGGGCCCCGGCGATCCTGCGCGAACTGATCAGGACGTCGCCGCGCGAGACCGCGGCCGGCGCGGTCCTGTTGCTGGTCCTGACCTTCACGGAAGGCGTGGGCTTGCTCTTGCTCGCGCCGCTCCTGCAACTGGTCGGGGTGGTCGAACAAAACCCGCTGCCGCGACCGGCCGGCTGGCTCGAGGACGTGTTGGCCCTGCTCGGGTTGCAGCCGACGCTCGGGGCCGTCCTCGTGCTCTTCGTGGCCATTGCGGCGATTCGTGTGGTGCTGCAACGCTGGCAATCCCGGCTCAATGCCGCCGCGCGCGAGAACCTGACGGCGGCGTACCGG
Organism: Vicinamibacterales bacterium; assembly: GCA_039934485.1. Taxonomy (GTDB): domain Bacteria; phylum Acidobacteriota; class Vicinamibacteria; order Vicinamibacterales; family UBA2999; genus 12-FULL-67-14b. Next base: position 17,079 of record JBDTMB010000002.1, read on the forward strand.
GTTCGCATCTACCGCGCCATTGCGGCGGCGGAGTGGCGCTTCCTGGTCACGCGGACGCCGTCGGACTTTGTCCACGCGCTCACCAGCGAGGTTGGCCGCGTTGGCGCGTTCGCCAGCCGGCTCACCGATCTCGCGATCGCGGTGCTGACCTCGGCGGTGTACCTGGCGCTGGCCCTCCGCCTCTCGCCTCCGATCGCCGTCCTCGTGTTGTGCAGTGCCGCGATCCTGGCGTGGCTGGCGCGAAAGTCGCTGAGCCAGGCCAGCGTGATCGGCGCGCGCTCGTCGGCCACCAACGCCCGCCTGCACACCGCGGTGGCTGAACACATGGCCAGCCTGAAGACGGCGCGCGCCTATGGGGCTGCCGAGCGGCACGCCGGTGTGTTTGCCGATCTGGCGTGGGCCTCTCGAACCGTGAGCCTGGAGGTCACTGCTGGTGAGACCGGCCTTCAGCAGACCCTCGAGCTCGGGTCGACCATCCTGCTCGCGGCCATTGTCTTTGTGTCCGCGGAAATCCTCTTCGTGCCACCGGCGGTACTGCTGGTGCTGCTGTATGTGTTTGCCAGGCTGATGCCGAGATTGATCACGATTTATCGGCATTTGCAGAGCCTGGCGCTGCTGCTCCCGGCCATCGATGAGGTGGCGCGTCTCGAGCGCGAATGCGTGGCTGCGGCCGAACCAGTCCCCGCCGTCGAGCGCGAGCCGCCGGCGCTCGAGGACAGCATCCGTTTCGAGGATGTCTCGTTCCAGTATCTCAGGCGAGCGAGCACCGACGCGGTGGGCGGCTTGACGCTCAGGATCGCCGCCGGCGTCACCACCGCGATCGTCGGGCCCTCGGGGTCCGGCAAGAGCACGCTGGCCGACTTGCTGCTGGGCCTGCTGTCACCCACGACCGGACGCGTGATGGTGGACGGTGAACCGCTCACCACGAGCAACCTGCCGGCGTGGCGGCGGCAGGTCAGCTACGTGGCGCAGGACACGTTTCTCTTTGACGACACGGTGCGGGCCAATCTCGCGTGGGCCCGCCCGGCCGCGACCGAAGCGGAAATGTGGGAGGCCTTGCGGCTCGCTGCCGCCGATCGCTTTGTCGCCGGCCTGCCCCAGGGGATCGACACGCTGGTCGGCGAACGCGGCGTGACGCTCTCGGGCGGCGAACGCCAGCGCCTGTCGATCGCGCGCGCGCTCTTGCGTCAGCCTCGCATCCTGGTCCTCGATGAAGCCACCAGCTCGCTCGACACGGAAAACGAGCTGCGCATCCAGCAGGCGATCGACGGCCTGCAGCATCGCATGACGATTGTGATCATCACGCACCGGCTCTCGACCATTCGCCACGCCGACGTGATCCACGTGATGGAAGACGGCCGGGTCGTGCAGTCCGGCACCTGGCACCAGTTGCTGGCGCAGCCGCTCGGGCGCTTTTTCGAGCTCGCGCGCAGGGTCAATGGCGACGCCGTCGCCGAACGGGTATGAGCGTTCGCCCACCTTCGCCAAGGCTTCGGCGGACCAGCCCTGGCGTCGTCTCGACGGTCCTGGCGGTCTACAACCGGCCGCAGTTGCTCGTCGAAGCCGTGAACAGCGTCCTGTCGCAAACCTATCGGCAGTTGGAGATCGTGATCGTCGACGACGGATCGACCGACGCCACCCCGGAGGTGGCGCAGTCATTCGCGGCGCGATATCCCGACCTCGTGCGCTATGTCCGCCAGGACAACGCGGGTCATCCCGCGGCGATGAACACCGGCCTGAACTACGTCACGGGAGAGTTCATCCAGTTCCTGGACTCCGACGACTTGCTGCTGCCCGAGAAGTTCGCCGTCCAGGTGGCGGGCCTGCGGTCCCATCCGGATTGCGGGATCGCCTATTGCTACGCGCGCGAGTACGTGCTCGGCGGCACGTGGTCGGGCCGGCCGGCCCGCCGGACCGCCGAGACGTTCACGCACCTGTTCCCGGCGCTGCTGGCCGGCAAGATCTGGCCGAACCCCGCACCACTTTTTCGGCGTGAGGTCGTGGACGCCAATGGACCCTACTGCAACGTGGCCGTTCAGTACGACTGGGAATACGAATCCCGCGCCGGCGCGCGCGGCGTGCGGTTGCACCATTGCCCCGAGTTTCTCTCCGACACGCGCGGCATCCATCACCTTGAAGGGCGCCGGAAGGGCGGCGTGCCTCCCGCGAAGCTGCCCGATCTGGCGCTGGTCCATGAACGCATCCTTGGCCACGCGCGCGAGGCCGGGATGACGGCGCCGGCGCTTGACGGGTATTCGAGGCAGTTGTTCCGGGTGTCTCGCCGGTGCGCGAGCGCCGGGTTTGAAGCCGAGGCGCGGCGCTGTCTCGAGCTCGGCCTGGGCGCCGCGTGCACGCCGATGCGACGCTGGCGAATGCGGCTCTACGCGGCCGCGTCGGATCGTTTCGGGTGGCCAGGCGTCGGTGCCTGGATCGAGCGCCTCGATCACACCGCGCTGGTGCGCGGCTACCGCGGCGCCAGGCGATGGCCGTCGGCGTTCGCCGAACGATGGATCTATCGCGCGCGTGTGGCGCGCCAGGTCATCTCTGGTCAACCGGTGAGCGATTGGCCGCATCTGCTATCGTCGCGCTGGGCCGCGCGGCAGTCGCGTCAGCACCTCATCCCGTGACGGTCCTCTCCCTGCCCGGCCGGGCCGTGCGTTACGCCCTGAGGCGCGGCAACGAAGCCGGTCACATGGTGCGGGGGAAGTACATCCTGTACCGCTACGCCGCGCATTATCGGCGGGCCCGGCGTCTCTACCAGAGGTCCAATGCGCCGGCCGCGCGCACAGTTGCTTCGCTCTACGAGACCGGCGTGCGAGTGATCCGGCCGGCTGCTGGCGACGCCGCGATTGCCTTGCCTTCCGGATACGGTGCGCTGGTCGACAGGGTGGCGCGCAGCGTCGCGGCCGCCTTCGAGCGCTCGGCGCATTGCCATTTCTTCCCCGGGCTGCCGGCGGGTGCGATGGCGGAGCGGACCGCAGACGTTCCCGCGGTCGTCAACGGCGAGGTCATCGCGCTGCAGTTGCTGGACCCCTTCGTGATTGATGGTGTGCGCGATCTGTGCGAGCCGCTGCTCCAGGAACTCGAACGGGCGCTGTACGGGTCCTTCACGATTGCCGACAAAGTCTACATCTACCGAAATCCGGTGAGCCACCAGTTGCCCCGCACGTCCTGGCGATGGCACTTCGACAACCATCCGCGAGAGATGTTGAAGGTGATGGTCTACCTCACGGATGTGGACGAAGGCACGGCGCCGTTTCAGTACCTGAGGGAACGATCGTCCGGCCAGCCGCTCGCCGGATCGCCGCTGACACCGATGTTCGGCAATAGCCGGGTGGCGGACGAGGACATCGAGCGCCGCCTGGCGGCGGACTGGATCTGCCAGAGCGTCACCGGCCCACGCGGCACAATCGTGGTCTTCGACGACAACATCATCCACCGCGCCACGTTGGCGAAATCCGCGCATCGCGACGTGGTGGTCTTCCAGGTTCGGCCCGCGGCCTTTCAACCCGCGGCCCGGCTCGATCCCAAATGGACGGGGTCATTTGGTCACCGCGCCTTCAACGGCAATCCCTGGGAGCTGGCCCCCGGCCCTCGCGCATGAGCGTCCGCCACGCTGGCGGACACCCGCCGCACGCTGGCCGCCCAGCTGGCCGCCGGGATGGCGCGCGCCGACGCGGCGGCGCGAATCCTCGCTGCGGTCAAGCCCGACGTCGCCCATCGCGGATTTACGACCGATGCCGAGACCCGCGACGCCTACCTTGGCTTGGGTGTCGGCGATCGAAAGCCTCCCGCCGCCTACGGCGGGCGAGCGCGAGCTGGCCGAGCGGTTTGCGTACGGCGGCTGGGCCGCCGCCGGCCGGCAGGAAGACTTCCTCTGGCGTCCGCCCCTGGACGCCGCCCTCGATCGATCCGCGTGACCATGAGCGGTACTAGCGAACTCACCGGTTTGTCCGACCGCCTGGCGCGTCGCGTCGGTGCGGAGCACGCGCACCTGCAGCTGGTCCGCGACTTCGAGCGCCTCATGGAGGGCGCGCCCGACTGGCGGGTGTCGGCGCCAGGCGGCCCGAGGGTTGGCGTGGCGACGTTTGGCAGCGGCGGCTGGCACTTCGTGCTGGAAGCGTTGCTGGCCCACGCGCTCGCCGCCCGTGGCGCCCAGGCCCAACTACTGATCTGCGACCTGCCGGACCTGCCGATCTGCGATGAGCGCACCGTCCACTCCAGGGAGATCGACCGCTGTGCCGGCTGCTTCCGCGACAAGCGCGCGTTGATTGAGGCCAGCGGCCTGCCGTGGCGCGGCATCAGTTCGCTGGTGGGCGTGGACTCGTTGCCGCGCGCCCGCGCGACCGTGGCGGCGCTTGATGATGCCGCGCTCGAGGCGCACGTCGAGCGTGGCTGGCCGATCGGCCGGTGGCTGCACGTGTCGGCCTGTCACTATTTGCGCTGCGACGCGAGGGGGGAGGAGCCCGAAAAAATCGACACTCGGCGCCGCCTGCTTGCCGTCGCGATCGTGATCGTCGAGGCAGTGGAGCGCTGGCTGGACGAGACGCGGCCGGACCTCCTGATTGCGGAAAGCGGCGCGCACGTCGAGTGGCGCATCGCGATGGAGCTGGCGCGGGCCCGCGGCATTCGGGTGACCTGCCGGGAGATGGGGAAGGGCGGCTGGGATCATCACCTCTACGCCTTCGACGCCGACTGCATGGCCCCGAACCTGGACGAGGAGTGGAGCCAGATCAGGCAGGTGCCGTTGTCGTCGTCTGCGGAATCCGCCGTTGACGCCTTTCTCGATCAATTGCCGGCGAAGACCTACCCTCAACGCACGTCGAGCCCGCGCGGGCGGGCCGATCTCCAGTCCAGCCTTGGCATCCCGCCCGGACGCCGCATCGCGGTGGCCTTCACCAACGTCACGTGGGATCTGGCCACGGCCGGCCGCGACGTCGCGTTCACGAGTGTGCTTGACTGGGTGCGCGACACCATTCAGGTCGTCGGCCGGCATCCCGGCACGCACCTGATTCTGCGGGCGCATCCGGCCGAAGCGAGCGTGACGACCCGCGAGCGCATCCTCGATCAAGTGGCGCGCGAATGGCCGGGCGGGCTGTCGCACGTCACCTTGTTGCAGCCGGAAGCGCCGATCGCCGCACGGGACCTGTTCGAGATCGCCGACCTGGTGCTGGCCTACAACAGCACCGCCGGCCTCGAAGCCGCGAGCCACGGCTGCACGACGATCGTGTGCGGCCGCCCGCATTATCGAGGCAAGGGATTCACCATCGACGTCAACTCGCGCCAGGACTACGACGGCGTGCTCGCGGGCTGGGCCAACGGGCAACCGGTGGCGGCGCCGCCGAACGCCCGCGAACTGGCGCGGCGGTACTTTCACTTGTTCTTCCTGCGCTACCACGTGCCGCTGGGCTGGACGACGAGTCCGCTCGAGCCGCCGTACGAGCTCCTGGTCCGCTCGATGGACGAACTTGGCCCGGGAGCCAACCCGGTGCTCGACCTGGTCTGTGACGGCATCCTCAACGGCCGTCAGGTGCTGCTGCCGCGGGAGGCCGCATGCACGCCGTAACCATCGGTAACCGGCGCGTCGGCCCCGGCGAGCCGGCGATGATCGTCGCCGAGATCGGGATCAACCACAACGGCAGCCTCGATCTCGCACGGCAGTTGATCGCCGCCGCGGCGGCCGCCGGCTGCCACGCGGTGAAGTTCCAGAAGCGGAGCGTCGCGGCCGTCTACACCGCCGCCGAGTTGGCTCAGCCCAGGGAGAGCCCCTTCGGCACGACGGCCGGCGATCTGAAACGCGGCCTCGAGCTCGGCCGCGACGAGTACGTCGAGATCGATCGCGCCTGCCGCGAGGCCGGGCTGATCTGGTTTGCGTCCTGCTGGGACGAGGCGGCGGTGGACTTCATGGCCGAGTTCGCTCCGCCCTGCTTCAAGATTGCGTCGCCATGCCTGACCGACCACGCGCTGTTGCGACGGCATCGGCAGACCGGGCGGCCGATCCTCCTCTCCACCGGCATGAGCACCATCGCCGAGATCGACGCCGCGGTTGAGGTGCTGAGCCGCGATGCCCTCGTGTTGATGCACTGCACCAGCACCTACCCGAGCAAGGCCGATGAACTCAACCTCCGGATGATCCCGCGCCTGATCGAGCGCTATGGGGTGCCGGTGGGCTATTCGGGCCATGAGGTGGGGCTGGCGACCACGGTCGCCGCCGTCGCCCTTGGCGCCACCGTGATCGAGCGCCACCTCACGCTCGACCGGGCGATGTGGGGCAGTGACCAGGCCGCGTCGGTCGAGCCGCAGGGGTTGGCACGGCTGGTCAAGGACATTGGCGCCGTCGAGCGCGCGCTTGGTGACGGCGTCAAGCGTGTCTACGCGAGCGAAGTGCCGAACCTGCGAAAGCTGCGCCGGGTAGGACGCGCGGAGTGAACCCGATCGGCATCATGCAGGGCCGCTTGTCGCAGCGCCAGGGCGCGAGCGCGCAGGCGTTTCCCTGGCTGTCGTGGCGAGAGGAGTTCGCGCAGGCCCGCGAGTGCGGCTTTACCCGCCTCGAATGGCTGGTGGCCGCCGACCGCCTGGACGAGAACCCGCTGTGGACGGACGAAGGCGTCCGCGAGGTGCAACGGCAGGTCGCCACCACCGGCGTGGCCGTGACCTCAGTTTGTGCCGACTGTTTCATCCGCCGCCCGTTCATTCGGGTCCCGGAGCGCGAGCGGCAAGCCAACCAGGCAGCGCTCGAGCGGCTGGTCGTGCGCTGCGCGCAGATTGGCATCGAGGTGGTCTTGATCCCCCTGCTCGAGGGCGGTGCCATCCGCGATCGGCGCGAAGGCCTCGCGGTGCTCGAGGGCCTGCAACGCGCGCTCGCGATCGCCGAAGCGAGCGGCATCCAGTTGGGACTTGAATGCGATCTGCCCGGGCTGGTGTTGCGCGAGCTGATCGATCAGTCCGGCCTGCCGGCGCTGGGCGCGTACTACGACGTGGGCAATGCCGTCGCGGCGGGGCACGATGTCGTCGCCGACGTGCGCGCGCTCGGCGGCGTGTTGTGCGGGATTCACCTCAAGGATCGCAAGCGTGATGGCCCCAGCCTGATGCTCGGCGAAGGCGACGTGAACTTCACGGAATTCTTCAACACCCTGGCCGCCGTCGGTTATGGGGGCCCGTTGATTCTCGAGACGCCGGCGGGCACCGATGCGATGGCATCGGCCCGCAGGAATCGCGCGTTTATCAAGGCCGAATGAAGATCCTGGTGGCCGGGCTCGGCAGCATCGGACAACGGCACGTCCGCAATCTGCGCACGCTGCTTGGCGGCGACGTCGAGATCCTGGCGTATCGCGTACGCGGGCGGCCAGGCACGATCACCGAATCGATGACCATCGATCCCGCCGAGGACGTTGAAGCCAAATACCACATTCGATCCTTCGACCGCCTCGACACCGCCCTCGCCGAACGGCCCGATGCCGTCCTGGTCTGCAATCCGACCAGCCTGCACCTCGTCACCGCGCTGGCCGCCGTCCGCGCCGGTTGCCATGTGCTGGTCGAAAAGCCGCTGGCCGATTCGCTCGAGGGCGTTGACGAACTGATTGCGCTCGCCGAACGCCAGGGCGTAATCGTGGCTGTCGGCTACCAGATGCGGTCTCATCCGGCGCTGGTGGGCTTGCGCGACGCGCTCTGCCGCACGGCCCTCGGCCAGGTGACCGCCGTTCGGGCGGAGTTTGGCGAGTACTTGCCCGCGGCCCATCCGTACGAAGACTACCGGCAGTCGTACGCCGCGCGCGCCGCGCTCGGCGGCGGCGTGCTCCTCTGCTACATTCACGAATTCGATTACCTGTGCTGGCTGTTCGGGATGCCGCGGCGGGTGTTTACGGTCGGCGGCCGGTCCGGCTCGCTCGACCTGGACGTCGAGGATCACGCGCTGACCACCATGGAGTGCGGCGTCAACGGCCGGCCGGTGACGATCGAACTGCGACAGGACTTTCTCCGGCGTCCGGCGGTGCGGACCTGCGAAGTGATTGGCGACGCCGGCACCATCCTCGTCGACCTCAACGCGGCCGGCTTCGAGCGGAACCAGTTGTTCCTCGACGAGATGCGGCACTTTCTTGCCGCGCTCGCCGGCGCGGACACGCCCCTGGTCGGCGCCCGCGAGGCCTCGCGGAGCCTTCGCGTCGCGCTGGCCGCGCGCCAGTCCCTGGCGAGCGGACAGGCCGTCGAACTGTCATGACGACCCGGCGCGAAGTGCTGGCCTTGATCCCCGCGCGTGGCGGCTCGAAGAGCATTCCGCGCAAGAACCTCCTGATGCTGGCGGGGAAGCCGCTGATCGCCTATTCCATCGAGCAGGCGCTGGCCTCGCGACAGGTGACGCGGACGATCGTCTCCACCGACGATCCGGAGATCGCGGAGGTTGCGCGCGCCTGTGGCGCGGAAGTGCCGTTCATGCGGCCCCCGGAGTTCGCCGAGGATCTGTCGCCTGACGTGGATGTGTTCCGTCACGCGTTGACCACCCTGCGCGACTCGGAGGCGTATTCCTGCGAGTGCGTCGTGCACCTCCGGCCGACCGGCCCGGTGCGGCAGGTCGCCCGCATTGACGAAGCCATCGAGATGTTCCTGCGGACCGCTGATGCCGATTCGCTGCGCTCGGTGACGTCGCCGGCACAATCGCCCTACAAGATGTGGCGCGTCGCCGATGGTCTTCTCGAGCCGCTGGTGCGGGTCGAAGGTCAGGCGGAGGCCCACAGCCTGCCCAGGCAAATGTTGCCGGACGTGTTCTGGCAGAACGGTTATGTTGATATTGTGCGTCCGCGCGTGGTGCTCGACCTTGGCATGATGGCCGGGCACCGGATTCTTCCCTTCATCGTCCACGAGCCGGTGCTCGAGCTTGACTATCCCGAAAACATTCCGTTGATCGAGGCCGCTCTCCGTCGCCTGCAGGCGGGCACCTGGCGCGATGCGCCCTCCGGCATGCGGCACCCGGTATGAACAACCGATTCGACCTGACCGGCCGGGTGGCGATCATCACCGGCGGCGCCGGCCTCCTCGGCATGCAGCACGCCCGCGCCATCGCCCGGGCCGGCGGCCACGTGGTGATCGCCGATCTGTCGGCCGACCAGTCCGCCGGTTGCGCGCGCGAACTGGCCGATGCGATCGGCATTGACGCACTCGGCGTCGGCGTCGACATCACGGTGAAGGAGCAAGTCGAACGCCTGGCCCGCCTGGTGGTCGAACGGTTTGGCCGCATCGACATCCTGATCAACAACGCGGCCTTGACCGTCAAGGGTGGCGGCGACGGTGCGCGCGGCTACTTCGCGAAGTTCGAGGACTATCCGCTGGAACTGTGGGAGAAGGCGCTGCAGGTCAACCTGACCGGTACTTTCTTGTGCTGCCAGGCGGTGGGGAAGCAGATGGTCGCGCAGCAGCGCGGCGTGATCCTCAACATCGCGTCGGATGTCGGTACCATCAGCCCGGATCACCGCATCTACGAAGGCGTGACGAGTCCGCACACCGGCGAACCGTTCAACACGCCGGCCGCGTACGCCACCACCAAGGCGGGGGTGATCAACCTCACCAGGTACCTGGCGACCTACTGGGCGAAGGACGGCATTCGCGTCAACGCGCTGTCGCCGGGCGGCGTGTTCGCCAATCACGATCCGGTGTTCGTGCGGAACCTCGCCGAGCGCATTCCCCTTGGCCGGATGGCGAATGTCGATGAATACCAGGGCGCCGTGTTGTTCCTGGTCTCCGACGCCTCCTCCTACATGACCGGCGCCAACTTGATCGTCGATGGTGGCAGGACGGCATGGTAGGACGCCGGTGGCCGAGGACGGTGTTGGTCGGGGCAATGTGGCTCGGCGCGCTTGCCGTCGGTGTGGTGGTCATGGCGGAGGGCCTCTTGAGAGTGCGCGTCGCCGTTCACGAGGCGCGTGAAGCCCGGAACCCATCAGCCTTCGCCCGGCTCCAGCGAGCCTATTCTCCCTTCGCCATTCAACACCTGCATCCGTACTATCTTTTCTTCTTCCCGCTGGACCAGGCGGCGCGTCTCGCGATCGGCAACGAGGTCTGCAGCATCGATGCGGACGGGTTTCGCGAGCCAGGCCCCGCCCACGCGGGAGGGCGCAGGCTTGCTTTTCTCCTGGGGGGATCCGCGGCATTTGGCTATTACGCGACGTCGAACGCGACGACGATCACGTCGTATTTGAACGGGCTGCAAAGCGACTACTTCTTCGTCAACGCCGGCGTGCCGTCGTGGAATACGACGCAGGAAATGTTTCGCCTTGCCGCGCAGATCGCCGACCTCCATCCGGCCCTGGTCGTTGCGTACGACGGCGCCAATGACGCCGTCCTGGCCAATCTCGCCAATACGCGGCGCCACACGCCGTATCCGGCCGGCACTCCCGAGAGCTTTGACCAGCTCGAAGACCTGGTCGATGACCTTCGCGCTGAGGCGAACCTGCTGACCTTCGATCGCCTGCTGCCCCAGGTTTCCCATCGCGCCCGCAAGTACAGCGGGGCGTTTCGGGAAAAGTACGGCAGCCCCGTCGTCCCACCCGTGACGGGGTTCGATGTCGCGGGTGTGGACGCCGCAGCGCGCCGCTACGTCAACAACCACGCGCGCATGGCCGACCTCTCGCGAGGCAGCGGCGCGCGGTTCATGGCGGTGTTTCAACCCATCGCCGGCCTCCACCGCCACCTGGCGGCTTCTTCGGACGAGCGCGACGAAATGGTCGAGGCCTTTCACCAACGCGTCTCGGCCCATCAATCCAGCGCGTTCGAGTACTACGATCTGTCGAGCATGTTCGACGAAGACATCGCTCCGGTGGCCGCCGCCGAAGGCCAACGGCCGGAGGACGCGATCTTTGTTGATGGGGTGCACCTCCATGACCTGGGCAACGAAATAGTCGCCAAGCGCCTGCTTCGGTTGGTGCTGGCGAAATGAATCAGGGGAGCGGATAGTGTCCCGTCACCGGATTCCATGCCGCCGGTGTCGTCGCCGGCAGCCACGGCTCGCGGGGTTCAGGCCGGACACCCTTCCAGCCGGCCGGCTGGACGATGCGCGCGTTGATCAGGAGCGGGTGTCCCTGGTCCTTGTAGTCCCGTTCAAGGGCCGTTAGCTCTTCGACCGGCAGGTTCATCTGGTAAGCAACCCTGGAGAACAGGTTGCCATCGATCACCAATTCAAAATCTTCAGCCGCCAGCCCAATCCGGCGGAGCAGGTTTTCGACATGGAGCGGCGTGAACCACCAGAACACAAACAGCGGCTTGCCGGTGCCCATGTCAAGCCCGGCCGGAAAGTAATAGTCCACGCACGGAAAATTCACCAGCAACGTCCCGCCCGGTTTCAGGATGCGCACCGCGTGATACAAGGCGGACTCGACGTCATAGATGAAGTGCATCGTAAAGGGCACGACAAAGCAATCGTAGGTCCCACCAGGCAACTGATCGGCCCGGCTCAAGTCGGCGACCACATCGACGCCCGGCCGCGGCGCGAGGTCGAGCGCCTCGGCGCGAGTGATGGTCGCCATCCCGAAGCGCGACAACGTTGAGGTCGCGCCAATCTCGAGGCCCCTGCCGCGGATGTCCTGGCGGTGCGCCTCGAGAAACTCCTCCCAGTAGTAGCGCACGACGGGCGTGCCGCGCTGCCGCCCGCCTGCCATCGGCTGCAGCCGCCGCAATTGGCCCGAGCGAATTCCGCGTACCATGGGCAAGCGGCCAAGCGTGTGCCATCGCGCCCGGCTCCATGCCGCCGCGCGTGCGATCGCCCGTTGAGACCATGAGCCGCCGTCGCGATGCATGACCACGCTAGTGTAGGCCGACTGATGTCTCGCTCGAGCGCGTGGCTGATCCTGCCGATTGTCGCTGGTGTTGTCATCCGCGCTGGCCTTCGCCTCGCCGCCGGCGAGGATGCGTTCCTGACCCACGGCTACACGTTTTACCTCACCCTCGCCCACAGCTTCCTCGCGGGCGACGGCCTGTGCTACGCGCCGGGTGAGTCGTGCGCCAGCCGGTTGCCCGTCTACCCGCTGTTTCTCGCCGGCTTCATCCAGGCCGGCGTCCTCTACCCCGGCGTCGTCATTGCGCAGTCGATCATCGGGGCCGGCGTCGGGTGGATGGCCTGGCGGATTGGCAACGAGTTGTTTGCGCCCCCAGTCGGACTCCTGGCCGCCGCGGCAACCGCCTTCAATCCTTACGCGGTGATCCACGACACCGCGCTGCAGGACACCGTGCTCCTCAACTTCCTGATGGCGGCAGCGCTCGCGTGCCTGCTCGCCGCCAGGCGGACGCGCCGGAATGGCCTGTGGTTGGCCGCCGGTATCGTGCTGGGACTGGCCATCCTGACGGCGGCGCGCGTCGCGTTCTTCGCGCCGTTTGCGATTGCCTGGGTGGCGGCGGTTGGCGGCACCAACCGCCGCGAACGCATGCGCGCAGCGGTGGTGGTCGCGCTGCCGATCGTGCTGCTGACTGGCGCGTGGACGATGCGGAACTGGCGCGTCGTCGGCGCGCCGGTCCTCACCTCCGAGTTCGGGAGAAGCCTGTACTTGGGAAACAATCCCTTGACGTTCTCGCACTTTCCCGAGGAGAGCATCGATCTCACCGTCGACGGATTGCCGCAGCTGTCGCCCGACGGTTATCGATCCATCGAACGTCTCGCGGGACAAGACGTCGCGCGGGACGCGCTGTTTCGGCGGATGGGGCTTGAATATGTCAGGGCCAATCCTGGCACCGCCGCGTGGGGTAGTGCCCGTAAGCTCTGGGTGATCCTCTCGGCGCAACTCAGTCCCGCTCGGGAGCCTGTCGTCCAATGGGCGTATCGATCGGTCTTTCTTTCCGCACACCTTCTGGCCATCGTCGGACTGTGGCGCGCTCGCCGGGATTGGCGGGTGCACGCGCTGATGTGGGGCCTGGTCCTTTCATTCGCCATCACTACCGCCGTGTTCTGGGCGCACACCAGCCATACCGGCTACCTTGATCCGATCCTGTTCGCCTACGCCAGTGCGGGGCTGTACCGATTGGCGAACCATCAGTGAGCGCGCCAAGGTGGCCACGCATCAGCATCGTGACGCCCTCGTTCAACCAGGGGCCCTTCCTCGAGCAGGCGATCCAATCGGTGTTGACCCAAGCCTATCCAGACATTGAATTGATCGTGATGGACGGCGGATCGACCGATGGCAGTGTCGAGATCCTGACGAAGTATGGGCCGAGGTTGAAGCACTGGGTGTCGGCAGCGGACCAGGGACCTGCCGGCGCGCTGAATCGTGGATTCCAGTTCGCCACCGGCGAGATCCTTGGGGTGATCAACGCCGACGATTTCTACTTGCCCAACGCCTTCACCCGTGTCGCGCAAGAGTTCGCCGCCCATCCGTCCGCCGACGTCATCTCTGGCCATGCCTACTTCGCCCGCCCTTCGGGTGAACTGGGCCAGCCGACCTTCAGCGATCGCTGGAACCTGAGGCACTTTCAGTACGGAGCCTGCGTGCTGGTCCAGCAGTCGACGTTTTTCCGCCGCGCTGCCTTCGAGCGCGCCGGCGGGTTCCGCGAGACCGGAAGCCTGTGCTGGGACATGGAACTCTGGGCCGACCTGGCGCGGCGCGGGGCGGCTTTTCACACCCTCGATGCCTTCCTGGCGGCGTTTCGATTGCACCCGGGATCGATCAGTGGAAATGTCGATTTTCGGACCCGCCGCCGGGATCACGCGCGCGTCGTCATGGCCGAGATGAGGGGCCGCCCAGAGAGCCAGATCGACCGTATATTGCACGTTTTCCACAGGTTTCTGAAGTTTTCGCGCCATCCGCGCCGAACCCTCCAACAGCGCTCGTACTTTCGCTCGGTCCTCCGGCGCTGGAGGCTCTAACACGGTTGACAAAGTCGAACGGTCTCACATATCTTCTATATGACTTAAACCGACATTGAAGTCGTATTTAGCACCGCCTAACGCTGGTTTACCTGACCTTCACCGGTCGAGGCGATCGTGAAGACTATTCCTCGGTTCCTCCCTGCGGTTTTCTGTGCGCTGGCGTTGTCATTACTAGGTAGTGTCGACGCTCCGGCGCAATCTGCGTTCAACCCTCAAGTTGAGCGACTCCTGTGGAAACAGCTTGAGATCTGGCCCAACCTTTTGAACAACGTGCCGAGTCCAACCGGCACGGAGATCGATACCGACGAGTTCGGCAATCCGATTCTCCAATCGCCGTATGAGACTTACGAAGATGAGTTCGCCTCGCTCGCGCCTGGCGAATGTTCATATTCGCGGGCTGGCGATTTCGACTGGGACTACCCCCAGCATCGGCAGTGCAAGGACGCCAGCGGAGCGGAAGTGCCGCCGCCGCCAGGGGCGTTGCTGTTGCCGGTATCGCTGGCGGTGGACACCGTTGACGTTGGTGGCGGCAACCTGCAGCACCGTGTTTACGTTGCCGACGGATTGAACAACCGCGTGCAAGTGTTTAATTTCGACGGCACCGTCTTTCCGCTGGCGCATCCGATGGGCAGTGGCAAGTTTGGCCGAGGCCCTTATAGTTACGGACCGGGTGGCGACAGCGGCGAACTGCTCAGCCTTCCGTACGGCATCTCTGTGGACGGGGCGCACCGGATTCTCGTGGCTGACGGAGGCAACGCGCGGGTGGCGGTGTTCAACGCCGACGGGTCGATGGCCTTTGACTTCGACATCCCCGACGGCATTGCCGGCCCGATGAAACCGAACCAGGTGAAGCTGACGCCGGGTGCGGTCGCCCTGGCGCCTGGAAGCCCGGTGCCGCCTTCGGCAGCCAACGACCGCATCCTGGTCACCGATTGGTCGCACTGCCAAGTCCACGTCTTCGATACGGCGTTCAACCTGATTAACTCGCTACCGCACGCCTTGCCGCAAATCTCGCAACATGATGCCTGCCTGCAGGGCGATCCAGATTCGATTATTCCCCCGGGCTCTGTCAGCCCGTTCACGGGTCCGGGAGAGTTCAGCACGGTGACCGGGGCGGCGATCGATGCCTCGGGCCACATTTATGTCGCCGACCATGCCCAGGATCTGATCCAGGTCTTCGATCGCGACCTGAACCCCCTTGGTTGGATTGGCAGGCCACAGGTGCCGGGCCCCTCGGCGCTCGACGGACCGGTGGGTATTGCAATCGATCATCTTGGCCGCATTGGCGTGACCGACTCTGGGCACGCCCGCGTGGCGTTCTACACCGTGACCTATCCGGGCGGCGTCCCGTCGGCCCAGTTCGAATTCCAGCTCGACACCACCGTCGCGGTGTCAGATTTCACGATGGGCATGGCCGACCAGCAGGGCACCCTGCCTGGTCTCGACGAGAAAGGCCGGTTCCTCGTGACCGACCCCATCGGCCGGCGGATTCTCCGGTTCGAGCTGCCTGACATGGGTATCGTCAATCCGGCGGCCGCCCTCGGTATCGGAACCTTCGATGTCGCCGTTCCCATGCAGAAACTGTCGCCAGTGACCGGCGTGACGGTGACCGTGCAAGCCGTCGAACCGGGTGTCAGCGTTGGCACGCCGACTCCCACCGCTCCGTCCACCATCGGCCCCGGTCAACTGGTGAGCTATTCGTTTACCTACGACCAGGGCTCGTCGCCGACGGCGACGTTCATCATCAATGCTTCGGGCAATGGTGGCGCGGTGAATGCCGATCCGGCCGAGGCGATGGCTCGCGCGACGTGTGGGAACTGCGGCGCCACTCACGCTGTGTACGAAGATCCGGAGGCCCCTGGAGGTCCGGTTGCGATCAGTCCGATCGTCGCTCCCGTCGGGTCGTGGTACGGCCAGGACGTGTTTGTGCGGATCACGCCGACCGGCAGCGAACCGGTGAGCGAGATCTTCTGGAACTTCGAAGGCGAGGCGGCGTTCTTCTACGGCGGGTCGGCGACCGAATCGCCGCTCGACGCCAACGGTAACGTCGACGTGCATGTCCGCGTGACCGGCGTGAGCGCGCTGAACTACCACGTCGTGACCGACGCCGGCAGCCTCGGGCCCACCGTGCACGTGCCGCTGAACCTTGATTTGAACCCGCCCGAGGTGAGTTTCAACGTCTGGCCGGTGCACGGCCCGGACCAGGGCGCCGAGTGGTACAACACCGATGTCTCCGTCGGCTACTTCGTCATCGACGGGGAGTCGGGTTCACCGGCCGACACGGAAGCGAATTCGGAGATATCAGACGGTTGGGTCACCTTCACTGAAGAAGGCCGCCACCAGTCGGATTCGTTCACTGTCGCCGACTACGTCGGCCATACGCAGGACGCCAATTCGGCGACGTCGCGCGGCGGCCGCTACGTCAACATCGACAAGACGGCCCCCGTCATTGTCGCGCCGAACAACATCCATATCCTCGCCACCGGCCAGGCGTATGGCGTCATTCCAGCGGGCACGTTTGATGCCTCCGCGACCGATCCCCTCCTGCTCGATGGCTCGGCCGGGTCCGGCGTCGTCTCGATCGGCCAGCCCGGGACGCTGCAGTTCCCGATGGGTTCGAGCGACTTCACCTTTGCCGCGCGCGATGCGGCCGGCAACCTGTCAACGGTCGTGAGGACCGTGACGGTGGACAAGGCGTCATCGACGGTCGCCTACACCGGAGCGACGGCCGTCGGGTACGCCTATGACGTGCTGCTGTCGGCCACCACAAGCCCGACGTGGGCCACCGGGACCGTGACGTTTACCGCCGGTTCGTTCACCGTCACCGGACCGGTGGTCAACGGTGTCGCGTCGGCGACGATCCCTGGCACGACCTTGTTGCCTGGCACGTCGACCGTGAATTTCTCGTATTCCGGTGACACGGCGTTGCTGGCGTCGACGGGGTCGGCCACCATCACGATTGGGCAACCAGTGCCGGTCACGATTCAGGCGAATCCCCAGACGCGGCCCTACGGTAATGAGAACCCGCCGCTCGATGTCACCGTTACGGGAGCGTCGGCCGGAAGCGTGAGCTACCAGATTTCCACAATCGCGGTCCCTGCTTCTCCGGTGGGCAGCTATCCGATTCACGTCACGCCCGGCAGCGACCCCCTGCTTGACGTCTCCGGCGTCGACAGCACGCTGACGGTCACACCCAGGCCCGCGACGATTACCGCGGTCGGCACGTCAAAGACATTCGGCGATGGCGACCCTGCGTTCGGGGTCACCAGCGCCGGTCTCGTGGCGGGAGAAGTGTTCACCACGGCGGCGACGCGCGTCACCGGTGAATCGGCGGGCACCTACGCGATCACGCCGTCGATCTCCGGCGCCACCCTTGACAATTACTCGGTGACGCCGGTAAACGGAACGTTCACGATCAACAAGGCGACCGTCACGGTGACGGCACGTCCAGCGAGCATGGCGTACGGTGATTCGCTGCCGGTGTTGACCTTCGACTACGGCACATTCCCGGCCGGCTTCGGAACTGGCGATGTTGACGTCCCGCCCACGTGTTCGGTGTCCGATCCCTTGACGGCCGGCCCGCACGCCATCACCTGCGGCCTTGGGTGGGATCACGACGTGTCGTTCACCTATGTTGCCGGCACGTTGACCATCGCGCCGGCGACCCTGACGGTCAAGGCCGACAACAAGTCGAAGGCGCAAGGCCAGGCGAATCCGGCCCTGACGTCGTCATTCACGGGGTTTGTGAACGGTGACTCCGCGTCCGCAGTGACGGGCGCCGCCGCCTTGTCGACCACGGCAACGACGGCCAGCCCCGCCGGCACCTATCCGATCACCGCCACGATCGGCACGCTGGCCGCGGCAAATTACACCTTCACGTTCGTCGATGGCACCCTCACCGTGACCTCTTCGGGCCGTCCGACGCTGGGCTTGGTGAAGACCGTCAACAAGACGACGGCCGCGATCGGCGACACGCTGGTCTACACCCTGACCTACTCGAACACCGGCCCGGGTGGCGCCACCAACGTGGTCATCACCGACGCGGTGCCGGCGAACACGACGTTCCAGTCCGCGACCGGCGGCGGAACGGTGTCCGCGGGGAAGGTGGTCTGGACCATGCCCGCGCTCGCCGCCGGCGCGTCCGCCAGTGTCACCTTGACAGTGAGGGTCAACCTCGGCGTTGACGTGTGCCAGTCGGGCAGCAGCCCGCACCGGCACGGCGATCGCGACGACGACGACAACGATCACGATAACCGTCGCGAGGGTCACTACGATGGCGACGGTTGCTCGCACGATGGCAACTGCGTCTCTGCGATCACCAATTCCGGCACCATCAGGAGTACCGAAGTCACCACGCCGAAGGCGAGCAACACCGTCACCACCACGCTCGGTCGCCCGGCGCTTCCCGTGCTCAAGCTGGCCAAGTCCGTCAACAAGTCCAGCGCCGTCGCCGGCGACACGCTGGTCTACACCCTGGTCTACGCGAACCACGGCCTCGGCGCCGCGACTGGCGTGGTCCTCAGCGACTCCCTGCCGTCCTACACGTCGTTCGTGTCGGCGAGCGGCGGCGGATCGCTCTCGGCCGGCAAGGTGACCTGGAACGTGGCGGCGTTGGCACCCGGCACGTCAGCGACCGTGACCATGACGGTACGGGTGACCACCAACCTCCCGATGTGCCGGGCGGGCGCGAAAGATAGTGGTCGCCGCGATGACGACGACCGCGATCGCGGCCGCGACCGCGAGGATCATGATCGCCGCCGCAACGGCCACTACGATGGCGACGGCTGCTCGCGCGACAGTTGCGCGACAGCGGTGACGAACGTGGCCACGATCAAGAGCACTCAGATCACCACGCCCAAGAGCAGCAACACCGTCACCACAGCGGTTCGTGCCGCCAACCGTCCGCCCATTGCGATGGACGATTCGGTGTCGACCACCAAGAACGACGCCAAGACCTTTGCCGTCCTGGGCAACGACTCCGACCCGGACGGCAACACGTTAACGGTTCAGAACGTGACGCAGCCGTCGAAGGGCAGCGTGACGATGGGGGCGAAGAACACAATCAAGTACATCCCGCCGCCGTCCTTCACCGGCACGACGTCCTTTACCTACACAGTCAGTGACGGCAACGGCGGCAGCGATACGGCGACCGTGACCATTTCAGTCACCAAGTCATAGCGACCGCCGCGATTCGCGACGGCGACCGCGCAGCCCAAGACCCGAAGCCGGCGGCACAGCCCGCCGGCTTCTCCTTTTTCTGGCGCTCCTCGATACTCAGCATCCAACCGATAAGAAGAGGAAGGACCACCATGGATGATGTCGCGGCCGTGGCGCATTTGACATATAAAGTCATATATAGTCCTATCATGTATAGTTATGTCTGTATGTGAGAGGGCGGAGCTGTATCGGTCTTGCCTGGTGGTGCTCTTGGCCGCCACGCTGGCCGCCTGCGCTGACGAGCCGCGAACGGGCACCGTGACGCCAAGCTACGACCGCTTCTCGGCCAGGCTCGTTCAACTGTCCGCAGACCTGAACGCCGATGGGCGCATTGACCAGCGGACTTATATGGACGGTAACCGGCCCCTGCGCGGTGAAGCGGACACCGACGGCGACGGCCGGGTAGATCGTTGGGAATACTTTGACCAACAGGCGGCGTTGGTTCGCGTCGGCACCTCGAGCCTCAACGACGGCATCGAGGACACCTGGACCTGGGCCGCGATGACCCCGGCAGGGGAGAGGCGCGTGTCACTGGCGACCAGGCGCGATCGGCAGATCGATCGCGAAGAATTTTTTCATGAGGCCGTGCTGGCGCGAACCGAGGACGACACGAATGCGGATGGCAAGACCGATAAATGGGACGTCTACACCAATGGCGTCTTGCGGGAAGTGAGCTTCGACACGAAGTTCACGCGCGGACGTGCCGACCGGCGCTTGATCTACGATGAGCGTGGCCAGCTAACCGGGATTGAAGCGGACGATGATGGCGATGGACGCTTCGAGAGTTTGGTCGCATCGCCGGAGGACACCGTGAACTTGTCGAAACGATCCGGAGCGAAGCGATGAGGGTGAGTTGGCAAGGCCGCCTCGCCTGTTGGCAGCTGCTCCTGGTTGTCAGCCTGATCGGTTGGTCAACTGAGGCGAGGGCGCAGGCGAGTGTGGGCGCGGGACCGCTTACGTCGATGCTGATCGACACGGAACCGACGGTGGGCGTCCTCGGCATGGGCCCGGTCAAACTTGCGCCCGGCATCACCATCAGGGAAATCGGCACCGACTCGAACGTGTTCGACGAGACGGAGAATCCGAAGCATGACTTCGTGGCGGCAGGGACGCCGGACCTCGGCGTGTTTGTCCGCACCAGGTTTGTCAAACTGTCGGCCTATGGTGGCGCCGAGCTGACCTACTACCACACCTATACGAAGGAGCGATCGGTGGGCTATGTCGCCCGGGCCCGCGTGGATTTTCTGCTGAGCCGCCTGTTCCCTTTTGTTGGCTACGGCCAGACCCAGACGCGCGAACGACCCAACGGCGAAATCGACACGCGGGCCGAGCACATGACCACCGAGGAGTCCGGCGGCTTGGGCTTTCAAATCTCCGAGACGTCGAATATCTACGCCTCAGCCGTGAGGACGACGACGCACTACTCCGACGCGTTCGAGTCCGGTGTCGAGCTGGGACAGTCGCTGAGCCGCTATACGGATGATTACAGCGGCGGCGCGCGGACCGCCCTGACTCCACTGACCACGCTTACCATGCGGGGCGGATACCGCCAGGACCTGTTCGACAAAGAGCCCACTCGCAACGCCGACTCGAGGTATCTCGACGGGAGCTTCTCATTTCTTCCGCAGGCCTCGATCAATGGCTCAGCCACCTTCGGATACCTGGACTACAAGGCCGTGGACCCGTCAGTCCATCCATTCCGCGGGCTTACGGCAGCGGTCGAGGTGTCCTATTCGCTGTTCGAAATGGCCCGCCTCGGCTTTACGGCCACGCGGTCGCTCGAGTATTCGTTTTACGTGACGGAGGCCTATTACGTCACGAACTCGTTCAACCTGACCTATAACCACCGCCTGGGCGGCGCCTTCGATGCGCAGGTTCACGGCAGCTGGTCGTTCTTCGACTACGGCAACCGGGAAGGGGTCCCAGCTCATCGGGATACGCTGGACCTCGTAGACGGCGGCCTCGGCTATAATCTGAGGAACAGTACCCGCGTGGCACTCAACTACGAGTATTCGCGCCGTCGTGCGCCAGAACAGGCCGAGCGGAACTACGATCGCCGGCGTATTTTCCTCTCGTGGGCCTACGCTTTTTAGCATGTCATTTATCCTCACGTTGCTCATCGCATTCGTAGCGGCCGTTCAAGTTCCGGCCCCTGCGCCTGCCGCCCCGGCTGCTCCGGCCTCGTCGCCGCAGGCCAGCCTGTCGTACGTCGTTGGAGCCAGCGACGTTCTCACGATCAAGGTGTTCGATGAGCCGACGTTGAGCGGCGTCTACAACGTCGACTCCGATGGGGCGATCTCGTTCCCCTTTGTCGGCCGCGTCGTCGTCAGCACCAAGACCGTGCGCGACGTCGAGGCGCTCCTGACCAAGCTCCTCGCCGACGGCTACGTGCGACGGCCGCAGGTTTCGGTCGAGATTTCGCAGTTCCGCGGCCGATCGATCTTCGTGCTGGGCGAAGTCCGGGCTCCCGGCAAGTATTCAATCGAAGGCCAGGTGACGTTGCTCGAGGTGATCGCGAAGGCCGGCTCGCTGACCGCCACGGCCGGCAACCTGATCATCGTGCAGCGCTACAAGGACGAAATTCCGACGGTGCTGGCGCCGGCCCTGCCTGGCGACGAACGGGTGGCGGAGATCATGCGCGTGAGCATGGACGACCTCCGCGAGGGCCGCGTCACGGCCAACCTCCTGCTGCAGGACGGCGATACGATCTTCGTGCCCCAGGCGGATCGGTTCTACGTGACCGGGTTCGTCAAGAGCCCGGGCCAGTTCGTGTTGGTGCCGAACATGACCGTGCGGCAGGCGATCGCGGTGGCCGGCGGCTTGACCGAGCGCGGCTCGACGCGCGGCATGAAGATTATTCGCCGCGTCGGCGACAAGGAAGTCGAAGTCGACGCGAAGATGAGCGATCCGGTCAAGGCCAACGACACCATCAAGATCCGCCAGCGCCTCATTTAGCCCCGGCGCGCGGTCCTCGCGCCCGCCGAACCACCAACCGCCATGACCGCCGGGTCCCTGAGCGCCATCATCCCGACGATCGGCAGGCCCCACGCACTGGAAAATCTCCTTCGTTCGCTGGCGGCGCAATCGCAGCGTCCTGACGACGTGATTGTGGCCGACGCCAGCCGTGGCGACGAAGTCCGGCGCGTGATCGAAGACGAGCAGTGGCCGGCGCAGGGGTTGCGGGTCCGCCGCATCGCCGTGGACGAACCGAATGCCGTCGGTCAACGCCGTGCCGCCATCGGCGCCTCCGACGCCGAATACTTGTTGATGCTCGACGACGATGTCGTGCTCGAGCGCACGTGTGTGCAGGCGCTCGTCGACGCCATTCACTCGGCGCCGGACGTGGTGGCGGTGACGGCCGACTTCAACAACCAGACCTGGGCAGGACCGACCACGCTGTGGCGATGGTACTTGCGGTGGCTGCACGGCGTGACCACCGGGGAGTGGCAGGGCCGGGTGATCGGGCCGCTCCTTCGCTTCGGCTATTCGCCGAGTCCCGCCGGCCTCGTCCCCATGGAATGGCTTGGCGCCGGCAACAGCCTGATCCGTCGCACCGCGTACGATCAGGTCGGCGGCTTCTCCGAGTTCTTTTTGCACCGCACGACGATCAACGAAGATGTCGACCTCGGCCTCAAGCTCCGGCGCGCCGGCCGCATCCTGCTGAGCCCGGACGCTCGCCTGGCGCACATGCACGCACCCGAAGGCCGGGTGTCGGCGCGGCTCGCCGCCGAAGACGATCTCTACAATCGGTTTCTGATCCTGCGTCACACCCAGGGACTGAGTGCCGGCCGGGCCCTCGGGTTGGTGGCGACGTTCTTCCTGGTGGAGACCGCCAGCAACCTTGGTGGTTGCCTGCGCCGGTTTCGCTGCAACGGGTTTGGCGCGCGACTGTCCGGCCGGCTCCTGGCCCTGCGGCGCATCCTGGCCGCGCCGCCTTCGAGGAGCAGGCACTGAAGCCAGGGCGGCTGACGGCCGGTTGGATCAGCGCCATCGTTCCAACCATCGGCCGTACCCAATCGTTGACGCGACTCCTCGAATCGCTGGCCGCGCAATCGCGCCAGCCGGACGAGATCATCGTGGCCGACGGCAGCGGCACTGCAGAAGTGGAGCAACTGGTCGCGCAACCAACTTGGGTCGCCTCTGGATTGAACGTCCGGCGAATTGCCGTGCAGCCACCGAACGCCGTCCGCCAGCGGGTCGCGGCCATCGCTGATGCACAGGGCGAGTACCTGTTGATGCTCGATGACGACGTCGTCCTCGAACCAGATTGTGTCGCGGAGCTGATGGCAGCGCTTGGTTCCGACCCGCACGTCGTTGGAGCGGTCGCTGACTACAACACCCAGTCGTGGCCGATGCCGACGCGCGCGTGGCGTTTCTACATGCGGTATGTGCTCGGGATGAAACCTCGTTCCTGGGAGGGCCGGGTCGTCGGACCGCTGTTGCGCTTCGGCTACAATCCCACGCCGGCTAACACCGCGCCGATCGAATGGCTCAGCACCTGCAACACGCTGGTCCGCCGCTCCGCGTACGACGCGGCCGGGGGATTTTCCGATTTCTTTCTCCATCGCTGCACCATGAATGAGGACGTCGATCTCGGCCTGAAGATGTCCCGGGTCGGGGCGCTCGTGTTTTGTCCGCGCGCCCGGCTGGGGCACTTCCACGCGCCGGGGGGCCGGGTGTCCCCCCGGGACGCCGCGGAAGACGATCTCTACAACCGGTATTTCGTGATGCGGCGGACCCAGGGCCGTTCGGCGCTGTCGGCGTTCGGATCGGCGTGCCTGTATTTCGTGATCGAGACGATCAGCAACCTTGGCGGCGCCGCGCTTCGGCGGCGCTCCAACGGCGCCGGCCAGCGGTTGACCGGACGCCTTCGTGCGCTCGGCAAGATCGTCGCTCGGCCCGGCCCGGGTCGCGCCGCACTGAAGCACTATTGGTCGGTCGTCAGAGACCACCCGCGCCCGCTGCGGTTCCTGGCGGCGAAGGCGTTGGTGGCCACCGGTGCGTGCCGCCTCTTCACGATCGAGCAGCGCGGCTACCGGCTGCGCTTTCATCCTGCCAACCTGTCGTCGCAACTCTGGATCGAACCCCACGGCCGCGACCAGGCGCTCGAATTTTTTCGCGACTACCTCAAGCCGGGCGACCGGGTCGTCGACGTCGGCGCCAACATCGGCGACACCGTGCTGACCGCGGCGGTCCAGGTGGGGCCGACCGGGCACGTCACCGGAATCGAGCCGCATCCGAGGACCTTCCGCTTCCTTCAGGACAACGTGGCGCTCAACGGCGTCCACAACGTCAGGTTGATCAACAGCGCCGTGGGTGCGGCGCCAGGCACGGCACGATTCTCCGACGACCGCCGGGATGACATGAACCGGATCGGGGGCGGCAGCCTGGAAGTGCGGGTGGCCCGCCTGGATGATCTGGTGGCGGATTGGACGACGATTGCGCTGCTGAAAGTGGACGTCGAAGGCTACGAGAAGTTTGTGTTCGAAGGCGCGCCCGAGTTGCTGAAGCTGGCACGCTGCGTATACTTCGAGGTCAGCAGCCTGCACTTCCCGCGCTTCGGATATTCAACCCGGGACCTGCTGACACTCATCGAGTACTCCGGCTTCCGCCTGTTTCGCGCGAACGACAGTCGCCAACTGATACCCATTACGACCGAGTACGATACCGCCAATTTCGAAAACCTGGTGGCGCTCCGCGACCTGGACGATTTCCTGCGGCGAACCGGCTGGTCGCTCGGTGCGAGCGGGTCGTGAGCGGCGTCACCGCCATCGTGACCGCATTCCAGCGAATCGATCAAACGCTGGCGACGCTGCGAACGCTCGAGGGCTGCGTTCCGCCGCCGGCGGAAATCTTGGTCCACGTTGACGGCAATCAACGCGCGTGTGCCGAGGCCATCCGGGCGGCCCATCCCGGTGTTCGCGTCTTGATCAGCGAGGGGACGGCCGGTCCGGGCGGCGGCCGCAATCGGCTCATCGCGGAGTCGACGCAGCCCTTCGTCGCCAGTTTCGACGACGACTCGTACCCCATTGACGCCGACTATTTCTCGCGCGCCACCGAGGTGTTCGCGTCGTTTCCCGACGCGTCAGTGATCGGGGCGTCCGAATACCACAGCGACGAAGTGATCGGGCCCGACACCAGGACCGCATCCTGGGTGGCGGACTTTGTCGGCGGGGCCTGCGCCTACCGGCGCGACGCCTTCCTGAGAAGCGGCGGCTATGTGCCGATTGCGACGGCGTACGGCATGGAGGAAGTGGACCTGGCCCTGCGTCTGCACGCCAGCGGCGGCCGGGTGTTGCGGACGCGGTGGCTGCGGGTGTTTCACGACACGGATCGGGCGAGGCACGCCGATCCTGCCGTGACGGCCGCGAGCATTGCCAATATCGCCCTGCTGGCGTACCTGCGGTATCCGATCTGGTTGTGGGGGGTCGGCGTGGGGCAGGGCTTCAACCGGATCGTCTGGCTGCTCGGTCATGGCCGGCGCCGTGGCATCCTCCGCGGCCTGGTGAGCATTCCGGTGGTGCTGCGCCAATACGCGAGCGCCCGCCACCTGGTGACGGCGGCGGCCCTGTTTTCGTACCTGCGCTTGCGGCGGCACCCCGTGGCTGCGCCATTCGGGCGGGTATGACGGCGTCACACTCCCGCTGGATCACCTGCCACCTTGGCGCGCGCGAGCATTACGCGGTGCCGCGCGCGCTCCATCATGAGCACCACCTGCAACTCCTCATCGCCGACGCGTGGGTCAAGCCGGGCAGCATCTGGTCGCGCCTCCCGGGCGCCCTGTCCCGACGGTTGTCCGAACGGTACCATCCGGACCTGGCCTGCGCGAACGTGCGCCACTTCACGTTGGCGCTGATGGCGCGCGAGGCGCTCTGGCGCACCCAGCGCACCTCCGGCTGGCCACTGTTGATGGAACGCAACCGCTGGTTCGGCACGCGCGCCGCGGCCGCGCTTCGGCGCGTGCCGGACCGCGCCGGGACGCCGACCGTCGTGTTCGCCCATAGCTATTCCGCCCGCGAGGTGTTCACGCTGGCCCGGTCGCGCGGCTGGACGACGGTGCTCGGACAAATCGATCCGGGTGAGGAGCACTTCCGCATCGTCGAGCGGTTGGCAACGGAGTGGCCTGAATTTGGGAAAGCGCCGCCGGCGCCGCCCGCCGCGTATTTCGAGTCGTGGCGTGAAGAGTGCGCCCTCGCCACCTGGATCGTGGTCAACTCCGACTGGGCGCGGGAATCGCTCCAGCACGCGGGGATCCCACCGGCCAAGCTTCGCGTGATCCCGATTCCTTACACGCCGGAGCATCCAGCCGAGGTGAACGCCCGCGACTATCCGCGCGTGTTCACGCGCGACCGGCCCCTGCGGGTTCTCTATGTGGGCCACGCTTCGGTCGCCAAGGGTGTGCCGGCGTTGCTCGAGGCCGTCGCCGGGTTGTCGGATCTGCCGGTTGCGCTGCGACTGGTCGGCGGCCTCGCGATGGAAGTGCCGTCGCGGTTCGCGCAACACCCTGCCATCACCTGGCTCGGGCCGGTGTCCCGAAGCGACGTGATGCAGCACTACCGGGACAGCGACGTGCTGGTGTTTCCGTCGTTCTCCGACGGCTTCGGCATGGCGCAGGTCGAAGCGCAGGGTTGGCGATTGCCGATCATCGCCTCGCGATCCTGCGGACGGGTGGTGGAGGACGGCGTCAATGGCATCGTGCTGGACGAAGTGTCGGCGGACGCATTGGCCGCGGCGCTCCGCCGCGTGATTGGTGCGCCGAACCTCCTGGCGGAGTTCTCCCGCCGCGCCGTTGACGACCGCCAATCCAGCACCGCGGCACTTTCAGACGCGCTGGTTGCGCTCGAGCCGTGATGAGGACCGCGGAGGCTTGCGATCCATGGTTCATCGCGAACCTGGTGTGTCCATCGGATGGCGGTCCGTTGACCCTGATCGGCGGCGAGCTCGATTGCGGCACGGGTCATCGGTTTCCAGTCGTGGACGGCGTGCCGGTGATGCTGCTGGACGAAGGCGCGATGACGATGTCCGGCACGGAGAATTCGCTGCGGCGGGCTCGAGGCGAAGGCGCCGATCCGCGGGCCCCGGAACTGTATCTGGAATCGCTTGGCATCAGCGAGCAAGAGAAGCAGGGCGTGGTGGCGCTCGCATCAGCACGGCCGGCCATCGACCCCGTCGTCGCCTACCTCATCGCGGCCACCAACGGACTGATGTACCGGCACCTCATTGGCGCGCTCGATCGGTATCCGATCCCCGACCTTCCGCTCCCGGCTGGTGACGGCCGCTGGTTGTTGGACATCGGCTGCAGCTGGGGCCGCTGGTCGCTGGCCGCGCAGGCGAAGGGCTACAGCGTGGTGGGCCTTGACCCATCGCTCGGCGCCGTGATGGCGGCGCGCCGCGTCGCGCGCCGGCTGGGTGCGCCGAACCGCTATGTCGTTGGCGACGCCCGCCGGCTGCCATTCGCCTCGCAGTTGTTCGACGTGGCCTACTCGTACAGCGTGCTGCAACACCTCTCGAAGGCGGATGTCGGACTGGCGGCGCACGAGATGGGCCGCGTGCTGAAGGCGGGAGGACTCGCCAAGGTCCAGATGCCGACGCGATTTGGCGCGCGGTGCCTGTATCACCAACTGCGGCGGGGCTTTCGCGAAGGCCGGGGCTTCGAGGTGCGATACTGGACGCTTGGGGAACTGGCACGGCTGTTCGGCGCGTCCGTCGGGGCGACGCGATTCGACGTGGACTGCTACTTCGGCATTGGCCTGCAGCCGGCGGATGAGCCGTTGATGACACCCGCACTCAGGCGGGTGCTGCGCGCCTCGGAACTGCTGAAGACGGCCAGTCGTTCCTTTCCGTTGATGCGATGGATCGCCGACAGCGTGTTCGTCGAAGCGCGGAAGGCGGCGGCGTAACATGTGCGGCATCGCCGGGTTCTTCAACTTCAACGGCGCTCCCGCCGACACCGAGGTGGTGGCGCGAATGGCCGACATCCAGCGCCATCGCGGTCCAGACGATCAGGGCCTGGGCGTGTTCTCGCTCGCCTCCGGCGCCTACCGTGAGATCGGCGGCGCGCGGCCGCGCCCCGACGGCGTGTTCGAGGGCGCCATCGGGTTCAACCGCCTCAAGA
>JBDTMB010000003.1:0-43466 GCA_039934485.1 Vicinamibacterales bacterium
GATTCCCGCCCCGACGCCCCACATCTGTTCGCCGTCCACGTACAGCGAGGCGAGTGGCGCGGCATCGTCCTTGCGCCGGCGCCTCCGGGTGTTCCGCTATGGGCGTTCCGGCAGATCGAGAATCTCCGCTCGGTGAAGCGCTTCGTCAACTGGTACATCGACCACCGCCAGATCGAGAATGGCGAGTTCGGTGGTGGCCTCTCCGACGATGGCGACCTGACGAACTTCTGGCCGGGCACGGCGTTCATGGGCGCCAACCCCGACAAGATTCGCGAATCGCTGCTGCGCGAGATGGAGGCGTTCTACGCCGAGGGCATGTTCACCAATGGGCTGTCCACGATCCAGACCGACGAACTCCACAGCTACGAGGAAGGCATTCAGGTCCTCGGGCAAGCGCTGCTCCTGGACTATGCGAGCCCGGTGCACCTGGAACGCGCGATGGACACCTCAGCCGCGATCGAGCGGATCACGGGTATCAATGCCGCGGGTCATCGTCACATCCGGTCGTCGTATTTCAGCGGCACGACGATTTCCGAAGAAGGTGTCTGGGCCTGGTCGAAGCCCTCGTCGTACCTCATCCTGCATCCGGCGCTCGAGCTCGTCGAGTTCAACGGGTCCCCGCGCGTTCGCAAGTGGTTGCTCGAGCTGGCCGACGCGCTTCTGGCCCACCGCAAGCCCGACGCCACCGGGGCCTACGCCCTGCGCGCGACGGTGGAGTTTGCCACCGACCAGGATCTGGCGCTGCCCTCGGAGCGCGCGTGGCCGCTGATGTGGGCGGCGTTTCGATGGACGGGGAACCAGAGGTATCTGCAACCCTTTCTCGACGCTGGACCACGAAGCCTGGCGCTGATTCCCGGCGACGGCCTCGACATCCTGTCGCTCCGGCAGGAGTGGGGGCCAGCGATTCAAGCGCTCAGCACCGATCCGGCGATGCGGCATTTTGCCTGGCAGGCGAGCGGAGACACTCGCCATCTTGAACGGCTCTACAGCGATCAGATCGCGGCGTCCGCCGTGCGCGAGTACATCAATACCGAGGGCAGCCTCTGGATTGACCGTGTCACCGTGAACGACGCGGAACTTCAACGCGCGCGTCTCGGCGGCATCGCCCTGGTCCGCAACTCCACCTATCCCGGGCACGCCGTGAGCTGGTCATTCGAGGCGCCAGACGCCGAGGAACAGGTGGCCATTCTCGTCCCGGAGGCGACCCCGCAACACGTGCGGATCGCGGGCTATAACCTCGGCACGACGGCGGTGACCGCGCGCATGACGGCCTGGGATGTGGAGCCGGGAACATGGCGTGTCACCCAGGGAGCGAGCGTGCGCACGGTCGACCTCGAGCGAACGGGCGAGCTTGCGATCATCTTCGCACCGAGTGCCGCCACCGAGATCGAATTGACCCTCGTCTCGAAGGGGGTGCCGTATTGGTCCCGGCCCGACCTGGGGATCGCGGCGGGTGACGTTCGTGTGAGCGGCGACACGATCACTGTCACCGTGCATAGCCTCGGCGCCGTCGACGCACCGGCTTCGCGGGTCGTGGTCAAACACCGCGACGGACGGACTCTGGCGAGCGCCCCTGTCAGGCCCCTCCAGGCGCCCATCGATTTGCGTCCGAAGCGCGCCACCGTGCGTCTGCGCGTGCCGCGTGGCACCGACCTGGCGGGCGCCAGCGTGACGGTTGAATCGCGCGGCGCCATTCCCGAGATCACGCAGCGCAACAACCAGGTCCGCGGGCTCAGCCTTCCTGGGCGGTAATCGTCATGCGGCCGAGGCGGGCCACGCGCCTGTAGCGCCGCGCCACTGCCTGAGTCTTCGCGCAACGCCACCATCCGCTCAGGCGTTCGTGCCGATGCCCAGCGCCGGCGAAACCAGCAAGGCGGCGGTGGCGATGGGCGTGCGCGCCCATTGCCTGGCGCCATCACGAAGATCGCGGAAGATCGCGTCCATCTCGGCGACGCGCCGAATCTCGCATCTTTCAGTCTTCGCGAAGCGCCACCATCGGATCGATGCGCGCGGCGCGCCGCGCCGGCAGGTATCCCGCTATTGCCGCGGCCAGCGCCAGCGTGATCGCCGTCACCACAATCATGGTCGTATCGCTGGCGGCCAAATTGTAGAGCAGCGTGTTGATGAACCGTCCGGTGCCGATCGCGGCGGCCGCGCCGACGATGAGGCCGGCCACCGTGATGAAGGCGACGTGGCCGAGCACCAGTCGAATCACCGTGTCGGGCTCGGCGCCAAGCGCCATGCGGATGCCGATCTCGTTCTTGCGCCGCGTGACCGAGTACGACATCACGCCGTAGAGCCCGAGCGCCGCCAGCAGCAGCGCCAGACCGCCGAAGAACGCCGAGAGCGACGCGATCAACCGCTCTTGAATCACCGCCGCGCCGAGATCCTCATCGAGCGTCTTCAAATCGACGACGATCTCTTTGTTGACGTTGGCGATGGCCTGCAGCACGGCCGCTCGCGCCGCCAGCGGCGCCCCGGAGGCCTTGACGACCAGACGCACCGATGAATTGACGCGCTCCTCCTGCGGCATCGATCCGTACATCGTCGGCTCCGGCTGTTCCCTGAGCGTCAGGTACTTCGCGTTGGCGACGAGTCCGATAATTTCCAGCGGCCGATCGGGCCTGGGGCCGCCGCCCTCGATCACGAACGTGCGGCCCACGGGGTTTTGTCCCTTGAAGTATTTCTTGGCGAACGCCTCGTTGACGACCGCCACTCGCGGCGCCGTGGCCGAATCCGCGGCGCTGAAGTCGCGGCCGGCCAGCAACGGCGTGCCGAGCGCCGTGAAGTATTCCTGGGTCAGTCCGTTGAACATCGCGATGCGATCACGTTCGCTGCCTTCATAGCCGGGGACGGCGATTCGCAAGTTCCAGGTACTGTTGCTGACCGGTGTCACGAAGGAGGCGGCGGCCGCCTGGACCCCTGGCGCGTTCGCGACCGCGTCCCGGACCTGCGCAAAGATCGGGAAGCGGCCCTTCTCATCGACGCCGGTGCGCCGCAGATCGATGTTGCCGATCAGGACCTGTGACGACTGGAAACCCATCGGCTGCGTCGTCAGCCCGACGAGCGTGCGCACAAACAACGTCGAGCCGAACACCAGCACGAACGACAGCGCCACCTGCAACGCGACCAGGGCGTGGCCGAGGTTCAGGCGGCCGCCGCCGCTGATGATGCCTCGTGAGTGGGCGCGAAGCGCGTCGGCCGGCGAGAGCGACGTGCCGCGCAACGCGGGCGCGACGCCGAAGAGCAGCCCGGTGAGGATGCCGATGCCGGCGGTGAACGCGAAGACCCGCCAATCCAGCGACAGGTCGAGGCTGACGAGGTTGGTCCGCGTCGAGAGCATCGCGACCAGGGCGCGGCTGCCCCAACCGGCCACCAGCAGGCCCGCCGCGGCGCCGGTGAGCGAGAGCATCACGCTTTCGACGAGCAGCTGGCGGACCAGCCGCAGGCGTCCGGCGCCCAGCGAGAGCCTCACGGCCAGCTCACGCCGGCGCGCCACCGATTGTGCCAGCAGCAGGTTCGCCATGTTCGCGCAGGCGATCGTCAGCACGAGTCCGACGATGCCGAGGAGGACAAAGAGTGGACGTCCTGCGGCATCGTCGCCTCGCGCAATTGCGGCTGGAACGCGCGCAACCTTGCCTGCGCCTGCGCGGCGCTTTGCCCGGGCGCGAGGCGCGCCGCGAGCGTGATCCACCAGTTGCTGCGCCGGTCGAGCGAGCTCTCGACGCCGCGGATAATCGGCTCGGTGCCGATCGGCACCATCACGTCAAAGGCGCGCCCGACCTGCACGCCGAAGAAATCTCGCGGCGCCACGCCGACAACGGTGAAGGGATGGCCATCGATCGCGATCGAGCGCCCGATCACCGACGGATCGCCGCCGTATTCGCGCTGCCACAATCCATAGCCGAGGACGGCAACCGGGCCCTCCGTTCCACCGCCGCGTTGGTCATCGTCCGGCGTGAGGAGCCGACCGATCAGGGGTGTCACCCCGAGCGTTTCGAAATAGCGGCCGCTGACGAAGTTGCCCGCCACCGGCCGCGCCTCGCCGCCGGCGTTCAGGTTGAACCGCGCGCCGCCATAGGCGAGGGCGTTGATGAAGATGTCCTGGTGGTCGCGGAGGTATTCCCACTGGGGATTGGTGAACGACGTGTTTGGGCCGCGGGTCCCTTCATAGGCGAGGACCACCAGGCGATCCGGCTCGTGGACCGGCAGCGCCTTGAGCATCAATGCGTTGACCAAAGAGAAGATCGCGACATTGGCGCCGATGCCCAGGGCCAGCGACAACAGCGCCACGCCGCTGACGATGGGGGTCTGGCGCAATTGCCGGATGGCGAAGCGCAGATCTCGGCCGAGCGAAGACAGGAGTCCCATGGCTGCCTTAGACGGCCAGCATTATCCGCCGGTTGGCAACTGGTTGCAGAGACCTAGCGGCGGCGTTGTTTGAACGCCAGGCCGGACCACGTTGCGTCCACTGCGCAGACCTTGAAATCCACGAACCCGGCGGCGAGGCCCGTCGTGCGCACGACGTTGCCGTCGAGGTCCGACTTCACGCCCGACGCCTTCTTGGGCCAGAGAAACCACACCGTTTGCTTCCCGACCAGGTCGCGCAGCAGCGCCAATTGGGCGTCGAGTTCGCGCGCCGAACGGACGAAGCAAAGGAAGAGGTCGCAGGTCTTGTCGGCCTTGGCCGTGAACGTCACTTGGGCCGGCTTCGGTTTCAGCGCGTCGGCGAAGCCCTTCGGGGAACCGAGCAGGCACACGTGATACCCGGGTTTGACGCCGAGCTTGTCGACGGCCGGCTTGGCGGACATCACGTCGCCCGGCACGACCGGCGATGCGGGTGGCCGCGCGATGGCGCGGGGCAGCGCCGTCTTGATCCGGCCCCACGTGGTGAAGGTGGCGTCGGGCAAGAGCGCCTTGGTGAGCGCGACTTTCTCGGCATCACCATCGACGAAGACCAGCGGCCAATGCCGGGTGGCCTTCGTCATCCGCAGCACGCGGCCCACTTCGCGGCCATGGGACGGCAGGCGGGTCAGATCGATCACGACCGCGTCGGGCGTGCTGGCCTTCAGCAGGCGCATCACCATTCCGCCCTCGCGGAAGTCGAACGCCGCGTCGTACCCGAGAGCCTCGAGCTGTTGCTGACGCTCGAGGCCCTCGTCTTCGTTCCAGTGAATGAGGCGAACAGTCGGCATGACTGTCGCGACCCTACTTCAGGGTGGCCTTGAGAGTGGTCGGAACCGCGGCCAGCGAGCGCGAGATGATGCAGCCGACCTTGGTCTTCTCCGCGTGTTCCTGGAAGGTCTTGTCGTCGAGGTTCGGCACCGACGCGGTGACCGTGAGTTCAATCAGCGTGATGAGGAAGCCCTTGTCGTCCTTGCCGAGGTGGACGTCCGCCTTGGTGTGGACGCTCGTGGCCGGGAAGCCGGCGGTGGCCAGCGAGTTGGCGAGGGCCATCGAATAGCAGCCGGCCTGCGCCGCGCCCAACAGTTCTTCGGGGTTCGCGCCCGGTTTGTCCTCGAACCGCGTGCTGAAGGAATAGTTGCCGGCGTAGGCACCACTTCCCGTCTTGACCGTGCCGCTGCCGCCCTTGAGATCGCCCTTCCACTCTGCTTCTGCCTGACGCGCCATGTGTGTCCTCCTCGACGATATGCGAGAAAGACAAGCTTACTATTTCTTCTCGATGTCCTTGATGATGAACAGCGTTTCGCCGGGTTTGATCAGGCCGAGCTCGCGGCGGGCTTCTTCTTCGATCGCCTGGGGGTCTTCGCGGAGGCGGCGGGCGTAGTCGCGCAACGCGGCGTTGTCGGCCTTGGCCTGTTCCAGCGAGAGTTCGAGGCGGCGGTAATCGCGCCGCGCCTGGAGCAGCGCCAGCAGTCCCTTTTCGCCCGCCACTGCGTCGATCACGATCACCGCCGTCACCAGGATGAGGATGTGGCGCAGCAGGCGCCGGCCGCGGCTCGCCAGGGTCGGCTTGGGGGCGGGTGTGGACCCTTGAGGGTCTCCGGTAATCGGGTTGTCGGTCATCGGTTCGGCGTACTGGTTCGATCGGTTTGGTCCGGCCCTTCGCGCAAGTAATCCTCCAGCGCGCGAATCAGCACGGTGCGAAGGTCGGCCCGTTCGTCCATGGCCCGAATCTTCGCCGCCCGCCAGAGCTCCCCCGGGAGTTCGACGGTCGTCTTCACCGTGTCGCCGTCAGTCCGCTTTGCCGCCACTGCGGCCTGAAGTGTATCCACCCAAGCGGTCTAACGGCAAGATGTAAACACGGCTAAGTTCGTGCACACTTTTACATCAATACGGCTATACATGCAAGCATTAAAACGGATATACGGTTCTACGGGTATCAATTTCTGCAATGTTTTCGGGGGTTGAGGGTCAGACCCTACTGGGGGCCTAGAATCAATCAAATGACCGAATTTGCGATCGTCCTGACGACATTCCCAGCCGGCGCGGACGTCGAGGCGACCGCCAGGCGGCTGGTCGAGGAGCGGTTAGCGGCGTGCGTGAACGTGCTGGGCCCGATGCGCTCGGTCTACGAGTGGAAGGGCGAGGTCGAGGCCGCTGACGAGCGTCAGCTGGTGATCAAGACGTCGCGCGCGCGCGTCGCGGATCTACAACGACGCCTCGTCGAATTGCATCCCTACGAAGTGCCCGAGTTTCTCGTGGTGGGCATTGAAACCGGAAGCGAACCCTACCTGGCCTGGCTCGCTTCCGCCGTGCGCTTAGATGGCTGAGAGGGCCTGCTGAAGATCGGCCTGCAGATCTTCGACGTCCTCGATGCCCACCGAGATGCGGATGAGGCCGTCGGTGATCCCCAGCATGGCGCGCCGTTCGGGCGGCACCGACGCGTGCGTCATGATCGCCGGATGCGAGATCAGCGTCTCGACCCCGCCGAGGCTTTCGGCCAGCGCCATCAGCTGCAACCGGTTAAGCACCGTCCGCGCCGCGTCGAGCGAGCCCACGTCGAACGAGATCAAGCCGCCGAAGCCCTTCATCTGCTTGCGCGCGAGCGCGTGATGCGGGTGTGACGCGAGGCCCGGATAAATCGTCCGCTGCACTTTCGGATGGCCCTCGAGAAACTCCGCGAGGATCTGCGCGTTGTGGTTGGTGCGCTCCAGGCGAATGGTCATCGTCTTGGTGCCGCGCAGGATCAGCCACGAATCCATCGGCCCGAGGATGGCGCCGGCGGCGTTCTGCACGAACTTCATCCAGTCCGCGTCGTCCTGGTGCCGGACGATGACGATGCCACCGACGCTGTCGCTGTGGCCGTTCAGGAATTTCGTGGTGCTGTGGACGACGATGTCGGCGCCCATGGTCAAGGGCCGCTGGATGTAGGGGCTGGCGAAGGTGTTGTCGACGACGACGCGGACGTGCTGCCGGTGCGCGATGTCGCTCACGCATTCGATGCTGGTGATGTGCAGCATCGGGTTGGTCGGCGTCTCGATGAACAGGTACTTGGTGTTGGGCTTGATCGCCGGGGCAACCAGCTCCGGCTTCGAGGTGTCGACGTAGGTGAAGTCGAGACCAAACTTCCGGCGCACGCGCTCGAACAGGCGATAGGTGCCGCCGTAGGTGTTGTCGCTCACCAGGACGTGGTCGCCCGATTCGAGCCGGGTCAGGATGGCGTCGATGGCGGCCATGCCCGAGGCGAACGCGAAGGCCGCGGTGCCGGCTTCGATGGCGGCGAGGTTGCGCTCGAGCGCCATGCGGGTCGGGTTCTGCGTGCGGCCGTATTCAAATCCCGCATGCGGCTGGCCCAGGCCATCCTGCACGTAGGTCGAGGTCTGGTAGATCGGCGTGATAATCGCGCCGGTCGCCGGATCGGGTTCCTGCCCGGCGTGAATGCAGATGGTGCTGAAGCGTGCGGTGTCGTTAAGTTTCACAGGGAGTAGTCCAAGACGCTAACGATACTCTGATATCATTTTCGCGCACAACGCCGCGCCACCACTTTTCCATGATCGATCCCGTTCGTCCACCTGTGCTTTTGCCCGGCGACACGCCGTCGAAATGGCGCACGGGACGGACCTGGCTGCTGCGCACCTTCCCCGGCCGCGCGCTGGTCCTCGGCCTGGTGATCAAGGTTGTCACCTGGCCCCTCGCGTTTACCGGCGTGCCGCTGCCGCCAGCCGGGATCGCGATCGACATGGTGGGCAGCCTCGCGCTGCTGTTCGCCATCGCCTACGGCCTGACGCGGCTCGCGGTGTGGGCGAAACGACGGCTGCTGTGGCGCGTCCGCCGCAAGTTGATCCTGTCCTACGTCTTCGTCGGCGTGTTGCCCACGGTGCTGGTGATTTTCTTCTTCCTCCTGGCGGCGCTCATCCTCTGCTTCAATGTGAGCTCGTTCCTGGTCCAGTCGCGCATCCGCACGCTGACCGAACAGGCCCGCTTCCTCGCGCAGACGACCGTGCTCGAAGTGCAGCGAAGCGCCACGCCGGCGGCGCTGGTCGAGACCCTCGAGCGCCGGCAGTCGAGCACCGAGACGCGTTACCCATTCGTGTCGATGGCCGTCGTGCCGCTGGCGGGCCTCACCTGCCAGGTCGAGCCCGCGCGCGCGGCCCGCGTGCCGCGGACGCTGCCCGTCGCGCTCCCGGTCACCGCCGGTCCCTGGGGGCACCTCGATGCGCCGGCGACGCTGCCGAAGTGGATCGGGTGCGACGGCTTCTCCGGGGTCATCGCCTACGACCTGCCGGGGGACGGCAGCACCGACACCGACGACAGCCCGACGAGGCTGGTGCTGCGCGCGGTCGCGCTGCCGGAATTACCGAACCCCACGTGGGCGGTGGTGCTCGACCTGCCGATCTCGCGGGTCGTCGAGGGCCGCATCCAGGATGAAACCGGCATCCACCTTCGCGAAGTGACGGCGCTGCCGTTTGGCGCGCGCGGGCGGCAACCGGTGATTGGCCGCTCGCTCGAGCTGCGGCCGGTGGATCCGCAGGGCAGCGGCCAGACGCTGTCGCTGGCCACCCAGCGCTGGGTGGTGTTCCTCGATTACTTCGACTGGGCCACCGGCGAGCCGTCGAACGTCACGGTGGCGATCCGCATCAACGTGTGGGAAATCTACAACAAGATCTCGGTGGTCTCGTCCACCGGTCTTGGCAACGTCAACTTCGGCCAATACCTGCTGGCGGTGCTGGCGCTCGTCGGCGGACTCTTCCTCATCATCCAGTTTGTCGCGTTGGTGATCGGGTTTGTCCTGGCGCGGCAGATTACCGGCGCCGTGCACGACCTCTTTACCGGCACCCAGCACGTTCGCTCCGGCGACTTCGGCCACCAGATTCCGGTGCGGGCGCGCGACCAGCTCGGCGAGCTGGCCGAGTCGTTCAACCTCATGACCGGCGAAGTGACGACGCTGCTCGGCGAGATGGCGGAGAAGGGCCGGATGGAACAGGAAATGTTCGCGGCCCGCGCGATCCAGCAGAAGCTCCTGCCGACCGGCCCGTTGAAGGTCACCGGCCTGGTGGTGTCGGCGTTTTGTGAACCGGCGCGTGAAGTGGCCGGGGACTACTACGACTTCCTGCCGATCACCGACTCGATGATCGGCATGCTGATCGCCGACGTTGCCGGCAAGGGCCTGGCCGCCGGTCTCTACATGGCGCAGCTCAAGGTGATCGTGCAGTCGCTGGCGCGGCTGCACCACGAGCCGAAGGCGTTCCTCACCGCGGTCAACAAGGTGGTGTCGGCCAACCTCGACGCGGCGAGCTTCATCACGATGGCCTACGGCGTCGTCGACATCGAGCGCCGCGAGATGACGTTTGCGCGCGCCGGGCATTGCCCGCTGATCCACGTGCCGGCCAGCGATCCGGCCGGGATGCGCCACGCCCGGCTGCTGGCGCCCGACGGGCTCGTGGTGGGGCTGAATATCGACGACGGGACGATGTTCGAGAACCTGCTGCAGGAGCAGACGATCGCGCTGGCGCCGGGCGACCTCGTCGTCTGGTTCACCGATGGCATCTCCGAGACCATGAACGAGGCGTTCGAGTGCTTCGGCGAGCAGCGGCTCGCCAGGGTGGTGGAGCAATACGCGCACTTGCCGTTCGATCAACTCCGGTCGTACATTCTGGCGGAACTGCGGACCTTCGCCGCCGGCGCCGATCAGCACGATGACATGACGATGATCCTGATGAAGATCGAGGAACCGTGAGCGAGTCCGGCCTGACCGTGATCTTCTGCACGCAGTCGGACATCGAGGCCAACGTCGTGCAGTCGCTCCTCGACAGCCACGGCATCGAGACCGTGCGCATCGGCGGTCCGCCGTCGGGGACCTTCCCGCTGTCGGTGAATACGATGGGGGACATCCGCGTCTCGGTGCGCGACGACGAGGCGCTCGACGCGGTGCGGATCATCGAGAGCCACCGCGAACAGGTGGGCAGCGGCGTGGTGGTGCCGCTTCAGCAGCAGTTTGCGGCGCTCGAGTCGCGGCTCGGCTACCGCTTCCGCGATCGCGGACTGCTCGAGCACGGCCTGACCCACAAGTCGAAGGCCCACGAAGATCCCAGCGGCGGCGTCACCGACAACGAGTCGCTGGAGTTTCTCGGCGACGCGGTGCTCGGGTTGGTGGTGTCGGACGCGCTGTTCCGCGCCTTTCCGGCCTACAGCGAAGGGCAGAAGTCGAAGATCAAGGCCAACCTGGTGTCGACGACCTCGCTGGCCGAACTGGCCGAGCACCTGGGGCTGGGCGATCACATGATTCTCGGGCGCGGCGAGGAGAAGACGGGCGGCCGCCGCAAGCAGGCGCTGCTCGCCGACACGTGCGAGGCGCTGATCGCGGCGATCTACCTCGATGGCGGGCTCGAACCGGCGCGGCAGTTCCTGCTGCGCGAGTTCGCCGGCGGCATCGAGGACGCCCGCACGCCGGACTACTTCGGCCGCGATCACAAGTCGCGGCTGCAGGAGAAACTGCAGGCGCTCGGGCGGCCGCTGCCGGCGTATCGCGTTGCCGGCGAAGTGGGCCCCGACCATCGCAAACTGTTTCACGTCGAAGTGCTGGTCGGCAATGACGTGATGGCGCAGGGCACCGGACGCACGAAGAAGGAAGCGGAGCAGGACGGGGCGCGCATGGCGCTCGTCGCGCTGGAGTAGGGGATCAGGGATCAGGGATCAGGCGTACCGCTCGGCCGCGCGAGCCTTGGCCTTTGCGGCCTCGACCTCACGATCCTTCGTCGGCGCCGTGGTCACCAGCGCATCGACCAACTCCCTCGCGACGGCCGTCGTCTGATCGACCGCCAGATTAAAGGCCGCCTCGTTGGCCTTCGATGGCTGAGTAAACCCGCTTAGCTTGCGAACGAATTGCAGCGACGCGGCGCGCACTTCTTCGTCCGTGGCCGGTGGATCGAAATTGAAAAGGGTCTTGATATTCCGGCACATAGTTCCTGATTCCTGATTCCTGATCCCTGATCCCTGATCCCCTAGTCGATCTCAATAATGCCCCACCCCTTGCGATCGCCGCCCGCGGTGGCCATCGCCATCGCCGTCTCGGCTTGCGGCAAGCGCGCCATCGCGTAGGCCTGCACTTCGCGCGCGACCTCGTCCACCGACGGCGGCACGGGACGGCAGTGCAGCCGCACCCACAGCCGCATCACCGGGTCGGCAAAGCTGTAGCGCTTCTGGCGCGACACGATCAGGTCCACATCTTCGAGCCAGGACAGGTAGTCCTTGGTCGATCCCGGCGTGCGGAGCAGGCGCTGGGCGACTTCGGTCAGGGTCAGCGGTTCCTCGTCGGCGAGGATCTCGAGGATGGCCTTGAGGGCGCCGTAGCCGCGCGCCTTGTGCAGGCGGAGCTCGTAGCGATAGCCGCACCAGTTGGCGAGCGCGCCGTCGCCGGTGAGCAGGGCGGTCAGCGCGCTGATCGGATCGCCGCCGCCGCCGCTGATCGCGGCGGTGGCGGCGCCGAGCGCGCGCACGTAGGCGGCGCGGCCGTCGGCCAGCGCCTGGATCGCGCGGCCCAGGTATTCGCGATCCTCGACCGGCGTGTCGCCCATCGGCGGCAGCATCGCCGCGAGCTCGGCGGCGCCGAGCGCCGGCAGGTGGATCACCTCGAAGCGCGCGTCACCGTCGCGCAGCAGGCGATGCGCGCGCGCGACGTAGCGGCTGGTGAGGACGAAGCGATTGCCACTCTCGGCGATGGCGTGGAGCATCTCGCGCAGCACGTGACGGAGCCCGGGGAAGCTTTCAAACGTCCGCAGCTCGAGGACCTCGTCGAACAGGAACGTCGCGGGGCGATCGCCATTGGCGCGGGCGCGGCCGATCAGCGCCAGCGTGTGATCGAACGCGGCCCGCGCCGAGACGGCGGCCTCCTGCGGCGCACTGGCGGCCTGGCCGTTGATCGTGAACGGCGACGCCGCCGCGAACGCCTGCTGGAACCGTTCGGGCGTGCTCGCCGCGCGTTCGACGTCGACGTACTGGCTGTGGTCGCGGCCCAGCCGATCGCCCAGCGCGTGCAACAGCGTGGTGCGGCCGGTGCCGCATCCGCCAATGACGACGGGAATGCGCGCCGGGGTGGCGTCGAGGGCGGCCATCACGCGGCGCTCGAGGCCGGTGTGCGGAGCCATCATCGGCTCGTCTCCTGCATGGGGATACGTACTCCGTATTTACGCGCGGTGCTAAGGGCTTCGGGATAACCCGCATCGGCGTGCCGCACCACGCCCATGCCCGGATCGCACGTCAGGACCCGCTGCAGCCGCTGGTCGGCCTCGCGTGATCCGTCCGCGACGATCACCATCCCGGCGTGAATCGAATAACCGATGCCGACACCGCCGCCGTGGTGCAGGGACACCCAGGTGGCGCCGGCTGACACATTGAGCAAGGCGTTCAAGATGGGCCAATCCGCGATCGCATCGCTGCCGTCGCGCATGCCCTCGGTTTCACGATTCGGCGACGCCACCGATCCGGTGTCGAGGTGATCGCGGCCGATCACGATCGGCGCGGTGATGGCGCCGTCGCGGACCAGCGCGTTCAATTTCAATCCGAACCGCGCGCGATCGCCGTAGCCCAGCCAGCAGATGCGCGCCGGGAGTCCCTGGAACCGCACGCGCTCCTGCGCCATGCGAATCCACCGGCACAGCCCGGCGTCGCCGGCAAACATCTCGAGCGCCGCTTCGTCGGTGACGCGGATGTCTTCGGGATCGCCAGAGAGCGCGACCCACCGGAACGGCCCTTTGCCTTCACAGAAGAGCGGACGGATGTACTCGGGAACGAAGCCGGGAATCTCGAACGCGTCGCGCACGCCCGCCTTCACGGCTTGCGCGCGAATGTTGTTGCCGTAGTCGAAGGCCACCGCGCCGCGTTGCTTCATCGCGAGCATCGCGCTGACGTGCCGGCCCATCGCGTCGATCGCGCGGCGTTCGTAGGCGGCGGGATCCTGCGTGCGCAGGCGCGCCGCGTCGGCCAGCGACAGGCCGTCGGGCACGTAGCCGACGAGCGGATCGTGTGCCGAGGTTTGATCGGTGACGACGTCCGGGATCA
The DNA here is from genome assembly GCA_039934485.1 of Vicinamibacterales bacterium. GTDB lineage: Bacteria > Acidobacteriota > Vicinamibacteria > Vicinamibacterales > UBA2999 > 12-FULL-67-14b. The sequence continues at coordinate 13,462 of JBDTMB010000003.1, forward strand.
CGCCGCGCGCGACGAGCGCCGGCAGGACCTCGGCGGCGTTGCCGAGCACGCCGAACGAGCGGGCCACGCCGTCGCGGGCGCAGGCGCGCGCCCGCTCAATGGCCAGCGAGAGGTCGTCGAGGCGTTCGTCGAGATAGCCGGAGGCCAGTCGCTTGTCGATGCGCGCCGGATCCACCTCCACCACGAGCGCCACGCCGCCGTTCATGGTCACGGCCAGCGGCTGGGCGCCGCCCATGCCGCCCAGGCCGGCGGTGACCACCAGCCGCCCCGAGAGGGTGCCGCCGAAATGGCGCCGGGCGAGTTCCGCGAGGGTCTCGAAGGTGCCCTGCAGGATGCCCTGCGAGCCGATGTAGATCCAGCTGCCGGCCGTCATCTGGCCGTACATCGTGAGGCCGCGCTCTTCGAGGTCGCGGAAGGTTTCCCACGTCGCCCACTTGGGCACGAGATTGGCGTTGGCGATCAGCACGCGCGGCGCGTTGGCGTGGGTCCGGAAGATGCCGACCGGTTTTCCCGATTGCACGATCAGGGTTTCCTCGTGACCGAGGCTGCGCAAGGATCGGACGATCGCGTCAAAGGCCTCCCACGATCGCGCCGCCTTGCCGGTGCCGCCGTAGACGATGAGATCGTCGGGACGCTCGGCGACCTCGGGATCGAGATTGTTCATCAGCATCCGCAACGCGGCTTCCTGTGGCCAACCGAGGCACGTCAGCGACGTGCCGCGTGGGGCGCGGAGTGAACGAGCAATTGTGGTCATCGGCAGTTAGGCAATCCGGAGGGACGGATAGCGAAGATAAGAAACTAAGCAGTGCTCGTCTGCTTGTCAAACTGAAAGTGAAAAACAAAAAAAATGAAAATCAGTTGACAACGACGCCAGTTGAGTATTCAAGTGCGCCGCTGCCGATCAATTTCGTGATCGCATCGATGTCCGGCGCCGGCGATCGGTCGTCAACGAGCGTTGGCACGAGATTGCGCACGGTGGAATGCGCGCGCATCAGCGGATTTGAACTGACCAGCGGCGCCAGCAGGTCGATCGCCTGGCACCCGCACAAGACTTCCACCGCCACCACCATCGAGGCGAGTTGCAAGGCGCGTTCCGCCTTGAGCGCCGCGCCCATGCTCATGCTCACGTGATCCTCTTTATTTGCCGACGTCGGGATCGTATCGACCGATGCGGGGTGCGCGAGTGTCTTGATTTCGGACGTCAGCGCCGCTGCCGTGACTTGCGCAATCATCAGGCCCGATTGCAGCCCGCCGTGCCGGGTCAGGAAGGCGGGCAGTCCGCTCAGCGCCGGATTGACGAGGCGTTCGGACCGCCTTTCGCTGATCGTCGCCAGTTGCGCGACGGCCATCGCCAGCAGATCCGCGGCCAACGCCAGCGGCGCGCCGTGAAAATTGCCGCCCGACACTATTTCTCCCGTGTCGGCGAACACCATCGGGTTGTCGGTGGCGGCGTTCATCTCGATCTGAACGATGTGACGCACCCAGGCCAGCGCTTCGCGCGCGGCGCCGTGGACTTGCGGTGCGCAGCGCATGGAATACGCGTCCTGGACGCGGCCGCAGTTGACGTGGGACGCGTTGATCGCGCTGCCGTCCATCAGGCGCAGCAGATTGGCGGCCGACGTCGCCTGGCCGGCAAACGGCCGCGCGGCGTGAATGCGGGGATCGAACGGATGCATCGATCCCTGCAGCCCGTCGATCGAGAGCGCCGCGGCGACGTCGGCGGCGCGGGTCAGCCGTGCCGCCCCGGCCAGCGCCAACGCCAGCACCGCCGTTGAGACCTGGGTGCCGTTGATCAGGGCGAGGCCTTCCTTGGGCCCCAGCACGACCGGCGACAGCCCGGCCGCGGCCAGGCCGTCCCGTCCGCTCATCGTGCGGCCATCGTCCCAGGTCTCGCCTTCGCCGACGACGACCAGCGCCAGGTGCGCGAGCGGCGCGAGGTCGCCGCTGGCGCCCACCGAGCCGCGGCTGGGCACGCGCGGATGCACGCCGTGATTGAGCAGGGCGAGCAGCGCCTCGAGCGTCTCGACGCGAATGCCCGAGTGTCCCTTGGCGAGCACGTTGGCGCGCAGCGCCATCGAGGCGCGGACGGCGCGCACCGGCAGCGGCGCGTCGACACCGGCGGCGTGGCTGCGCAGGAGATTGAGTTGCAGCGCCGCGAGGTCGGCCGGGTCGATGCGGGTCTCGGCGAAATTGCCAAAGCCGGTGTTGACCCCGTAGACCGGCGTGTCGCCGGCCGCCGCCTGGTCGCCGACCGCGCGCGCCGCCGCGACTCTCGCGCGCGCCGCTGGCGCCAGCGCCACCGGCGCCCGTTGATCGGCGATGGACAGGAGATCGGACAGGGTCAAACCGGATCCGTCGAGAAGAATCATGGCCAAGGGTACGCCTGCATGATCTGCGTCATCTGCGGCCTAGGATACAGTAGAGAGCATGAACATCGTGGTTCTGGGCGCGCAGTGGGGCGATGAGGGCAAGGGCAAGATCGTCGATCTGATGACGCCGGGTTTCTCCATCGTGGCGCGCTACCAGGGCGGGCACAACGCGGGACACACCGTTTACGTCAACGGCAAGAAGTTCGTCCTGCACCTCATCCCATCCGGCATCCTGCACGACGGCGTCAAGTGCGTGATCGGCAACGGCGTGGTGGTCGATCCGCAGGCGCTCTTCAAGGAGATCGAGGAGCTGGCGCAACTCGGCATCGAGGTCGGCGACCGCCTGCTGATCAGCGACAAGGCGCACCTGATCCTCCCGTATCACCGCGAGCTCGACGTGCTCAGCGAAGCGCGGCGCGGCGAGCGCAAGATCGGGACGACCTCGCGCGGCATCGGCCCCGCCTACGAAGACAAGATTGGGCGCCGCGGCATCCGCGTCTGCGACCTGGTCGACGCGCCGGCGCTGGCCGACGAAGTCCGCGAGAACGTCAGCGCGCGCAACCGCGCGATCAAGGATTCCACGCTCGACTGGAAGCCCGTCTACGACCAGTTGCTCGCCTATGGCGAACGCATGCGGCGGTGGACCGGCGACGTCTCGCTGGCGCTCGACGACGCGGCCCGGAAGGGCCAGCGCGTCTTGATCGAGGGCGCGCAGGGCGCGATGCTCGACATCGACCATGGCACCTATCCGTTTGTGACCTCGTCCAATGCCACGATCGGAGGCGCCTGCACGGGCCTCGGCATCCCGCCCAAGGCGATCAACGGCGTGCTCGGTGTCGCCAAGGCGTACCTGACGCGCGTCGGCGAGGGTCCGCTGCCGACCGAACTCTTCGGCGAGACGGGCAGTCGCCTCCGCGAGAGCGGCCAGGAGTACGGCGCGTCCACCGGCCGGCCGCGGCGATGCGGTTGGTACGATTCGGTCGCCGTGCGCTATGCCGTGCGCATCAACGGCATCGACGCGCTCGCGCTCACCAAGCTCGACGTGCTCGATGGCCTCGAGACGATCGACATCTGCACCGGCTACACGGTGGGCTCACGCACGATCACCGAGTTTCCGTCCGACTTGAACACCATCGGCACGATCACGCCGGTGTACGAGTCGTGGCCGGGATGGACCACGCCCACCAAGGGCGTGCGCGAGTACGCGAAGTTGCCGGCCGAAGCGCAGCGCTACATCAAGCGGCTGGAAGAGGTGAGTGGCGTGCCGGTTGGGATCGTCTCGACCGGTTCCGACCGTGCGGAAACGATCATCCGCCAGGACAGCGTGGTAGGGCCCTGGCTGAAATAACTATTCCACCTTGTGTTTCTTGGTAAACGCGTCGATGCCGTCCGCATCGGGCGACATGAAATCGATGCCGCCGCGATAGCGGGGCGGCAGGCCCTTGGGCATCTCGAACGACGCCCACGCTAACGCGCCGGGGCAGCGCACCGCGGCCTTGCCGTCGCCCATCATCACGCGGACGCGTTGATTCGGCTTGAGCACGGTGTTCGACACCACTTGCGCGCCGACCAGCGACAGGTCGATGACGATGGCCGGGTTGCCGTCCACGGTGATCTCCACGCCTTCCTTCATCCTGAACCGCGCCGCGCGCCGCGTGCCCTTCTGGTCCAGGACCGCCTTCGGCTCGTCGACGGCCACCGCCGCTCCGCCGCCGCCGCGCTTCACCGCCACCCGGCTCATTTCGCTGTCGTGCGCCAGCACGCGCACCTCGCACCCGGTCAGCGACGGGTCGTCCTTGATGCGGTTGATCAGCGCCGTGCCGCGCGTGCTCGACGAGAATTCGAGATCGAGCGCAACAATCACGGGCTTGGTCCGGATAATGTGGTCGAGCGCCTCGAGGGCCTCCATTTCCGTGAAGGTCTGGAACTCGGCGCCTGGGTCGAACCGTTCTTTCAGACCGGGCAGGGCCTCCGATGGGCCAATGAGGACGATGCTCGAGGACACGGAGCGCAGAGTGTACCACGGCTACAATGAGGGCGTGATGCCCCAAACGGGTGCGTTGTACTGTAAGGGACTCGTCAAGAAATACGCCGACGTCACCGCTGTTGACGGCCTGGATCTGCAAGTCGAACGCGGAGAATGTTTTGGCCTGCTTGGGCCGAACGGTGCCGGCAAGACCACGACGATCGAGATCCTCGAAGGCCTGCTGGCGCCCGACGCCGGCGAGGTCGCGGTGCTCGGCTGCCGATGGTCCGACGATGGCGCCGCGCTGCGACCGAGGCTGGGCATCCAACTGCAGGAAACCCAGCTTGCCGACAAGCTCACGGTGGCCGAGACGCTTCGCCTGTTCAGGTCCTTCTACCCGGCCGGCCCGTCGGTGGACGAACTCCTCGAGACCATGGAGCTCACCGCGAAGCGCAACGCCTGGGTGTCGAAATTATCCGGCGGCCAGAAGCAGCGCCTCTCGGTGGCGTGCGCCCTCGTGGGGCAGCCGGAACTCCTCTTTCTCGACGAGCCCACCACCGGGCTCGATCCGCAGTCGCGCCGCCAGTTGTGGGAAGTGCTCGAACGCTTCCGCCAGGCCGGCGGCACGATCCTGATGACCACGCATTACATGGATGAAGCGCACGCGCTGTGCGATCGCGTCGGGATCATGGACCGGGGCAAGCTGATCGCGCTCGGCACGCCGCGCGAATTGGTGGCGACGCTCGGCGCCGAACACATGATCGAATTTGCGATTGACGCGGGCCGCGGCCCGGGCGACGCCGAGTTGCGCGCGCTGCCGGGCGCGCGTGACGTCCGCGTCACCAACGGGTCGTTTGCGATTGCGACCTCCGAGTTGCACCTCACCGTGCCGGCGCTGCTCGATGCCCTGGGCCGCCACCACGCCACGCTGAGCCAGTTGAGTACGCACAGTGCCACGCTCGAGGACGTCTTCGTCACGTTGACCGGAAGGCAGTTGCGCGATGAGTAGGCCGCTTTCGCCGCCAGAACCAGCCGGGCTTGGGCGGGCCGCGGGTGAGGCCCGGCATCCACTGCTCGAATTGACGCTGGCGCGGTTTCGCGAATTTCTCCGCGAGCCCGAAGCGGTGTTCTGGGTCTTCGCGTTCCCGCTCATCATGACGTGCGCGCTCGGCATCGCCTTCCGCGCGCGCGGCACGGAGCCGGTCATCGTCGGCGTCGGCGAGCAGCCGGGCGCCGACCTGATTGTCTCGTCGCTCGAGCAGGCGACGGGCTTCACGATTCGACGGGTGCCGGCGTCGGAGGTCGATCGCGCGGTCCGCGACGGGCGGGCGCCGGTCGTCGTCATCCCGGGCACGCCGCCGGCGTATCGCTTCGACGAAGCCCGCGCCGAGAGCCAGGTGGCGCGACTGGCGGTGGACCAGGCGCTGCAGCGCGCGGCCGGACGGCAGGACGCGTTCGCCGCCATCCAGCAGCCGGTGCAAACGGTGGGGTCGCGCTACATCGACTGGCTGGTGCCGGGCCTGCTTGGCATGAACATCATGGGCACCGGTCTCTGGGGCGTCGGGTTTTCGATCGTCCAGGCGCGCACCAAGAAGCTGCTCAAGCGGCTGGTCGCGACGCCGATGTCGAAGGCGCACTACCTGCTCGCACAGGTGCTCAGCCGGCTGATCTTCCTCGCGATGGAAACCACCGTCATCGTCGGCTTCGCGTGGATCGCTTTCGACGTCAAGGTGCAGGGCGCGTTGTGGTCGTTGGCCGTGTTGGCGCTGGCCGGCGCGCTGTCGTTTGGCGGACTCGGCTTGCTGATTGCCAGCCGGGCGCGGACCATTGAAGCGGTCTCCGGCCTGATGAACCTGGTGATGCTGCCGATGTGGGTGTTGTCGGGCGTGTTCTTCGCGTCGAGTAATTTCCCCGACGCGGTGCAGCCGCTGATTCACGGCTTGCCGCTCACCGCCCTCAACGACGGGTTGCGGGCCGTGATCAACGAAGGCCGCCCGCTCACCGCGCTGGCGCCGGAGCTGGCCGTGATGACGGCGTGGGGCGTGATTCCCTTCGGCCTGTCGCTGAAGCTATTCAGATGGCAGTAACGCCTTGTTGATCGCCAGCAGCAAGGCGTCCGGCGAGAACGGCTTGAGCAGCACCGGGGTGCCCGCCGCCGAGTCGTGCAGGGCGTCGCTTTGCTCGACGTAGCCGGTCACGAACAGGAGCGGCAGCCCCGGGCGCAACTGCCGCAAGCGTTTCGCCAGCTCGATCCCGCCCATGCGTGGCATCACGACGTCGGTCACCACCATCACGATCGATTGCGCGTGCACGGTGTACAGGTCGAGGGCCTGCTGGCCGTCGGAGGCCTCGAGCGTGCGGTAGCCGGCCTGGCCGATCACGGTGGCCGAGAGCCGGCGCAGCGCGCGCTCGTCCTCGGCGATCAGGATCGTCCCGGCGCCGTGACGGGGGCCGGCCAGCTGGCGCGGCGTCGCCGAGCGATCGGTGGTGGTGTCGTCGGTGCGCGGCAGCAGGAGGGCGAAGGTCGTGCCGCGGCCGGGCGCGCTTTCCACCGTCACCGCGCCGCCGCTCTGGCGCACGAAGCCATAGACCATCGCGAGGCCGAGCCCGGTGCCCTGGCCCTTCGGCTTGGTGGTGAAGAACGGCTCGAAGACGCGCGCCTGCAACTCGGTGGGAATGCCGACGCCGGTGTCGCGGACGCGGAGCTCGACGAAGGGACCGGCCTTGATCTCGAGCGCGTGGGCCCTGGCCGCGGTGACGTCGTGATTGGCGGTCTCGATGGCCAACCGGCCGCCGTCGGGCATGGCGTCGCGCGCGTTGAGCGCCAGGTTGACGAGCACCTGTTCGAGCTGCGCGGAGTCGGCCCGCACCGACCACAGGTCGGTGGCCAGACGCAGGTCAATCGCGATGTGCTCGCCGATCAGGCGGTTCAACATCCGGCTCATGTCCATCACGCGCTGGTTAAGCCCGATGATTTCCGGCGAGAGGATCTGCCGGCGGCTGAAGGCGAGCAGCTGGCCGGTCAGGGTGGCGGCGCGCTCGGCGGCATGATAGATCTCCTCGACGTCGGCGCGCAGCGGCGAGTCGGCGAGGGCGCGCAGCAGCAACTCGGAATAGCCGCGGATGGCGGTGAGCAGGTTGTTGAAATCGTGGGCGATGCCGCCCGACAGCCGGCCGATCGCCTCCATCTTCTGGGCGTGACGCAGCTGGTCTTCGAGCTGACCGCGCGCCGCCTCGGCGGCCTGGCGCTCGGCCATCTCGCGGCGCAGTTCATCGTTGACGCGGGCCAGGGCGGCGGTGCGCTCGTCGACGCGGCGCTCGAGATCGCGGTGCGCCTCGTGCAGAGCGATCTGGCTGACGCGCAGCTGCTTCTCGGCGTAGTGGCGCTCGGTGACGTCACGCAGGATCATCAGGATCTGCGCGCCCTCCATGGGCAGGAGCCGGGCTTCGTAGAAGCGGAGCGTGGGGCCGTCGGTATCCAGCTCCAGCTCGACGCTCAGCGGCTCCCCGTGATTGGCGACGCGCGCCAGCGCCTGCGCGACGGCGGGCCGCGCGCCGGCGTCCACCGCCTCGGTGAGGAGCTGTCCCGAATGCCACTGCTTGACGGATTCCCCACGGCCGCCGCCCTTGATGTCGAGGATCCGGCCCTGCACATCGAGACGCAGGATCTGATCCGGGAACGCACCGACGAGCGCGCGCAGCTCGGCGTTGGCCTGCAGCAGTTCCTGCGAGCTCAGGTCCAGCGACCGCTCCAGCATCTCGCGGTCGTTGTCGAACTGGCGATAGGCATCGTCCACCGCGGCGAGCATGGGCGCCAGCCCCGCGGGGACGGTATCGTCGGGGAAATGGCGCTTCAATTGCCGCCGCAACAAGCTGTGAAAGTCGGCCATCGTCACCGTTCCGAGAACGTCGTCACGGTCATCGTCTGATTGTGGAGCTCGCACCGCGCGCCTGGCGTGAAGGGCGAGATCTCGCCATACGAATAGAAGCCGGTCAGCACGGCGCGCGCGCCGACGATATCACGCACGCCCTCGACTTCTTCCTCCACCCGCTGGCGCAACACCATCCGGCGGCCGACGCAGCTGATCAGCAGCGCCAGGTCGACGCCCGCCGCGCCGGCCGGCTCGGCGCTGATGCGGCCGGCTTCGACGGCGCCGTCAATCAGGCGGTCGAAGTTGGCGCGCATCAGGCGGACGTAGCCGCCCTCGGGCACGTCGCCGGCGAAGGTCAGGCTGTGGTCGGCTTCGTTCACCGCCAGGATCGTGCGCACCACGGGCGCGCTGCCGTCGCGCGTGCGCAGCGAGAGCGGGAACAGCAGGCCCGAGGCCGGCAGGTCCCGGGCGTGTTCGCCGAGATAGCGCGTGTAGAGGGCGAGGGCTGATTGTCCGTCGAGCTCGTAGAGGACGTTGCCAGACGAGCGCGTCACCTGGCGCTCCGGGCCGAACGAATCCCAGCCGCCAAACGATCCGCAGCCGACCACGAGGCGTGTTCCCGAGAGCCCGATGGCGGCGACCGTGTTGCGCTGCGCGCGGCCTTCGCTGAGCACGAGCGTTTCCTTGAAGTGTTCGCCGTCGGCCGAGAGTCCGCCGGTCACCGAGACGCGGCCTGGTAATCCTTCGCGCAGGCCGCGGACGAGGGCTTCGCCGTTGATGCTGATGCCTTCTGAAAACACCAGCACATGGACGAGGTCGCTGCGCGAGAGCCGCTCCGCCAGGAGGGCGCCACTCTGCGCACTGTCGCGGACGTTGACGGGGGTCGTGCACACCGCCACCGAGGTATGGTCGAAATGGATCGCGGTGGCGACGGCGCCCTCGTCGGTGACGTCGGTGCCCTGGATCTGCCCGGCGGTCGAGCAGCCGATCGCGATCGCCGCCGGCCAGGCGGCGGCCAGGTCCGCCACCAGCCGATCGCAGCCGATCGCGTTCCGATCACCAAAGACCAGGACCAGCTGGGCGTCGCGCAGGCCGGGCACATGCCGCCATCCGCTCGCCGGCGACCAGGAAGACTGCTGGACCTGCATGGCGTCGGAACTACGAGCGAGTCTGCGTCATCGGCGTCATCGGCGTCATCGGCGTCATCGGCGTCATCTGCGTCATCTGCGGCCTACGTGTCGTGCTGCGCCGCGTACCAGTCGAGCAGGAAGCGCTGCGAGTTGAGCGCCGAGGCGCCTTCGGGCGGCACGGCGCGAACGTAGGCGCCGTCGGTCTGCAGCATCCACGCCCGATCGGTGTCGCTCAGGAGCGCGTCGAGCACGCCGTCGCGCAGGTGCTGCCGCAGTGTGGGGTCGGTGACCGGGCACAGCACCTCGACGCGGCGATCGAGATTGCGCTCCATCAGGTCGGCGCTGCCGATGAACGCTTCCGGCGCGCCGCCGTTTTCGAAGTAATACACCCGCGAGTGCTCGAGGAAGCGTCCGACCACCGATCGCACGGTGATCCGATCGCTGATGCCGGGAATCCCGGGCCGCAGGCAGCAGACGCCGCGCACGATCAGGTCGATCGGCACGCCGGCCTGCGACGCGCGGTACAGCGTCTTGATGATCCCCTGGTCGGCCACGGCGTTGTTCTTGATGATGATCCGGGCCGGGCGTCCCGCCTTGGCGTGTTCCACCTCGCGCTCGATCAGCGCGCGGAACCCCTGCCGCAACCCGATCGGCGCCACCAGCAGCGCGTTGTACGAGCGCTTGTTCGAGTAGCCGGTCAGCGAGTTGAACACTTCCGTGACGTCGTCGAGCAGCCGCTCGTCGGCGGTGAACAGGCCGAAGTCCGTGTAGATCTGCGAGGTCACGCGGTTGTAGTTGCCGGTGGCGATGTGCGCGTAGCGGCGGATGCCGTCGGCTTCCTTGCGGACCACCAGGCACAGCTTGCAGTGCACCTTGAGGTTCACCAGGCCATAGACCACGTGGATGCCGGCCGACTCCATCCGTGTCGCCCAGGCGATGTTGTTGCGCTCGTCGAAGCGCGCCTTCAACTCCACCAGCACCGCCACCTGCTTGCCCTGCTCGGCGGCCTCGATCAACATGTCCACCAGCGGCGAATCGGCGCCGATGCGATAGAGCGTGATCTTGATGGCGATGACCTGCGAGTCCTGGATGGCGGCGCGCAGGAAGGTCTCGACCGAGGTGAACGAATCGAACGGGTGGTGGAGCAGGAAATCCTGGTCGGCGATGTGCTCGAAGACCTTGTCGGTCTCGTCCGGCGCCCAGAGCGTGCGCGGCGTGAAGGCCGCGTCCTTGAGGGCCGGACGATGGAGCCTGGTGAGCTCGTGCCAGTCGCTGAACCCCAACCGCTCCGTGGTCCGCGCCACCACATCGTCGCCAACTTCAAAATTCTCCATCAGGATGCTCAACACGCGCCTGGGCATGTCGGCTTCCACCTGCAGCAGCGACAGCGCGCCGTAGCGCAGCTGCTTGAGCCCGCGATCCACAGTCTCCAGGAGATCGTCGGCCTCGTCTTCCTGGATCACCATGTCGGTGTCGCGGATCACGCGGAAGAGATGCGCCCCTTCCACCTGCGTGCCCGGGAACAGCTCCTGGATGTTGCGCCGAATCACGTCTTCGAGGAAGACGTACGAGCAACCCTTGAGCGCCGACAGGTGCGGCGGCAGTTCCACGAACCGCGGCAACATCCCCGGGACCTTCACGCGCGCGAACTTGGTGCGGCCGCCGTGGCGGACCCGCACCGCGAGATTCATGCTCAGGTTCGAGATATACGGGAACGGGTGTCCGGGGTCGAAGGCCAGCGGCGTCAGGACGGGGAAGATGTGGTCCTTGAAATACTGCGCGAGCCAGGCCTCGATCGCCGGCGTGTGATCCGACGTCTCGAGAAAATGAATGCCCTCGGCGGCGAGCAGCGGCCGCAGTTCCTGGGACCAGCACGCCGTCTGCCCGTCAATCTGCGCCAGCGCGCGCTGGCGGATCGTCGCCAGTTCGACCTCGGTGGTGAGGCCGTCGATCGAGACCTCCTCGATGCCGGCGCGATATTTCTTCAGGATCGTCGCGACGCGAACCATGAAAAATTCGTCGAGGTTCGCCCCCGAAATCGCCAGGAATTTCACCCGCTCGAGCAGCGGATGCGCGGTGTCTCGCGCCTGCGCCAGCACGCGGTCGTTGAACGCCAGCCAGCTCAACTCCCGGTTGATGAACAACGCGGGCGTGCTGAGGTCGTTGGGGTCGAGATGCGACCAGTCGTGGAGTGCGGGAAGCGCCGGTGCCTCGGCGCCTTTCCGGCGCCGGGGCCTTCGTCCCACGGCTGTGGGAGTAGCCATAGACCGCCCAGCATACCAAAGCGGGACCCGCCCGGGGCGAGCCCCGGCTGGTGTCAACGCCGTGTAACGTGTTGATCCAGAAGGAGTTTCTTGAGGAAACGGAATTCTATTGAGGCAGGATCTTGAGGATGCGGCCGCGGGAATAGCTGACCAGATACAGTTCGGCTTCGGCGTCCACGCCAAACGAGCTGATTAGACCCAGCTCGCCCGGGCCACCCAGCAGCGCGGTGATTTCGAGCAGGTCCACCGCCGTGGCCTCCTGGCGTTCATCGAGCGCCAGGCCGATCGTATAGACCCGGCCAAGTACATAGTCGGCAAAGAAGTAGCGGCCGTTGAACATCGGGTCGAGGGCGGCGCCGCGGTAGACGAATCCCCCGGTAATCGACTCGCCATCCGACCGCGGATAGTCGTGGATGGGGGAGGTCAGCGGCTGGTACGCGGCCGCCGTCCTGGTGTCGTAAGCCTCGCGGCCCTCGCGCAGGCGCCACCCGTAATTGCGGCCGCCTTGTCGCGTCGGTTCCCAGTTCACTTCTTCACGGGCACCCTGCCCGACGTCGGCGATCACCAGTGCTCCGGTTCCTCCATGGGTCCAGTCGTCGAAGTTGTAGCGCCAGGGGTTGCGCAAGCCAAAGGCCCAGATTTCGGTGAGCGCCGCAATCGGCTGCCGATCGACAAACGGGTTGTCCTCGGGAACGCGGTAGCCGCGCGGATCGTCGTCGGGGACGCTGACATCGATGCGCAACATCTTGCCGAGCAGCGTGTTGGGGTTCTGCGCGTTGTTCAGGGGGTCGCCGCCGCTGCCGCCGTCACCCAGACCTATATATAGGTGGCCGTCCGGCCCGAAGGCGAGGTGACCGCCGTTGTGATTGGCGAATGGCTGCTCGATGAAACGGCGGCCGTCCGGCCACATCAGGTCGAAGCGTGAAGCAGGATCCACGAGTCCAGCGGCGTCGCGGCGAAAGCGCGCCACGACGGTGTTTCCTAGAGGATTGGTGAAGTTGAGGTAGAAGCGGCCCGTCGTCCCTGAGTCGGGCGGGAAGGCCAGGCCGAGCAGGCCCTGCTCGCCGCCCGCGCCAATCTGGCCGCGAAGGTCGAGCAACGGCGCCGGATTGAGGACGCCGTTCTTTAGCGTCCGGATCGTTCCGCGTTGTTCGACAATGAAGAAGCTCGTGCGGTCGAGCGGATCGACGACAAACGCGACGGGATTGGTGAGGCCGCTCGCCACGACGGTCGCGCGCACTTGCGCCGTCGCCGCCGCAGGCAGGACCGTGGCCACGAGCGCCCACGCCGCGATGTTCCGCAGCCGCATGGTTGCCAGCTTAATTCAGCCAGAGGAGAACGGCGAAAAGAATCACCGTCACGACGACGGCCTTCTCCAGCCAGGCATGCCCGCGCAGCACCGCAACGCGCACGCCGATGAATCCGCCGACGAAGTTGCCAAAGCCGAGCGCGAGGCCGCTCGGCCAGTCCACCTGGCCGGCCGTGGCAAAGGCCGCGAGCGACAGCAGCGTGAGCAGCAGGACACTGAGCGCCTTCACGGCGTTGCCGCGGACGAGATCCATCCCGGCAGCGGTGGTGACGGCGAGGATCAGGAACCCCACACCCGCTTGAATGAATCCGCCGTAGAGGCCGGCGAGAAAGAATCCGCCGACCACCGTCCAGTGCGATGGCGGCCGGACCGCCTGGCGTGTCATCACGCGGCGCTGGCCGGCGATCGAGAAGAGGGTCATCACCACCATCGCCACCGACAGGATGCGCTTGAACGCGAAATCAGGGATCGACAGCGCGGCCCACACGCCAAACGCCGCGCCGATGAGGGCCGGCACGCTCGCGCCTAGAGCCCATCGCCAGTTGAGCGTGCCGTGCCGGTGAAATCCCCAGACGCCACCGATGTTCTGAGTGACGACGCCGATCCGGTTGGTGCCGTTGGCCATGCCGGCCGGCAAGCCATAGAAGATGAGAAGGGGCAGGGTGAGGAACGAGCCGCCGCCGGCGACGATGTTCAAGGCGCCGGCGCCCACTCCGGCCAGCGCAAGGCCCACAAGTCCCAACCACGACGGCATCGACGAATCGTACTCCGCTTATGGATAACCTTTCCCGCGTGACCACAAAATGTGTAAAATCCCCGGCACGGTAACCCTACCGGTAGTGTCCGTAATTCCGAGGTAAACGCAGTTCATTAAGGAGGCAGCTATGTCGCTGACCCGTCGGCGACTCTTTCAGCGTCTGGCAACCCCGGACCCATCCCCTTCAGCAGCATGGGTGTCCGCGCGGGGCCGTGAATCGGGCCTGATGGAGTATGGCGAGCAGGGCATGGCCGGATCGGCCATGAAGCCGGTTCGCATTTCGAGCAACGAGAACCCGATTGGTCCTGGCCAGCACGTCCTCGACGCGCTCGTTGGAAAATTCCCGGAAGGGCACCGCTACCCGTTCAATGCTCGGCAGAACGACGGCACGATCGCCCAGGCGCTGATGAGCAAGTTCCACGCGAAAGTGGAGAACGTGGCGCTCGGGGCCGGCTCCGGCGAACTGCTGACCAACGCCGTGCGCGCGTTCACCTCGGCCACCAGGCCCCTCGTCACGGCATGGCCCTCGTTCGAGGCCCCGCGCGACACCGCGAAGAAGATCGGCTCGGCGGTCAAGGAAGTGCCGCTCGACGAGAAGCTGCGGATCGACGTCCACAAGATGGTCGAGGCGTCGAAGGGCGCCGGCCTCGTGTTCTTCTGCAACCCCAACAACCCAACGGCCACCGTGCACGGCAAGACGACGGTGGCGGACCTGGTCAAACAGATTCGCGCGGCCTCGCCTGACACCGTGATCCTGATCGACGAGGCGTATCACGACTACGTGACCGACCCGTCGTACCAGTCGGCGGTGGACATCGCCCTCGCGACGCCCAATGTGTTCGTGACGCGCACCTTCTCGAAGGCCTACGGCATGGCCGGCCTCCGCGCCGGTTACGCGATTGGCCACGCGGGAGCCGTGAAGGAACTGAACCGCTATCGCCTGCCGTACGGGTTCGGCACGCTGGTCATCGGCGGCGCCATCGTCGGCCTCGGCAACCAGCCGCATATCGACGCCGAACGTAAGCGCAACACCGACGTCAAGGCGTTCACCGTGAAGGCCTTTGCCGACATGGGCTTCACCGGCACCGACTCGCAGGCCAACTTCATCTTCATGAACCTCAAGCGGCCCGCCGCCGGGTTCCGTGATGCATGCCAGGCCGCCGGCGTGCTCGTCGGGCGCGACTTCCCGCCGTACGAACGGACGCACTGCCGCATCTCGATTGGCACCATGGACGAGATGCAGCGCGCCGTGACGGTGTTCAAGCGAGTGCTGGCGACCCAGACCACGACCGCCAGCAAGGACGGGCAGTAATCATGGCGAGACTGAAGAAGGGATTCAACATGTCGCTGTCGCGACGATCGTTCGTCCGGACGGTGGGCGCCGGCGCCGCCGCCACCTGGGTCGCCTCGCGCGGCCGCGAGGGCTCGCGGTTCGGCGCCGAGTCGTTGCTGGCGCAGGAGCGGGACATCAAGCCTGGCAATGCGATCATTCTCTCGAGCAATGAGAACCCGCTCGGGACGCACAAGGACGTCTTGGCGGCGATCCGTTCAGCCGCGTTCCCGGAGGCGGGCCGTTATCCGTTTGCCACGGCGGACGAGGTCACGGCCTTGCTGGCCAGGAAGAACGGCGTGAAGCCGGAGAACGTGCTGCTCGGCTCGGGCTCCACGCAAATCCTCCGCACCTGCACGCACGTCTTTACGACGAAGACCGCGGGCCTGGTCGCACCGCTCCCGGCCTATGAAGAGTGCGCGGACTACGCGCGGCTGATCGGTCACCCGCTCACCGGCGTCAAGCTCACCGACAAGCTCTACATGGATCTCGACGCGATGCAGGCGGCCGCCAAGGGTGCCGGCCTCGTGTTCTACTGCAACCCGAACAACCCCGTGGCCACCGCCATCAACGGCACCGACACGCGGGCGTACCTGGCCAGCCTCCAGAAGCGGTCCCCGAACACCACCGTGCTGGTGGACGAGGCCTACTTCGAGTACGGCACGATGGCGGGTTACGAAACCATGATCCCGGTCGCGGTCGCCAACCCGCGCGTGGTGGTCGCCCGGACCTTCTCGAAGTGCTTCGGCATGGCCGGCATCCGCATGGGCTACGCCATCGGCCACACGGACACCATCGCGAAGATGGCGGCCTGGGACGACACCGGCGCGATCAGCGTCATCGCCTTGCAGGGCGCGAAGGCGGCGCTCGCCGTCGATCCGAAGTGGCTCGATGAGGAAAAGAAGCGCAACGCGGCCGCGCGGGCCTTCACCCAGAAGTGGTTCCAGGACAAGGGCTACGCGACCACCGATTCCCAGAGCAATTTCATGTTCATCAACATCAAGCGTCCGGCCAGCGACTTCCGCAACGCCTGCCTCGCCGAAGGCGTCTCGGTGGGTCGCGACTTCCCGCCGTACGAGAAGACGCACTGCCGCATTTCGGTGGGCACGATGGCCGAGATGCAGAAGGCCGTCGAAGTGTTCGGCCGCGCGCTGGCCAAACCGGCGGCCGCCGCCTAGGCGCATACGCACAGGCAGACATCACGCCGGGTTCAATGCAAATTGGGCCCGGCGTTTCTATTGGATGAATAAACTCGCGCGCGTCATCGGCTTGCCCTCGGCAACCGCGCTGGTGGTCGGCACCATCATCGGTTCATCGATCTTTGTACAGGCGTCGGAGATCACCGCCAGGGTGCCGTCGGTGGGTGGTGTGATCCTTGCGTGGGCGGCGGCCGGCGCGCTGACACTGGTGGGGGCACTGGTCTGCGCGGAACTGGCGTCGGCCTTTCCCAAGACCGGCGGCGTCTACGTCTTCCTGCGCGAGATCTACTCGCCGTCGGTGGGCTTCCTGTGGGGCTGGGCGATGTTCTGGACGATGCACAGTGGCATCCTGGCGGCGATTGCGACGGTGTTCGCGCGCTATGCCGGGTGGTTCGTGCCGCTCGACGACACCGCCACCCGCGCCGTCGCCATCGGCGCCATCGTCGTGCTGTCCGCGATCAACTACCTGGGCGTCGCGCTGGGCGGGCGCGTGCAATTCGCGTTCACCCTCGTCAAGGTGGCGGCGGTGGCCGGCATCATCGCCGCCGGCTGGTTGATCACGGGACCGGCGACCGTCGACAACGTGCGGTCGCTGGCCGGGATCGGCCCGGGCAATTTCCTCCTGGCCGTCGGCGCCGGCCTCTTCGCCTTCGGCGGCTGGCACATGGTGACCTATACGGCGGAAGAAACGATTGATCCCACGCACACGATCCCGCGGTCGCTGATGATCGGGGTGGTGATCGTGACGATTTGTTACATCGGCCTGAACGCCGTGTACCTGCGCGTGCTGCCGATCGACAAGGTGATCGCCTCGACCCGCGTCGCGGCCGACGCCTTTGAGATCCTGGTCGGGCCCCGCGGCGCCAGCGTGATCGCCGGCCTGGTGATGTTCAGCGCGTTCGGTGCGCTGAACGGCATCGTGCTGGTCGGACCGCGCGTGTATTACCAGATGGCCCAGGACGGCTTGTGGTTCCGCTGGGCGGGCGACGTGCATCCCCGATTCCAGACGCCCGGCAAGGCGATCCTGCTGCAAGGCGTGTGGTCGTCTGTGCTGGTCCTCACCGGGACCTATCGCGCGCTCTTCACGCGGGTGATTTACACCGAGTGGATCTTCTTCGCGTTGCTGGCGCTCGGCGTGGTGCTGCTGCGCCGCCGGGCGGACTACCAACCGGCCTGGCGGATGCCGCTGGTGCCGCTCGCGCCCATCCTCTTCGTGGCCGTGTCCGCGGCCATCGTCGTCAACCAGGTCTTTGCGGATTTGCAGAGCAGCGCGATCGGCCTGCTCATCGTGGCGTCCGGATTTCCGGCCTATTATCTGTGGAACAGAAAATGATCATCGACTTTCATAACCATTACTATCCGCCCGAATACCTGGCCGCCGTAAAGAAGGGGCCCACCAAGGTCCGCATGGACTTTGATGCGGAAGGGAACCCACGCCTGCATTATCCCGGCGACTACAACATCCTCGTTCCTGGCCACCGGGATCTCGATTTCCGCGAGGGCGTGCTCAACCAGCACGGCGTCGACAAACAGGTGATCACCTTCACCACGCCAGGCACCCACTTCGAGGAGCCGGCCACCGCCGTCGCGATGGCGAAGGAGATCAACAACGCGTTCAGCGCGGCGGTGACACAGCGAAAGCACTTTGCGTCGCTGGCCACCCTGCCACTCAACGATCCGGCGGCGTCGGTCGCCGAACTCGAGCGGGCGATGACGACGCTGGGATTGCCGGGTGCGATGGTGTTCAGCAACGTCAACGGCGTCGCGCTGGCCGACAAGGTGTACGAGCCGCTGTGGAAGAAGGCCAACGAGCTGAAGGCGGTGATCTACATTCACCCGGCGCATCCCCTGGGCGTCGAGGCGATGGAGAAGTTCTGGTTGATGCCGCTGGTCGGCTTCCTGATGGACACGACGCTGGCCGCCGCGCACCTCGTGTTTGCCGGCGTGCCGGAGCGGTATCCCAACATTACGTGGGTGCTGACGCACATGGGTGGCGCCGTGCCGTACCTCGCCGAGCGCTTCGACCGCGGCTACGAGGCCTTCGACGAGTGCCGCGCCAACATCAGCCGCGCCCCCAGCAGTTATTTGCGGCAGTTCTATTACGACACCGTGAACTTCGACGTGAACAATATCGAACTGGCGATCAAGTTCGCGGGCGTGGATCACATCCTGGCGGGCAGCGACTATCCGCATCAGATTGGCAGCATTCCGAAGATGCTGGATTCGATTTCCCGCCTGCCGGTGTCACCGGCCGAGCGCGAGGGCATTCTCGGCCGCAACACGGCGCGCATTCTTCACCTGGATTGATTCCGGCACCCCATACCGGGGTGCTCGACGTACGGAGGCGATATGACGACGGCGAAATACATCGTGGCAACAGTTGTGGTGGGGGCCGTGTTTGCGGCCGGCATGGCGGTCGGCGCGCAACAAGGCAACGCGACCCGCCGCGAGCCGCAGTTTCAAAACAGCGAGGTGGAGGTGTGGAAGTCCACCGTCATGCCGAATTCGCCGTTGGCGCTGCATCGGCATGAACATGGCCGCGCCTTGGTGGCGTTGACCAATGGGACGCTCGAAGTCGTCGACGCCAGGGGGACGACGATGAACAAGCTGGTGCTGGAGGCGGGCAAGGCGTACTGGCTCGACCGCGACGTGCCCAACACCCAGCACGCCGACGTCAACAGGGGCAAGGAGCCCATTCAAGTGATTGTCGTGCAGTTGAAGAACGACAAGCCGCTGACGAAGTAGCTAGCGGCTTTCGCTGTCGTAGACGCGCTTGAGGGACGGCGGGCCGCCGGGTCCGCCGGGTCCGCGATGGCCACCGCTGCGGTCGCCCTCCACTTTCAGGGTCACTTCGAGACGGCGGATTTCGCCGCCATCCAACACCGGGGTGTAGGTCGTCGTCACTTTCGGTCCGCCGAAGTCTTCTTCGATGACGAGGTTGGCGCCTTCAAAGATCGTTTTGGTCTTGAACTCGCCATCGCCGGTCACTTGCTGCTGCTTCTTGCCGTCCGCCTTGAACGACAGGTGACGGCCGTTGCCATCGGTGATCGACACCGTGGTGCCGTCACGGACGATGATCAGGCGATCCGGAATCTCGGTCATGCGACGCCGGACCACTTCCGTCTTGTGCAGGTCGGCTTCATTGGGGCCGTTGCCGCCGCCAAACCCACCGAAGCCGCCGCGCCCGCCCATGCGTCCGCCGCCGCGCTCGGGCCGCCGCCCCGGCCCACGCTCGGTCCCCGGCTCCGGCATCGCCGTGAGATCGCGATTGAGTGTCCAGGCGCCCGCCACCTCGAGCGCCGCGGCGCCGCGAATCGGCGTGGCCGTCACGAGCAGGCCGATGGTGATGCCGAGCGCAAGACTTCGCATGAGTCCTACATTACTCCCGCGGTGAAACTACCTGGCGCCACCCTGATGTCTGTCATGGTTTTTTCACAAGCTCGAGCCGAAGAAAGTAGGGCACCCCTTTAGGGGTGCCGAATCCCCTTTAGGGGTGCCGAATCCGCCCTACAACTGTCGCCGCCAAAAAACTGCCGACGCCGCCAGCGCGAACGCGAAGATGACGCTGCCGGCGACGAGGCCCTGGGGAAAGAACTCGAACGCGAACGTTCCGGTTTGGCCCGGCGCCAGCATCACCGATCCCATCGCGGCGCCTGGCTCGAGCACGGGGCCGGCGGTGCTCGTCCAACCGGGTGAATAGTTCTGGTTCAGGAAAATCCGCGACGGCTCTGCGCCGCCGAGCACCTTGAACTCGATCCGGTTCGGCGTGAAGGCGGTGGAGACGATCTGCGACTTGTCATCCGCCGCGATCACCGGACGGCCGTCGTTGGTCGACGCCGTTCGCACCAGCTGCAGCGATTCGTAGCAAAAGAAGAAGGCCCGGTCTTCGCTGAGCGCGCGCAACATCGGCGCCCCGGGCCTGTAGGCGCTCGATTCGAAGTCGGTGGCAATCGCGCGCGGCCCGCTCATCCAGTGGAACGAGGTGTCGAACGCCTCCTGTGTGAAGACATTCGTGAACAGCCTGCGGTTCACGCTCATCAAGTGGACCGAGGCCAGGATGCACACGACGGCCACGGTCCAGCGGACCGAGCGGCGCGTGAGTAGCGCCGCGGGCACGGTCGACGCCAATGCCCAGCCCGTCGTCATCACCGCAAAGAGCAGGAACGGGATCGTGTAGCGGCTGGGGATGCGAAAACTCGAAAACAGCGGCAGATGCGTGGCAATCGACGCCGGCGCCAGCGAGCCGAATTCACCCAGCGACAGCGCAAACAGCACGAGTGTCGTCAACGCGAGCGAGAGGCCCCCACCTTCGCCAAGGCTACGGTGGGCAAGCCGGCCGCGGCGAAGAATGACCCACGCCCACGAGACCACCAACACCAACGCCGAGAATGGTCCGACATAGTTTCCGTATTCATGCCAGCCGTGACGTTGGTGATCGAACTGCGATCGCAGGCCCTGCTGCGGATCCAGGTAGGTGTGCTGGAGCAGTTCGAGCGTCATCCGATCGGGATGGTCCGTGGGATTGCGCGTGTCCCAGAACCGATCGCCGGTCACGAACATCGACACCGGCAGGAGCTTCGGCGCCGAGAACGCCAATCCCGCGATCACGAACAACGCCGCCACCGCCACCGGCCGCCACTGGCGCGCGAGCACGGCGGCGAATACCGCAAAGGTGCCGATCGCCGCAAACACCATCGGCAGGATGTGCACGCCGCCATTGAAGACCATCAGCGCAAGGATTGCGCCGGCGAGCAGCACGTCCTTCACTGCGCCGGTGCGGCACGCGCGAAACAGGAGCAACATCTGCAGCGGCAGATAAAAGCCCGGCAGGAACACGCTGTGGCCGACCGCGAGGTGGATGGCGGGCGCGCCGGCCGCCGTGGCGAGCGTCGCGAGATAGATGACCAGCGGCAGGAAACCTAAGCCGATCGCGCGCGTCAACAGCAGGTGCATCCCGACAAAGCCAATCCAGTAATGCAGGACGATGTTGACCTTCATCGCAAGCTGCAGGGACATCACCGCCGTGAGCGGATAGACCGGGCTCAGCAGCGCCACCTGCGGGTTTTGCCAGAGCACGTTGCCGCCGCAATACCAGGGATTCCAGAACGGGGCCTGCCCGTATTCGACCACGTCCTTCAGCACGGCGCCGTAATAGAACAGGTGCTGGTCCCAGTCGTTGCCGCCGAGGCCGTTTGGTTGTGCGAAGAGGGGGGAGCAGAAGAACACGCTCAAGACGAGGTACAGCGCGCCCAACCACGCCGCCCTCACATGTCGTGATCCCATATCGAGGATGTGCAGGCCCTGCGTGCGGAAATGCTAGCATACGGTTCACGTGTCCGAATTCCGTGTCGAGAAGCGCCGCGAGGCCGGCGAGCTGACGCTCACCACCGTCCGGTTCGAGCCATGCGCACGCCGGCTCGGAGCGCGTCGGCGACCTGCTGAACTTCGAAGACGGCTTCTTCCCGTTCGCAACTGAAGGCGGGCCGACCGAGCTCATCAATCGCGCCCACGTGCTCAAGGTGATCCTGCCGACGCCCGTGATCGAGGTCCAACTCGATGCCGCGTACGACGTCGCCACGCGCCGCCATGTCTCGCTGTTGCTGACCAACGGCGAGCGGGTGTCCGGGATCGTGTCGGTGAACCGTCCGCCGGGGCGCGATCGCCTCAGCGACTTCGCGCGGCTCGAGGAGCGTTTCCGCTACCTGGAATTGCCGGACCGGACGATGTTGATCAACTCGCAGCACATTGTGGCCATGTCGGAGGTGCCTGAGTAATGGGCGCGGAAGCAATCGAGCATCTGTTGAAAACGATGACCACGACCAAGGCCCGCGGCTTGCGGTTGCAGGTCGGCAGTCCGGCGCGGATCCTGGATGCCTCGGGCGCGTCGCAGGAAGCGTCGAGCGCGCCGCTGACACGCCAGGAAGTGCTGCAGCTGATCGGGCCAATCGTGCCCGAGCAGGCGCGTCGCCGGATTCCGCAGGAAACCTCAGTCGAGTTCGACTACGTCTCCGCCGAAAGCGGCCCCTTCAAGGTGACCATCCTGAGGAATGGCGCCGAGCTGGCGGTCAGTTTCGTCCCCGATCTGAGCGGTGTGGGCGCGCCGCAGCTGGCCCCGCCGGCCGCGCCGGTGGCTCCGAGGCCCGCCCACGCGGCCACGGCCCCAGTGGTCGTCACGCCGGCGGGTCCGGGTAACGCCATCGATCGGCTGTTCCGCTTGATGGTGGAGTCCAAGGCGTCCGACCTGCACCTCTCCACCGGGATGCCGCCGCTGATCCGCAAGGACGGCCACATGCAGCCGCTCGAAGAGTCGGCGGCGGCGATGACGGCGGAGGATGTCACCGCCCTGCTCGAACCGATCACGCCGGACAAGAACAAGGAAGAGTTTTCAGAGCGGCACGACACCGACTTCGCCTATGCCATCGAAGGCCTGGCGCGGTTTCGCGCCAACATGTTTCTCGACCGCAAGGGCCGCGGCGCGGTGTTTCGCGTCATTCCCGCCAACATCCTCACCGCCGAGCAACTCGGGCTGTCGCCGCACATCCTGCAGCTCTGCCGCCTGACCAAGGGCCTGATCCTGGTGACCGGACCGACCGGATCCGGCAAGTCGACCACGCTCTGCGCGATGATCGATTACATCAACAAGAACCGCAACGATCACATCATCACGATTGAAGATCCCATCGAGTTCGTGCACGAGAACAAGAGCTGCCTGATCAACCAGCGCGAGGTGGGCACCCACACCGGCGGGTTCAAGAACGCGCTGCGCGCGGCGATGCGCGAGGATCCGGACATCATCCTCGTCGGCGAATTGCGCGACCTCGAAACCGTGGCCATCGCCATCGAGACGGCCGAGACCGGCCACCTCGTCTTCGGCACGCTCCACACCACCACCGCGGCCTCCACGGTCGATCGCGTGATCGACCAGTTTCCCACCGAGCAGCAGGCCCAGATCCGGATCATGCTGTCGGAATCGCTCAAGGGCGTGATCGCGCAGAACCTGTGCCGCAAGATCGGCGGCGGCCGCATCGCCGCGCTCGAAATCCTGCTCATCAACGGCGCGATCAGCAACCTGATTCGCGAGGGCAAGACCTTCCAGATCCCGTCGATGATGCAGGTGGGCCGCGCCAGCGGCATGGTGGCCCTCAACGACGCGTTGATGGACATGGTCACCAAGAAGCTGGTCGAGCCGCAGGAGGCGTACTTGAAGTCCGTGGACAAGGCGGCCTTCGAGGGGCTGCTGAAACGCGCCGGCATCGACACCAAGTTCGTGACCACCGGCGCGCCGGGATAAACTACTTCCATGCGCAGAATTCATCTATCGGTTGCCCTCCTGATCATCGCGTTGTCATCGGGTGCGGTGGACGCACGCCAGGGCAACCACCGCGCGGCGCTGGATCTCATCAAAGACGCCGACCTTCGCACGTGGTTGACCTACATCTCGTCCGACGAGTTGGAAGGGCGCGCGACGTTCTCCGAGGGCATTGGCCTGGCGGCCAGTTACATCACGCAGCACTTGCGCGAGTGGGGCGTGAAGCCGGGTGGGGACCACGACTCCTACTTACAGGCGGTCAAGGTGCTCGGCGTGCGCTCGACCAGCCGGTCGACGCTGACGGTTGAAGTGAACGGGCAGAGCAAGGTCTTCAAGGACGGTGAGGGCCTGGAATTCCCCAAGAATGTGGGCGGCAAGCGCACCTTCACTGTCGATCGTGTCGAGTTCATGGGCTACGGGCTCGACGCTCCGGCCGCGAACCACCTGGACTATGCGGGTAAAGATGTGAAGGGCGCCGCAGTGGTGTGGCTCGGTCCCGCGGGCCCCAGCGGCGTCGACGCCGCCACGTATCGGCGACTGATCACCGGCCGGAACCGCTACGCCACCGACCAACTTGGCGCGCTGGCGGCCCTCGGTCCCGCGGTCGGGGGCTTCGGCGGCGGCGGTGGTGGGGGAGGCGCGGCTCCGACTCCGGCGCCGGCGGCTGGAGGTGGCGGCGGATTTGGCGGCGCGGCGATCCCGCGCTCCGACTTCACGACCGTGCAAAGGCTTGATACCCCCCAGCCTCCGGCCGTGACGGCCAAGGATGAATTGTTTGACTTCCTGTTCAGCGCGGCGCCCGAAAAGTACGCCGCCCTGAAGGAGAAGGCGTCGAAGAAAGAGGCGTTGCCTCACTTCACCATAGGCGGGGTCAAGCTCACGTTCGCGCTCGATACCGATTACGAAATTGTCCAGACCCAGGTGGCCCACAACGTCGTCGGCATCATCCCGGGGTCTGACCCCAGGCTGAGAGACACCTACGTCGCGTTCGGCGCCCATTTCGACCATGTCGGATATGCCCAGGGGGAACTGACCAAGGGCGCGGACGGGACGCTGCGGCGTGCCGGCTCGGTGGGCCGCGTGACGCCGTCAGCCACTGACGATCGCATCTGGAACGGCGCCGACGATGACGGCTCAGGCACGGTGGCCCTGATGTCGCTGGCCAAGGCGTTTTCGCAGGGCAGCAAACCGAAGCGCTCGGTCATCATTGTCTGGCACGTGGGCGAGGAGCGCGGGCTCTGGGGTTCTCGCTACTTCGCGGACTATCCGACGGTGCCCATCGACAAGATCGTGGCGCAGCTCAATATCGACATGATTGGCCGCAATCGGGATGACAAGGCGGAAGAAGCCAACTCGGTCTACCTGGTGGGCTCCGACCGGATCAGCACGGAATTGCACCGGCTCAACATCGACGCCAACGCGAGCCTGCCCAAGCCGCTCAAGCTCGATTACGAGATGAACGATCCGGCCGACCTCGAGCAGGTCTACTACCGCAGCGACCACTACAGCTACGCCGCCAAGGGGATCCCGATCACCTTTTATACGACCGGCCTGCATCCCGACTACCACGCCAATACCGACGACGTGAGCAAGATCAACTTCGAGAAGATGACCCGCATCGTCCAGCTCGTTTACGAAACCGGGCGCCGCACGGCCGACCTCGATCACGCCCCCGTCCGCGACAACCTCGGTCCGCGCGCCGGCAAGGCCACGACCAGCACCGCACAGCGTTGAACATTTGGCACCGCTAAAGCGGTGCCCTACGACTGGATCTTCGGATCCGATCGTAGGGCACCCCTTTAGGGGTGCCGTCGTGCTTACGGATCGGATCGTAGGGCACCCCTTTAGGGGTGCCGTCGTGCTACGAATCGGATCGTAGGGCACCCCTTTAGGGGTGCCGGTTGCGCGTTCTATCGATTGACATTAGTTTGTTGTTCGTATAACACTATGCAAACAACGGACACCAGAGTCGTGGCCGGCCTCAAACTCCTCACCGCCGTCGAAGCCGCGAAAGCCGTCACCAGGCTGACGGGGCGCAAGTGTTCGCCGCGCCGGGTCCGTCACTTGCTGGTCGACGGTGGTGTGGGCACCGAACTGCAGCCGCGTCAGCGCGGCCAGACGCGGCTGTTCGGCGCACTCGACCTGGCCTTCCTGCGCCTCTCCCTCGAACTCGAACGGCAGGGGGTGTCGTCGTGGGTCAGCAGGGTGGTCCTGACCTACCTTCGCAACGAACTGGTGCTGGCGTGGCGAGCAGGGTCGCCAGTGGGCCTGGCGGTTTCAGGCTTGCGCGGCACCATCCAGCCGGCGCTCAAGCCCCGGCCACCCAGGACCGTGGCCTGGGTCCCGCTGCGTGAGATCTGGCGAGGCCTGGACGCTGAGATCGGGGAGGTCCGGACCGCCCAGCCCAAGGTGTGGATGTGGCGCGACGTCGGGATCCACGAGGTCAAGCGGTCAACCGCCTAGTTCACCTTCACCGGCTTTCTGTTGACGCCATCCCCATGCGCCGTTACTTTCCGTGACATCATTGTGTGGGCTTGATAGACAGCAGGGGGTTGGGATGAGTGGCATCAAATTGAGGCTTGTTGCGCTAATAGGCGTGTTGGCGCTTGGCGTATTGGGAACCACCGGTGCTTCGGCGCAGGGCAGTTTCTTCTCGTCGTTGTCGGGCACGGTGGTCGACGCTTCCGGGGCGGTCATCCCTGGGGCGACGGTCAAAGTCCAAAATAACGGCACCGGTTCGGAAGTGGAAACGATCAGCGGCGCGGACGGCGGCTTCAACGTCCCCTCGTTGGCGGGTGGCAACTATTCGGTGACCGTCACCCTGATGGGCTTCAAGACCGCGATCCTCAAGTCGGTCACGGTCAACGCCGGTATTCCCGCGCAGGTGAAAGTCACGCTCGAACTGGGCGCCCTGTCGGAGAACATCACGGTGGTGGGCGAGTCGGCCACGGTCGTGCACTCGCAATCGCCGGCGATTTCGACCAACATCACCGGCCAGCAGATCACGAGCCTGCCGCTTACCAGCCGCAATGCCCTTGATTCATTGACGGCGCTCGCCGGCTTCAATACCTCCGGCGCGGCGCGCAGTTCCACCGTCAGCGGCCTGCCTCGCAGTGCCATCAACATCACGCTCGATGGCATGAGCGTGCAGGACAACTACCTGAAGACCACTGACGGTTACTTTGCCCGCTTGAGCCCGCTGCTCGATTCGGTGGAGGAAGTCACGGTCACCACGGCGGGCAACACGGCCGGTGACACCGGCCAGGGCGCCGTGCAGATCCGCTTCGTGACCAAGTCGGGCACCAACAGCTGGAACGGCACGGCCTACGAGTACCTGCGCCATGACGCGTTGAACGCGAACACCTGGTTCCGCAACCGCGATCTCCCGCCGGACGCGGAGACCGGCAAGGCGCCGAAAGACAAGCTCCGCCAATACCAGCAGGGGTTTGCGCAGGGCGGCCCGATCATCAGGAACAAGTCCTTCTTCTTCTTCAACTATGAAGAGCTGCGCTCGCCGGCCGAGAGCACGCTGCAGCGCGTGATTCTCACGCCGTCGGCGTCGTCGGGCATCTTCAGCTACAACGCCGGCGGCGGCGTGCAGAATGTCAACCTGCTGCAGATCGCCGCGGCCAACGGTCAGCTGGCGACGATCGATCCGACCGTGGCCAAGGTGCTGGCGAACATCCAGGCGGCGACCACGAAATCGGGCGGCGTGAGCGCGCTCAACAACCCCCTCGTCCAGCAGTACACCTGGTCGACGCCGACGACAAACTTCAATCCGTCGCCGACGGCCCGCGTGGACTACGAGATCACGAAGAGCCATCGCCTGACCGGTTCGGTTAACTACCGGCACATCAACTCGACCCCTGATACGACCAACAGCGCGCAATTGCCGTTCCCCAACGCCTTGCAGACGGGCAGCCAGCAGTCCACCCGCTGGACGACATCGGAATCGTTGCGGTCGACCTTCGGCAGCAGCCTGGTGAACGAGTTCCGCGTCGGCGCGTCCGGCGGCGCCACGTTGTTCTCGCCAGAGTTCGAGTCCAACATGTGGTCGGATACCAACGGCTACCGCCTGAACCTCAACGGCGCGTGCTGCGGCACCGGCGCCGCCCTCACCAACTGGAGCCTCGGCTCCGGCCAGTCGTCACGCGAGGCGTCTACCAAGGTCGTCGAGAACACCACGACCTGGCTGAAGGGCAACCACAACGTCTCGTTGGGCGGATCGTTCGTTGAGACCAATGTGTGGCTGCAGAACCAGACGCTGGTGCCCACCGCCAACTTCGGCCTGCTTGCGACGGAAGCGGCCGACGGGATCTTCAACACCACCACGCTCCCGGGCGCCTCCGCTGCTGATGTCACGCAGGCGAAGAATCTCTATGCCATCCTCACCGGCCGCATTACCTCGCTGACCGGCGACGCGCGCATCACGCCGGATGGCAGCGCCTATGTGCCGCTCGGACTGTCGCGGGCCGAAGGCCGCACCCGTGAAGTCAACTTCTTCGTCGCCGATTCCTGGCGCATGAGCCCCAGCGTCACCATCAGCGCCGGCCTGCGCTACGTGATGCAGAATCCCTTCTATCCCACCAACGAGAGCTACTCGACGGTGACCGAGGCAGGCCTCTACGGCAAGTCGGGGGTCGGCAACCTGTTCATGCCCGGCACCTTGACGGGGGCCCGATCCGGGTTCGTCCAGTATCCGTCTGGCACCTACGCCTACAACGTGGATCGCAACAACTTCGCGCCGAGCCTGGGTTTTGCCTGGCAGCTGCCGCCGTCGGACAACGCCATTGGCCGGCTCTTCATGGGTGCCGCCGAGGGGGACAGCGTGATCCGCGCCGGCGCGGCCATGGCGTTCCAGCGGCCGGGCATGTCGGACTTCACCGGCGTGTTCGGCGCCAACCAGGGCATCTCGGTGAACCTGACGCGCGACTCCAGCAACGTCATCGGATCGTTCCCGATGCTGCTGCGCAACGCCAACCAGATGGCGCTGCCAGCGGCGCCGTCGGCGAGCCGTCCGATCTTCCCGACCGCGATCACCAACAGCGTGAACATGTTCGACGCCAACCTGCAGAACCCGTACACCCAGTCCTACACGGTCGGCTGGCAGCGCAAGCTGGGCCGTGACACGGCGTTCGAGCTGCGCTATGTCGGCAGCCGCCACCGTCAGGACTGGGAGACGGTCAACCTGAACGAGGTCAGCATCACCGACAACGGCTTCGTGCAGGAGTTCCGCAAGGCCCAGGCCAACCTCCAGGCGAACATCGCGGCCGGCCGCGGCGCGACCTTCGCCTATACCGGCGTGGCCGGCACCTCGCCGCTGCCGACCTTCCTCGCGTTTTTTCAGGGTCTGCCGAGCGGGCAGGCCGGGAGCACGGCGAGCTACACGAGCACGCAGTTCACCAACGCGACCAACTTGGGATTCCTCGCGGCGCAGAACCCGAACCCGTTCGGGTTCGCGTCCACGAACTCGACAAGCGGCTTCGTCGGCAACGCGGGCTTCCGCGCCAACGGGATCACCGCGGGTCTGCCGGCGAACTTCTTCCTCGCCAACCCGGACGTGCTGGGTGGCACCGCCAACAACTCGGGCGGCGCCAACCTCACGACCAATTTCGGCGGCACGCGCGCCAACTCGATGCAGTTCGAGTTCCGCAAGCGGCTGTCGAACGGTGTGGCCTTCAGCACCAGCTACGCCTGGGCGAGCGCCTGGATGATGCAGCGCTACGGTTTCCAGCACGCGGCTGAAGAGATCGCGCAGGCCGGCCAGGTCGGCAACGTCCAGCACGCAGTGAAGGGTAACTGGATCTACGAGTTGCCGTTCGGCGAGGGCAAGCGGTGGGGCGGCCACTCGGGCGGCGTGATCAACGTGCTGCTCGGCGGCTGGGAGTTCGACGGCGTCGGCCGCATCCAGACCGGCGAACAGATCGACTTCGGCAACGTGCGCCTCGTCGGCATGAGCGAAGGCGAGTTCCGCAAGTCGGTGGAGCTGCGGGTCGCGTCCAACGGCCAGCTGTTCATCCTGCCGCAGGACATCATCGACAACACCGTGAAGGCGTTCCAAACGAGTGCGACGACGGCCAACGGCTACGGCGCGCTCGGCGCGCCGACCGGCCGCTACCTCGCGCCGGCCAACGGGCCGGACTGCCTCGAGACCTCACCAGGCTCCGGCGATTGCGGCATCCGGACGCTGGTGGCGAACGCGCCGCGGCTGGTGCGATTCGACCTCAGCATGGTGAAGCGCGTGAAGATCCGCGGCAACGTGAACTTCGAGTTCCGCGCCGAGATGCTGAACGCGTTGAACTCGCCGTACTTCAACATCGCCACGACCGGCGGCCAGCCGCTGGGTGTGACGACGTCGTACTACGGTCCGGGCGGGCCGTACGCCAACTTCAACAACGGGTCGTACCCGGCGGGCAACGCGGTGTCGGGCGCGAGCGCCGACAGCTTGCGCCTGATCGGCCTGCTCGGCGACAACTCAAGCCGTATCATTCAGCTGGTCT
>JBDTMB010000004.1:0-41630 GCA_039934485.1 Vicinamibacterales bacterium
CTCGCCGCCGTGGCCCTGGACGCGGCTGATCGTGAGGCCCCGGACCTCGGCGTGGAACAGCGCTTCGAGGACGTCGCTCAGTTGCTCGGGCCGCACGATCGCGACGATGAGTTTCATGACCGGACTCCATCCTGGACGGCAATTGCGTCCGCGGCCATCTGCGCCACGAACGAATCCTTCGGCTTGACCAGGATCGCGCCGTCGCCGCCAGTGTATGCCTCTTCGCCGTGCTCGTTGACGTCAAGGCCGACGCCCTCGTGGCGTCCGCTGATGCGAAGCGCCATCACCAGGCCCAGCAACTTGAGGATGACGAAGGTCGCGGTGGCGCTGTACGCCAGCACCAGCAGCACGCTGGCAATCTGAATGAGGAGCTGTTTCGGGTTGCCGGACAGCAGGCCGTTGGCGCCGCCGCTCCACGCGGCGCTCGCAAAGACACCGGTGAGGATGGCGCCGGTCGCGCCGCCCACGCCGTGCGCGGCGACCACGTCGAGCGAGTCGTCCAGCTTCGTCCGCGCGCGATAGATCAACGCGAAATAACTCGGGATCGCGCCGAGTGCGCCGAGCGCGATCGCCGAGGCCGGGCTGATGTAGCCGGCCGCCGGTGTCACTACGACGAGGCCGACGACGATGGCGGTGGCGCCGCCGATCGCGGTGACGCGGCCTTCGCGAAACAGATCGATCAGGGTCCAGGTGGCCAGCGTCGCCGCGGGTGCCAGCAGCGTGTTGGTGAACGCGAGCGCCGCAATCGGGTTGGCGCCGAGCGCGCTGCCCGCATTGAAGCCGAACCAGCCAAACCACAGCAGGCCGGCGCCGAGCAGCGTGAACGGCACGTTGTGCGGCAGCATCGCGTGGCGGCCGTAATCCTTGCGCGGACCGACCACCAGCGCGGCCACCAGCGCCGCCGAGGCCGCGTTGACGTGGACCACGGCGCCACCGGCGAAATCGAGCGCGCCGGCGGTGGCAAGGAAGCCTCCGCCCCACACCCAGTGCGCGACCGGCGCGTAGACGCCGAGCATCCAGATCACGATGAAGGCGAGATACGCGCTGAACCGCATGCGCTCCACCACGGCGCCCGAGATCAGCGCGGCCGTGATGATCGCGAACGTCCCCTGGAAAGCCATGAACAGGATGTGCGGGATCGTGCCCTGCGCCTCGAGGCCGACGCCCCGCAGGCCCGCGAACGACAACGATCCGATGACGGCATTGCCCGGGGCAAAGGCCAGCGAGTAGCCGAGCAGCGCCCACGCCACCGCCACCGGGCCCACCGCGGCGAAGCTCATCATCATCGTGTTCAGCGCGTTCTTCGAACGCACCATGCCGCCGTAGAAGAAGCCGAGCGCGGGCGTCATCAGCAACACCAGGGCCGTCGACACCAACATCCAGCCGAGGTCCGCGTTATTCATGACGATATTGAATCGAAAGGGCAGGGGTCATGTCCAATACGAGAAAATTGTCATACCCATGTGTCAAACGGAACAGCCCGGGCGGACCCGCCGACGGTAGCCTCGGAGAATAGGAGAAATACCGCAATGTCACGGACCGCATATTTATCCACAGGACGACGCCTGCTGCTCGCAATGCTGGCGACCGGTTTCATCGGCGTGGCGACCACCGCCCACGCGCAGGGCTTTATCAGCCCAATCATCGGCTACGACTTCGGCGGCGACGCGAAGTGTCCGAAGACGAACCTGCTCAACTGCAAGGACTCACGGCTCAACATCGGCGTCGGCATCGGCGCAATGGGGACCTTCCTCGGCGTCGAAGAAGAGATTGCCTACGCGCCGGACTTTTTCGGCAGCGGCACGGGCCTCTCGTCGAGCGTGCTGACCGCGATGAGCAACGTCATGCTGGCGCCGAAGATCGGCCCGGTGCGCCCGTACGTGCTGGCCGGCGTCGGCCTGATGAAGAGCCATGTCGAGTTGACCCAGGCCAGCATCCTGACCACCGACAACAACACGTTCGGATGGGACATCGGCGGAGGCGTGATGGGATTTCTCGGCAGCCACCTCGGCCTGCGCGCCGACCTCCGCTACTTCCACTCGTTCCAGGATCTCAACGTGCTCGGCTTCACCCTGGACAATTCGAAGCTCAATTTCGGGCGCGCGAGTGCCGGCGTGGTGCTGAAGTTCTAGTCGATCCACGGTCACCATCGAGGAGTTTGATATGTCGAACATGAAGAGGTTTCTGACGACGGCCCTGGTCGCCGCGGCGTGCGCCGCCGCGGCGTGCACCGATGCCCAGGTCGACAAGGCGAAGGCGGATACCGGCGCTGCGGTCGACGCCACCAAGTCCGGCGCCGAAAAGGCCATGGACGCAACGAAGAAGGCCGGTGACAAGACGCTGGAGGCCACCAAGGATGCCGCCGCGACGACGGCCGACAAGGCGAAAGAGGTGGCCGGCGACGTCGCCGACAAGAGCAAGGAGCTGGCGTCAGCCGCCGGCGAGGTGGTGACCGATACCTGGATTACCGGGAAGCTGAAAGCCAAGTTTGCCGACGAGAAGGTCCTCGATGGGTCCGCCATCAGCATCGACACCAAGGATCACCTCGTCACCTTGACCGGGACCGTACCCTCGGCCGCCGCCCACGCCCGCGCGCTGGAGATTGCCCGCGGCACCGAAGGCGTCAAGCAGGTCGTCGACAAGCTGGTCATCAAGAAGGCCTGACGCGGCCGGCCCGCCATCAGGCGGGTTGCTATTTTTATCGCAGGTGTGTTACAAAAATAACATGCCTGCGACCCACGCCGTCCTGACCCGGCGCGAACGGTTGATCATGGACCTGCTCTACCGGCGCGGCCGCGCCACGGCCGCCGAGATCCGCGAGGGCCTCAGCGGCGCGCCGAGCGACTCCACCGTCCGCACCCAGCTGCGCGTCCTCGAAGAGAAAGGCCACGTGCGCCACGAGGAGCACGGCCTGCGCTTCGTCTACATGCCCACCGTGCCCCGGCATGCCGCCCGCCGCTCGGCGCTCAAGCACCTGGTCGACACCTTCTTCGACGGGTCGCACGCCAGCGTCGTCACGGCGCTCCTCGGCGCCGACGTGGCCCGGCTCTCCGATCACGAATTGGATCGCATTGCCGAGCTGATCGCGTCGGCGCGAAAGGCGGCGCGATGATCGCCATCCTCGCCCTCGTCGTGCGCGCCTCCGTCGTGCTGGCCGCCGCGCTGGCCGCGGCGTCGCTCCTGCGCCGCCGCTCCGCCGGGCTTCGCCACCTGGTGCTCGCGGCCGGAATCTTTGCCGCCGCCTCGGTCGTGCCGCTCAGCCTCGCCCTGCCGGAGTGGAACCTGCCGGTGGCCGCGCGCCCGCCGAGCGTGGCGTTCGTGACAGCGCGCGTCGACTCCGCCGCCACAGTTTCGACCGCGCCGGTGATGCCCCACGGCCGATTGCCCATCAAGAGTCTTGCCCTGTTCGCGTGGCTCGCCGGCTTCGCCTCGAGCGCGGCGATGATCGCCACTGGCTTGCGGCGCGTAATGCAGCTGACACGCCACGCATCGCCGCTACAGAACCCGAGATGGGTGGAGCCGGCGCGGCAACTGTCTGCCAGATTTGGCGTGGGCGAGATCGCGCTTTTCGAGACGGACACTCCCGACGTGCTGGCAACATGGGGCGCTCATCGTCCGTGCATTCTCCTGCCGGCCCGCAGCGCGTCCTGGAGTGACGCGCGCATCCACGTCGTCTTGTGCCACGAGCTGGCGCATATCCGCCGCGGCGACTGGCTGATCCAGATCGCCGCCGAGATGGTGCGCGCCGCGTTCTGGTTCAACCCGCTCTTCTGGATCGCCTGCGCGCGCCTCCGCCGTGAAAGCGAGCAGGCGTGTGACGACGCCGTGCTCGAGGCCGGCGTCGCGCCGTCCGACTATGCCTGGCACCTGGTCGAGATCGCGAGGGCCTGTCGTCCGGCCTCGCCACCAGTCGCCGCCGCGCTGCCCATTGCCCGCCCGTCAACGCTTGAATGGAGGATTACCGCGATGTTGAACACCAGGCTTTCACGCACCGCGCCGTCGCGGCGCACGCTGGCGATGGCGCTGCTCGTGCTGCTTGCCGTCACGCTTCCGGTGGCGTCGTTCCGCGCCGCCGCACAGGACGGCCCGCTCCCCTTTGTCGGCACCGTCTACGACGTGAGCGGGGCAGTGCTGCCCGCAGTCACGCTGACGCTCGAGGACGCAGCCGGCGTGAAGCAGACGGCGCCGACCGACGGTTCTGGCAGGTTTGAGTTTGCACCGATCGCCGCTGGGCAGTACCTCGTGTCGTCGGCCATTCCGGGGTTTCTTCCGCTCCGTCAGCCGGTGACGCTGAAGGATGCCCGCGATTGGTCGCGCGCCATCACCCTGCAGATCGGCACGCTCCAGGAAACCGTCACCGTGACCGAGGAGCGGCCCGCCGGTGTGGTGGCGCCCGCTGCGCAGCCGATCGGCGCCGTGCGCGTCGGCGGCAACATCCGCGCCCCGCGCAAGGTCCTGGACGTCAGGCCAGTCTATCCGCAGGCGATGCTCGACGGCGGCTTCGAAGGTCTCGTGCCGATGGAGGCGCAAATCGGCGTCGATGGCAGCGTGACCTCGGTGCGCGTGATCAGCGCGCAGGTGCATCCCGATCTCGCGAAGGCCGCGGTCGACGCCGTGAGGCAATGGCGCTTCACGCCGACCCTCTTGAATGGCGTGGCCGTTGACGTCTTCATGACCGTCGCGGTGGAGTTCAAGCTGCCGATGTAGGAGCAGCGGGATCGCATCGAAAACGAAACGGTCGAGCCTCACTCGCCCCCACGAGGTGAGACTCGACCGCTCGCGTGCGGGTGGAGCTAGCGTCTGGTGCCAATGCCTGGCGGGTCTGGCTGCGGATTAAAGCCCACCAGATCCCCGGGATTCATGAAGCCGTTGCTCTTGCCCGTGGCGTCGGTGACTTCGAGGCTCGTCATGCAGTGCGCGCTGGCGCCCCTGTAGAGCACGAAGGCGCGAAACAGCTGACGCCCACCGGGAGGGTCGGCCTCGCCCGCAAGATCGGCGGTGCCGCGATCCGGTTCCGGCGGATTGGTGAAGTTCAGGGCGACGGACTCACCGGGACCGACCATCGCGGAATGCCGCGCCACCAGCTGTCCCCGATCGTTGACGATGCGCATGTCGGCGCGGCACGGGTCGGGCGGAGTCTGATCGGTCGGCAACTGCACCGCCGGCACTTTCCGGTTGCCGACGTTGAGTGACAGCCCCTGGCCCACCACGAGGCCCATCGCACCGAAGTAATGGCCCGGCGGGTCGGGCTGCGGGTTAAACGCGTAGACCAGCGCCCCGGCCGACAGCGCCACTATGCTGCCCAAGGTCACCACCCACAGACACGCCTTGCGTGAAACAGTCATCGGCTCCTCCTCGAAGAGTGATGACGCTCATCCGGTTCCGGTATTACCATCCCAGTTTCACTGATGTTGTCGTCGCCTCGAGGGGACCCTCTGCTCGCCGCTTTCCTGCGGGCTTCGTCGGACGACGAGGCCGAGGCGGCGCTCGCGCCCCTCCTCGATGGCGGCGCCGACGGCGTCCTGCGCGAGTCGGTCCGCCGGTCGCTGGCCGGCTCGGCGCGCAGCCTCGCGGAAACCGACGATGTGATCGGCGATGTGCGGGTCCGGTTGATCCGCAAGCTCTGGGCCCTGCGCCGCGGCGCCGGCGAGCCGATCGAGAACTTCCACGCCTACGTGGCGACCACGGCAACCCGCACGGCTTACGCCGACTTGCGCGAGCGCTACCCGGCGCGAACCCGGTTGCGAAATCGTGTGCGCTACGCGCTGTCGCATCACCCGTCCACCGAACTTCGCGCCGACGCCGCCGGGATCTGGCACGGCCTGACGCGAACGGCGGTCCGCGAGGCGCCGGTGAGCGGATCCACGGTGAGCTTCATCGACGGGCCGGTGGCGTTCTTGTCCCGCCATCAATTGCCTGCGTCAACGCCGCTCCCAGCGCTGCTTGCGGCGCTGCTCGATCGCCTCGACGTCCCGATCGAGCTCGATCGGCTGGTGGACGCCCTGATCATCGCGCTCGGCATCGTCGAGCTCGAAGTCGCGTCCTCGCGCGATGCGGGCGAGGCCGCCCGGGATGACGTCGCCGATCCGGCGCGCGACATCGCCAGCACGCTCGAAGAGCGCGAGACGCTACGGCGGCTTTGGGACGAAATCGCCGCCCTCCCGCCCAACCAGCGCAGCGCCCTGCTGCTCAACCTGCGCGATCCCGAGGGCGGCGCGATGCTTCACGTCCTGCCCGCCACCGAGGTGGTGTCGATGGCCGAACTCGCCGCGGCGCTCTCGGTCGATGGACCCGCCCTGGCCGCGATGTGGGACCGCCTGCCGCTCGATGACCTGGCGATCGCCGAGGCGCTCGGCCTGTCCCGCCAGCAGGTGATCAATTTGCGAAAGTCCGCGCGGGCGCGCTTGTCGCGCCGGACGAAAGGAACCCGATGAAGGAGCCGGTGGTAATACCAGGGTCGCGGTGGCGTCTATTTGAATTGGTGGCCCTCGCATGATCAGCCGCGATGCAGCCGTTCGTCGCGCCCGCCGCGCCCTCGAGGCCACGGCGGGGGCGGACGCGGCGCCCGAGCATCCGGGCTACGAGTTGCTCGAGGCCTACGTGGATGGCCGGCTCGACGCCGAGGACCGGGCGAGGGTGGAAGCGCTCGCGGCGCAGTCGGTGATGGTCGCCGAGGACCTCGCCGACCTTGCAGCGCTTCGGGACGCCGTTGTCGCCGACGCGGCCACGGCTGCGCGGGCACGCCCCCAGAGCGTGCTCGCGCGGCGCGTGGCGATGGTGGTGGGCCTCGCTGCGTCGCTGGCGTTGGTGGTGTGGGCGGGAAGCTGGATGCGTGGGGGCAAACCAGAAGGTGGGGGCAAACCTTTAGGTCTGCCCACGGCCAGCCGCCTCACCCGTGACGAGCAGACCCTCGTGGCCCAGCGGATCGCCAACGGAAGGCTGAATCCGCCGGAAGCCATCGTCGCACTGGCCGCCCGGGAGGAAACCCTGCTCGGCTCACCCGCGACGCCCACGTCGTTCGGCGCAGTGGCGCCAACCGGCACGGCCGTCCTGTCCACGCGGCCCATGTTCGAGTGGAGCGCCGGCAATGCCGATCGCTACACGATCGAGATCTTCGACGAGGCCTTCGCGCCAGTGGCGCGCGGCGACAGGGTGAGCGGGACCTCGTGGACGCCGGCGATCGATCTGCGCAGGGGTGCGACGTATCGCTGGCAGGTCACCGCGCATCGTGCCTCCGGCGACGTCACTGCCCCGGCGCCGCCGCAACCGGAAGCGCACTTTGCCGTGCTCGATGCGGGCCGGGCCGCGATGGTGAGCGAGCAACGCGCACGCCTCGCGAATGAACCCCTCGCGCTCGGCATCCTGCTGGCCGAGGCCGGACTGCTGAACGAGGCGCGCGTTGAACTGGAGAAAGCTCAGACCGCTCCGTCGACTGCGGGCGCTGCAAAAATTTTAATGCAATCTCTCGGCGCGCGCTGAGGGCCGAAGGCCCGACCCCCAGCCGAGCGGACCGAGGCATCTCACGAGCACCGAAGGCGCGAGTCCCAAGCGATCACGGCACGCCGATGATCACAAAGCCCGCCCAATAGAACGGGTGGCGGTACTCTGGTTTTGCCAGCAGCGATCGCTGGGCGGTGCGCATCGCTTGCGCATTTGGCGCGGGTCCGGTGCGGCGCTGCTGGCGATCGCGGTGGAACGCCAGCATCAAGTCCGTGGTGCTCGCCGAATCGACGGGCCACAAGCTGACAGCCGCCGCGGACGCACCGGCAGCGAAGATCGCCCACGACAGTCCCAACACGCCTTCGCCGCTTGAAATGTGGCCGCGCGCGGTTTCGCACGCCGACAGCACCACCAGGTCGGCGCCCAGCCGAAGGTCCAGGATCTCGCGGCCCTCGAGCCGGCCATCACCATCCGGTCCGGCGCCGCGCGTGCCGGCCAGCTCGAGGTACGAATAGAGCGGACTGGTGTTGTCGATCACGCCGTGCGTGGCGATGTGGACGATGTCGGCGCCTGGCGCGATTTGTCGAAACCGCGCCTCGCTGGCGTCCTCGGCCACCGCGGCCACCGCGCGGCCCTCGCCGTAGAACGCGGCCACGGCGCGGGCTTCGCGCGCGGCGTTGGGGAGCCCGGGCTCCAGCGGCCCCTTCGATGCGGGCGAGCTCGCCGCGCGCGGATCACCAAACGCCACCACCCTCGGCGAGACCGGCGCCGGTCGCCGGCGCGCGTACAGCTGACTTAGTGCGGATGCCGACGGCGCATACGACACCGCGCGCTCCTCCACCAGGTAATGATGGCGCGGCGTCTGCAAGGCCTGGAACGGCACTTCCCATAGTGCGCCGGACGGCACGACGATCAAGTGATCGATGCCGGCCAGCCGTGCATCGATCGGACCGAGCAGTGCGGCATAGAGCCCGCGGGCGGTACTCATGAAGCCGAGGTCGCGAGTGGCCACCTGGTGCGCGAAGGTCGCCGCCATTCGATCGAGCTGCCCCGCAGTGGCCTTCAGCGGCAGCACGGTGACGGCGGGCACGCCGCGGCCGCCGGCCACGAAGAAGACCCACGATCCCTTTTCACCGGTGGAAAACTCCACCAGCGCGGTGCGTCCCGGAAGCGCCGCCACCAAGTCGCCCGGCGACACGATCGGCGCCTCGCCGCGGACGAAACGCAAATCGGGATGGGATTGGTCGAGGCCCAGCGAAAACG
This sequence comes from Vicinamibacterales bacterium, assembly GCA_039934485.1. Classification (GTDB taxonomy): domain Bacteria; phylum Acidobacteriota; class Vicinamibacteria; order Vicinamibacterales; family UBA2999; genus 12-FULL-67-14b. The sequence goes on from JBDTMB010000004.1 coordinate 8,704, forward strand.
CGTCGCGCGTACGGCGCACTTGCGCGAGTTCGGTTTCGAGATCGGGCACTGGCGACGGCCCCACGCCTGGCCGCGTTCGCTCCGTCTCGATCCGCGTCGTCAAGGACAGGAGCGCGACGTCGAGATCGTGCTGCCGCTGCTGTTCTTCCGCGGTCAGCAGCGCGGCGCCCGATTTTCCGCCGGCCAGGACATCAAGGAGGCCGCGAGCCCGCGCCCGTTCCACGGTGGCAAACGCCTCGACGGCGCGATGCGCGGACGCGTACGCGTCGGCGAGGCCGTAGTAGGCCTGCTCTCGCCCTTCGAAATAGCGCAGGCGGTCTTCGGTGCCGCCGGCCGCCAGGTCGCGCGCGCGTTCGTTCAACTGGATGGCGTGTTCGAAGCTCTCGATGCCCTCCGCGAGACGGCCCTGGCGAACGTGCAACTGCCCTTCCATGTAGTGCACTTCTCCCAGCGAGATGGGCGTGCCCGCGGCCGACAGCAACTCCCGGGCGCGGGCGAGCTTCGCGGTGGCGTCCACCGTGCGGCCCTGTTCGAGGTCGAGCCGCGCCAGCTCCGCGAGCGCCTCGCCTTCGCCGATGCGTTCGCCGCTGTCCTGCAGCAGGCCGCGCGCGCGATCAAGGCGCTGGCGGGCAAGGTCCCACTGCCGCCGCTTGATGGCCACGGTGCCAAGGTTCGACAGGGCTTCAGCGACCAGGCTCATCGCGCCGGACTGCTCCGCCAACGGTAGGCCCCTGGAGAACGCGGCCTCGGCCTCGGCCAGGTTGCCGTCATTGAGCTCTGTGAACCCCACGTTGTTGAGCGCGCTCACGAGCAAGCGGACGTTGCCGGAGCGCTCGGCAATGTCCAGCGCCCGCCTGGAATAGACAATGGCCAGCGGTCCGTTGTTTTGCAGCGAATAGATCTCCCCGATATTGACGAGCGTCGTCACCAGCTCGTCGGGCGCCGCGAACTTCTCCTTGAGGGCGAGGCTGCGCAAGTAGTAGTCGAGCGCGGCCCGGCTGTTCGACTGTTGCTGGTAGACGACGCCGATGTTGTTGAGCGCGCGCGCGGCCAATTCGGCGCGGCCGGCGGTTTCGAGAAGGGTAAAGGAGCGTTCGAACTGCGCCAGCGCCAGGTCCGGCTCGCCGCGCCGCCGATACACGTTGCCGAGGTTGTTGGCGGCGCTCGCGATGAGTTCGGTGTCGCCGGTGGATTCAGCCAGGGTCAGCGCCTGCAGCAGGATCGGCGCCGCCGCCGCGTAATCGCCGCTTTGCCCATAGACCAGGCCAAGGCCGATCAGTCCGGCCGATTCGGCACGCGGGTTTGGGAACCTGCGGGCCAGCCACACCGCGGTCTCGTAGGCGCGGATGGCCGTGACCCGGTCGCCCACCCCGTTCTGTTGGATCGCAAACCGCTGCACCGCCATCCGGAACTCACCGGTCGCGATCGTCGGCGAATCCACCAGCAGGCGCTCTCGCGCGTCGTCGGCTGGCGCGGCGACGAATTGCTCGATCAGCGCTGGCGGAATGGGCGGCGCAGCCGGGGCGGCCTGGCGCGCGCCGGCGGAAGGCGCGGCGACCAGGGCGGCGACCAGGGCCACGACGCGCAGGGTCATCGTCACGATGGGTCCGGCTGCCAGCCGCTACTGCGCCGGCTTCGAGAAGAGCGCTTCATCGACCGGCACGTTGTGTTCCGCCTTGGTGATCGCGATCGAATAGTTCTGCACCTGCGACGAGGCCTTCAACCGAAACGGCATCTGGACGCCGTCAACGGCGCGGTAGTCGAAGAAATCCGTCGCTTGCTCGACTTCCTGGCCGAGCTGCGGGACCTCCACCTTCACGATCGTCCTGAGTGGCAGGTAGGTTTCCGCGTCGATGAACGTGCGAACGCTGGCGCCGCTGGCCGGTTCCAGGATGATGAGGAAGGCGTCGCGGTCGGCGACCTTCTCCTTGCCCTGGAGTTGCGCGGTGGTGCCCATCTCCTTGTAATTCAGGAACGGATGCGGGAAGGACGCGTTCCTCATGGTGTCCAGCTGGCCCCCCGTGATCTCCCGATTGCCCTGGAGGCTATCCATCACATAGCCCGCGGTGCCATTGAATCGCTGATCGATCGTCAGCTGGCCCGCGCCGAGCGAGGTCAGGTCCACCTTGATCAGCGTGCGCACCCGGTTGGGCGCGGCGTTGAGGATCTCCACCGAGCCCTCGAGCTCGCCCGCGGGCGTCGACAGCGTGATCGTGCCGGACATCGATCGGGACTTCAGTTTCGTGAGCGCGGCCCGTCCGCCGATCGCGGTAAGGGACTTCTCCAACACTTCGTCGGCGGTCTGCGCCCAACCGGCGCGCGCCGGCCCGACCAGCATCAGCACCATCATCAGTCCCGTTGTCATCGATCTCATGGGTTGCATCTCCCTTTCGGTTCACGGTTCGACCTGCACCTCGTCCGATGGCAGAAGGAATATACTCTGGGTCGAATTCATCCCATCGGGCGGATTTTCCGGAGGAATAGCCAATGAGTAATGAGGTTTCGACCCTGTTCAGAGATTTTGATGGCGGCCGCTTGTCGCGCCGCCGCTTGCTGCAGGCCCTCGGTATCGCCGTGGCCGTCAGCCCCGCATCCGCGCTGCTCACGCCCGGGAGCGCCTTCGCGCAGGGGCAGTGCGGCGGCGCCCGCGCCGGCTCGCCGGAATGCAACACGACGCCGGCCCCGCTGCCGTTCGCGTCAACCGGGTGGAAGACCGTCCTGCTCGATCACTTCTCCTGCCAGGTGGCGGATTACCCGAAAGAGGCCGCGTACTACCAGGCCCTCATGAACTGGAAGATCCGCAGCGACGACGGCAAGCAGGCGACACTCGACATCGGCGACTGGGGCGGCCTGGTTCTGCGCGGTGGTTATGTGGCGCCGCCGCCGCCATCCGCCGCCGAAGTCGCCGCCGCTGCCGCGGCGGCCACCGCTGCCGGTCGTGGTGGTCAAGGCGGACCACCGCGCGCGCCGCGCATGGCGGCATTCGACGGCATGTGCTGGGGCATCGATCAGTGGGACGCGAAGAAGGTCGAAGCCGAGTTGAAGAAACGCGGGCTCAATCCCGTCGCGGACAATCACGGCGATTTCCAGAGTTTCCACGTGAAGGATCCCGACGGCTTCGATCTGCAGATCAGCAACGGCAACGCGAAGAACCGCCGACAGGGCGCCGCCAGCGGCAAGACCTCGGCGCCCGCGCCGTTTGAATCGCCCGCGTGGAAGACCACGTGGCTCGATCACATCTCGTTTGAAGTGTCGAACTACAAGGAGACGGCGGCGTTCTACAATGCGTTGCTCGGCTGGAAGCCCGGCACCGACGAAGGCAGCCAGAACACGATGGAGATCGGCGACATCGGCGGCGTCATCGTCCGTCGCGGCGGCCGCGGCCCCGCGGTGGCCGGCGCGCCTCGTCGCGCCGCGATGGGCCACATCTCGTTCGGCATCACGCCGTTCGATCCGGATGCGGTGAAGGCTGAACTGACCAAGCGCGGCCTGACGGCGCGCGAAGACACCGGCGGCCGCGGCGACATCCACACCGCGGCCTACAAGAGCTATCACACGACGACGCCGAACGGCTTCGACCTGCAGATCAGCGCCACGACCAAGGCGACGAGAGGCCTCTAAACGTCGAACGGCCTCGCTGTCATTGCTTCGTGAAGGATGACAGCGAGGTCTTCGCCACCTTGGCGACGACGTTGAAATGGGGATCGACCAGCTCCGCGACGTCGTACTTCAGCACCGCGCCGCCGGCTCATTGCGCGAGCAGTCGCGCGTTGCCCGCGCACAGGAGCCGCATCTCATCCGACACGCGCGCATCGTCGCTGCCAAGCGCCCAGAACCGCTGCGCCGCGCGGCGGGCATCGTCCCAGACATCCAGTGTGTCCGCCGTCATGTTCGGCGCCGCGAACACGCGAGGCGGCAGCTGGCCATCCGCGGTCGGCGCGTACAGCATCGGGATCTGATCGAAGGCCGGAGCGAGCCGCAGGCGCGAGCCTTCCGCAAAGAACAGGATGTTGTACTGATGCCGATCGGTGTTGCCGATGAGTGCGCCAAAGGCATCGAGCCAGCGAAGCCGCCGCGCGTCTTCTTCGCTCAGGCGGCCCGCATCCCTGAGCCGCTCGCTCTCGAGGAACCAGTGGGAAGGCGTTTCGAAGACGTTCGTCGGCGCAGCCGCGATCCCGCGTCGGCCAGCGCCGGGTAGTCGTCGCGAGTCCCGCGTGAATGGCCGCGAAGTGCCGCCCCAGGAAACCAGACGGGCGCGCATCGACGAGTTCTCTCGGAAGGCCGTTGGAGACGCTGCCGGCCGGCACCCAGACCGACTGGCGCGCCGCAAGCGTGATCAGGTCTCCGGCTGCGACCGCAGCGCCGGATTCGATCACTCGAAACAACGGGAAACGTGAACGGTCCAGATCCGGCCATTTTGCTCGCAACGCATAGTGCGTCGCACGAGCCCGGCCGAACCGGATCACATCCGGCCCGGCGTCTCGCACCATGCGCATGAGTGTCGCCGGCGACACGCCACGCCGCGTGCGAAGGTCTGACCGGTCTTGTTTGACATCGGCCTGTGCCAAGGCGAGGATGACCGTAATGTTTCGCGGGTTGGTCTTTGCCCTCCCCTTCCTGGTCACGCCGCTCGCCGGCGCCGTCCAGCCGCTCGGCGGGTTGCACATCAAGGTCGTCGTAGTGGATAGCCAGCACCAGGCAACACCGGTGCCGCGCCACGCGCTGCTCATCAGCGACAATCCCGCCAGCGCCCCGCCGCGCCGGATCTTTACCTCGGCCGATGGCACCGTCGACGTGCGGCTGCCGCCGGGGAACTACACCGTCGAATCCGATCGACCGGTTGCGTTCGACGGCAAGGCCTACCAGTGGACGCAGCTGGTGGACATCGTCGCGGGCCGCGAAGCGCGGCTCGAGCTCACCGTGGAGAACGCGGAGGTCGTGGCCGTGACCAGTGCGGCGGCGTCGGCCACGCAGCCGTTGGAAGCGGATCCCTCCTCGCTACTGGCCCGTTGGCAGGACAGCATCGTCGCGATTTGGACCGCCACCACGCATGGGTCCGGCTTCGTGATCGATGCGAGTGGGCTCATCGCGACCGATCAGCAGGTGATCGGCGGCGCCACGTCGGTGGAGGTGCAGCTGTCGCCGCGCGTCAAGGTCGCCGGCACCGTCATTGCCTCCGATGCGATGCGTGGAGTGGCGCTGATCAGAATCGACCCGTCGATTGCTGCGTCGGCGAAAGCGCTGCCGCTTGAGTGCGACCAACCGGCAGAGCCGCTGACGAAGGACCTGGAGATCACCGCGTTGGAAGCACCACTCGGTCGGCCGCTGGGCACCACCGTCGGATCGATCGACAGCGCCCTGTTGAGCGTCATCAACACCGACCTCGCGCCGAGCGCCGGCGGCACCGGCGGACCGGCGTTTGCGCCGACCGGCCGGCTGATCGGCCTGACGACGCTGGTCAACGAGCGCGACGGGCAGCGGGGCTCGCGAGGCCGCATCGTCCGCGTCAGCCGCGTCTGCGAGCTCGTCGCGTCGGTGGCGCAGAAGATCAAGGGCACACCGCTCCCGCCGGCCACGCCTCTTCCCGTCGAGGCGGTCCGGCCGTTCCCATCTGATTCGGCAGGGACCGCCGCGCCAGGTCACGCCGGCAGTCCTACCCTCTATCGCCTGTCCACGTCAGGCTTCGACATCGTGTTCATCACTCCCGTGCAGCTCAGAGCCGCGCAGGCGCGATCGGATCGGACGGGCGGGGATGAAATCGCGGAGCGGCTGCTGACCGACTTCAGCAACTGGTCCGAGTACGTCGCCACGCTGCCGCCGGTGCTGCTGATTCGCGTCACGCCGAAGCTGGTGGAGGGGTTCTGGACCAAGGTCGCGCGCGGCGCGGCGTCGACCCAGGGGGTGGCGATTCCACCGATCAAGAGCCTCAAGCCCGATTTTGCGCGGCTGCGCGCCTTTTGCGGCGACGCCGAGATCACGCCGGTGCACCCATTCAAGCTTGAGCACCGTGTCTCCGACAACGACACACTGGTCGAAGGCCTCTACGCCTTCGACCCCGGCGCGCTGGCGCCGGAGTGCGCGAGCATCAAACTCGAGCTGTATTCAGAAAAGCAGCCGCTGAAGGCGGAGCCGCTGGTTGTCGATGCAAAAATGATTCAACAGATCTGGCAGGACTTCGCCCCATATCGGGCCATCAGGTAAGCTCGAATCATGACGGTCACCAATACCTCCGATCCGCTTCGCGCGCAGTTGGCGCGCGTCCTCGACTGGGAAGAGGCGCACGTCGGTTTCGACAAGGCCATTGCCGGCATGCCGGCGGACAGGCGGGGTGCGCTCGCGCCGGGCATCGCGTATTCCGTGTGGCAACTGGTTGAGCACATGCGCCTCGCCCAGGTCGATGTGCTCGACTTCTGCCTGGACCCAAGCTACGTGCACGCGATGAAGTGGCCGGACGACTACTGGCCGCAGGCCGCGCCGGCCGACGCGCAGGCGTGGGACCACAGCGTGGCGGCGTTCAAGGCGGACCGCGAGCGGCTCAAGGACCTGGCGCGTAACGAGACGATCGATCTCCACGCGCTGGTGCCCACCGGCAAGGGACACCAGACCTACCTGCGCGCGATCCTGTTGATGGCCGATCACAACGCGTATCATCTCGGCCAGATCGTCGCGGTGCGGCGCGCGCTGGGAATTTGGGAATGATGAAGATGAAAAGAGTGCGGCAGATCTCCCACGGCGCGATCGCGGTTCTCCTCGCCCTCGCGTTGTCGCTTGCCTCGGCCCAGGCCCAGGCTCCCACCGGCCGCGAGACCTCCGCGGCGTCGGTGGCCTCCTACGCACTCTCGGAGGAGATGCCGGTCGATCCGGACGTCCTGGTGGGCGGCTTGCCGAACGGGCTGCGTTTCTACGTGCGCCCGAACGGGAAGCCCGCACGGCAGGCCGAGTTGCGGCTGGTCGTGAAGGCGGGGTCGGTGCTCGAGGACGAGGACCAGCGGGGCCTGGCGCACTTCGTCGAGCACATGCAGTTCGAGGGCTCCCGGCACTTTCCGGATCGGAGTCTGACCGACTTCCTCGGCTCGCTGGGACTGAGCATCGGCGCGGATGCGAACGCCGAAACGAGCTTCGACGATACGCAGTACACCCTGCGGGTGCCGACCGACCGGCCCGGTGCCCTCGACGCCGCGCTGACGGTCCTCGAGGACTTTGCGGGCGGCGCCGCCTTCGAACCGGCCGGCGTCGATCGCCAGCGTCCAATCGTGCTGGCGGAGTGGCGCCGGAGCCTGGGCGCCGGGCAGCGGACCGAAGACAAGCTGCGAGGCGTCGAGCTCGAGGGGTCGCGTTACGTCGATCGGCCGCCGATCGGCACGCCGGCCGTGATCGAGTCCGCGCAGCGCGAACAGCTCGTCCGGTTCTATTCCGATTGGTACCGCCCCGACCTGATGGCCGTCATCGCCGTCGGCGACGTGGATCGCAATGCCGTCGCCGCGATGATCCGCCGGCACTTCTCATCGCTCTCGAACCCGGAGCCAGAACGCAAGCGGCCCGGCTACGACGTACCGGAGCATGCCGGCACGCGCTACGCCGTGGTCACCGACACGGAGAGCACGGCAACCGTCGTGAGGGTCAGCACGCTGCGCCCCGCGCGCAACCAGGGTTCGGTCGGCGGCTATCGCGCGATCATGCTCGATCAGCTGTTCGCGCAGATGCTGGGCGACCGGCTCGACGAACTCTCCCAGAAGGCGAATCCGCCGTTCCTGAGGGCCGGCGCCGGCCGTGGGTTGTTCCCGGCGCCAAGGACGCGCGACGAAGCGGTGATGCAGGCGCTCGTCTCGAACGACGGCGTGTCGCGAGGCCTCGAGGCCTTGATGACCGAACTTCAACGCGTCGCGCGCTTCGGCTTCAGCGCCACCGAGCTCGATCGCGCGAAGCAGGCGAACATGGCGGGGTCCGAGCGCGTCACCCAGGAGAGCCCCGACCGCGAGTCGTCCAGCCGCGCCGACGAGTACACGCGCAACTTCCTCGAGGACGAAGCCCTGCCGACGATTTGGCAGGAGCTGGCCTTCCACCGTCGGCTCCTGCCCGGGGTCACGCTGGCCGAGATGAACGCCCTCGCCGCGGACTGGTTCCCCGAGCAGAACCGCCTGGTCGTGGTGTCGGCGCCGGAGGCGGCTCGTGCCGTGTTGCCCACTGAATCGCAACTTGCCGCGGTCGTTGCAGCGGCCTCGACCAAGCGCCTTGAGGCCTACGTGGACGCCGGCGCGGACAAGACGCTGATGGATGCGCCGCCTGCCCGCGGCAGCGTGGTCAAGACCGCTGTGATCGAGGGCAACGGGATCACCGTGTGGACGCTGTCGAATGGCGCGACCGTCGTGCTTCGGCCCACCACGCTCAAGGCCGACCAGATCCTGTTCCGCGCGGTGGCTCCCGGTGGCACGTCACTGGCGAGCGACGGCGACTTCCCCTCCGCGCGTGTGGCAGACGATGTGATCCCGGCGGGCGGCGTGGGGACGCTGTCGCAGGTCGTGCTCGACAAACTGCTCTCGAGCAAGGCCCTGGCCGTCCGGCCGTTCATCACCGAAATCCGGGAGGGGATGGCCGGCGGGAGCGCGCCCCAGGATCTCGAGATGATGTTCCAACTGCTGCACCTGCGGTTCACGCAGCCGCGCGCCGATCCGGCGGCGTTCGCCGCGATGAAGGCACAGACCTTGGCCCTGCTGGCCAACCAGATGGCCAGCCCCGACGCCGTGTTCGGGCAGGCGCTCGACGCCGTGTTCAACGGCAACAACCCGCGGCGCCAGCCCGAGACGCCGGAGACGGTGGCGAAGTGGAACCTCGATCGATCGCTGGCGTTCTACCAGGCGCGCTTTGCCGACGCCAGCAACTTCACCTTCATCTTTGTCGGCAGCTTCACGCCGGACACGTTGAAACCGCTGGTCGAAACCTACCTGGCAAGCCTGCCCGCCACCCGCGCGCACGAAACGTGGCGTGATGTCGGCCTGGCGCCGCCCACCGGCGTGATCCGCAAGACCGTCGAGAAGGGGATCGCGCCGAAGAGCGCAGTCTCGATCATCTTCTCGGGAGCGTTCGACGACGGCGAGGCGAGCCGGCTGGCGCTCCGGTCGGCGGTGATGCTGCTGCAGTCGCGCCTCAACGATGCGATTCGCGAGGAGCTGGGCGCGACCTACAGCATCGAGGCGACCTCGAACGTGGTCAGGTTCCCGAGCCCGGAATATCGTGTCCGGATCGAGTGGACGTGCGACCCCGCGCGCGTCGACAGCCTCGTGCAGCGGGTGTTCCAGGAAATTGCGGCCGCCAGGAACGCGACGCTGACCCAGGAAGGGATGGCCCGGGTGCGCGACATTCTCCTGAAGGAGCTGGACCAGCGCAGCCAGGAGAACGGGTATCTCCTGAACGAGATTGCGCGACTCTACGAAGACGGCGACGCCGCGAATCTCGCCAAGGTGGACCAGGAGCCGGCGGCCATCGCGGCGCTCAGTGCCGAGGCGATCCACCAGTCGGCAGTGAAATACCTCGATACCGCGAACTACGTGCAGGTCACGCTGATGCCGGAGAAGAAGTAGCGCGACCCCAGAATGACGACAGGTCAGGGCAGGACCATGAACGTGCGGTACATCATGTCGGTGTCCAGCGTGATCGTCCGCAGCCGCTTGAACTCGTCGGCCGAATACAGGTCGATCGTGTTGCCGGCCTCATGGAGGTAGATCATCTGGCCGCTGGAACTCACCGCCACCGCCAATCGCGGCCGCCCCTCGAACGGCACCTGGCTCACGACCTTTTGCGTCGCCATGTCGATGGTCCAGAGTTCGTGATGCCCGATCTCCTCGCGAAGGAGGTAACCACGCTTGCGGTCCCTCGCGATGGCGAAGCTGAGGTCGCCGGCCGGCGTCGGCCCGAGGGGGAAGTAGTCGATGCTCTTGGCGGTCAGGTTGACGCGGCCGATGACCAGCATCCGGCGCTTGCCGATGCTGTCGCGCGTCGTGAAGAGGCCCGTGAAGGTGTCCGGGTCATCGGCCCCCCGGTCCCTCGCTCCGGCGCTGAACTGGCCCAGATCGGGCTCGTTGGGCAGCGCGAGGTCCCACGAGTCCACCTTGGCCAGCGTCGCCGCGTCGTGGACGGCGATCTCGTCGCCGAAGACATAGAGCAGCTTGCCATCAGGCGAGAACCGCAGCCTCCCGCCGTACCGCGGATCGGTGTCGGCCGACCATGGCGCGCGGAGCAGCACCTTGTGCTCCTTCAGGTCGAACTGGATGAACTCGGGCGCGCCGATTTCGAAGCGGTCAATCAGCTTCGTGGTCGTCTGCGCGACGAGCATCAGCATCCGCTGCTGCGGATCGACCTCGTAGGTCAGCGCGCGGACGTGCGTGTGCCCGTCACTCAGGGTGAAGCTGTCGACGCTCTTCCGGCCGGCGAGATCGACGACCTCGAAGTGCTCCAGGTCGGCGCTCTGCACGTAGAGCCGCGAGCGGTCACCCGAGATGCGCACGGCATAGGGGGGACCCGTCTTGAGCGGAATTTGCGCCACCACCTTCTCGGTGGCCTCGTCGATGCCGACGATGAGGCCGGAGTAGGCGCCGAGGTAGATGGTGCCGGTGCCGGCCGTTGGCAGCTTGGGCGCGGGTGCGGTGGTCGTGAGACCCAGCAGAACGAGCAGCAAGAGACGGATCATGACGGGTAGGCTACCACTACGGCGGCCTGGATCGCACTGTCGTCCCTGGGACAGCGGACCAATACAAGCCGTTCTCGGTCCCAGGCACACACTAATGCGCTGCAAACGGTTCGAACACGACCGGGGTTGTTCATTCCTGGATCGCGCGCAGTAGCAGCGGGTGTGCGGGCGTCTTGAATGGATTGACGACCGTGACGCCGCCCCAGGTGAAGCCCTCGTGAAGGTCCTCCGACAGCAGGAGCCGACATCGGGCCTTGGCCGCGGCAGAAATGATCAACGCATCCCAGACGAACAGCTGGTGATCGACGGAAAGGTCCATCGCGCCAAGCAGGACGTCGGATGAGGACTCAATGAGGGGAAAGGCGTCGCCCCATTCCAACACCGAGGCCCTCGCGTTCTCGCGGGAGCGGCCGCCTTTCTTGACCAGCACCACAAACAGCTCGCCAAGCACCTGAACCGGCAGCAGAGTCGACTCGGGCGCGAGTTGCTCAAACAGGTGGAGCGCCTCTCTGCGGCGAGTGTCGCCGTTCAGGCCTTCGGCATACGCCAGCACATTGGTATCGAGCGCCACGTTCATTTCGAATCCCGATACGGCGACTCGCGCTTCCAGCGGCCGGCATTCACCACGCGCTGGCCGGATAGGCGATTCAAGAGCGCCTTGCGGCCGGCATGTGCGCGCTGCTTTTCTCCATCAAAGGGCACCAACTTCGCAGTGGGTTTGCCGTGCACGGTGATGACAACGCTTCGGCCCGCCCGGATTTCCCGCAGCAGTTCAGAGAAGTTTCGGTTGGCATCGGCCGCGGTCACTTCCGACGCCGTTAGAGTGTTCATAATGTAGGTATTTTACCTACATTTGTGATGACGTGCAACAAATCCCCAACGACGAATGGCCTGACGGCACGCCCCGGACTGTAGCTTCGGTAGCCCCAAGAGGCCTGTGTCTGATATATCATCAGAGGCTCACCCAGCGTGGGCCTGTAGCGCAGTTGGGAGCGCGCCTGAATGGCATTCAGGAGGTCACCAGTTCGATCCTGGTCAGGTCCACCATCCTTTCTTTTCCATCCGCGACCGGCTGTAAGTAACTGAAAGCCGGTGCGGTTACGGCGGTTCCAACAAAGCCGTTTCCGTCGAATGCGACTCCCTGCGGGAAGAACAGCTGCTGCAGGCGCTGTCGCTGATCGAGTGACGCTTGCACCCACAGGTCTGCGGTGCGCGGTAACACGCGCTCAGCGAACGCCAGAATGCCTTCCACGTCCAGTTCTTCGAGCTTCGAGGTGTGCTCGTCGATCTTGAGCAAGGTCATCTGCTCGCGCACCCGATCCGCGTGGCGATCGTAGGTGTCAATGTCGATCGATCGCTCAAATAGGAACAGTACGCGAGCATGCGCTGCAGCTCGCGCAAATCAGTAGTCTTTGCGGTTTTCGCCTTCTTCTTTATAGCGCTCGAGGATCTCGAAACCTTCGCGGCGGCCGTATGTAGCATGTCGATCACACGCGCTCCCGACGACCCCAATTCGCTGACCCAATGCCCCAGGTCCTCGATGCCGCTCGGACTCAAAACGATTCGCCGGGCCGATCTAGCGGTTGCCGGGCGAGACCGTTCCACGGACTCGATAGAATGCCGTTCCGTTGAACGTCGATGCGATCGCGCCCACAGCGTCCGGGCCAGAGACAGCCTCGAACGTGAGCCGCCCCGTCATGTTTCGGAATCTGCCGGTCCCGCCCGTCACCTTCATTACGCCCCCAAAAGGGCTGAATCCATTTTCGTTGTACGGCCCTTGTGTCCCTTCATAGGTGCCGCGCAGCACGTGGCCATTGCCAGCCGACATCGTGAAGGTGCCCGAGTAGGTGGTCCAGTCGATCAAACACTTCTTGACGTCCAGGAACATCGCTCCCAGGCCCGGAATGTTTCCCAGACCCTGCGCTTGAATAGAAACGCTATTCTCTCCGGCACCATCGCCACAATAGTTGACGGCCGACGGATAGGCGTACACCACCGAAAAGGTTCCCTCGATGTTCACGCCGCCATCGCCATGAGCCGGAGTGGGTGCCGACACCACGACGCTCAATGCCACGAGCATCGCGGCGAGCGAGCGCCGGCGCTGCTTCAACATCTTCGACTGCGCAATCTTGCCTTTGATCCCATCAATCATGGTTTCTCCCTGGTTCAGGCTGGCGCCCCAGCCTCGCTTATAAGGAGATCGCGCAAGCGGCCTCAAGAATGGGTCAAGCCTGAAAAAGCAGGTGCGCTTCTGCCCGGTGTTATGCTCGGCCGTCGATCCAAGAACTGAAGGAGACTGGGATGGTTTCGCCTCGCGACGTCACGGCGCTGCTCGGCAATTGGAGTCGCGGCGACCGGGATGCGCTCAACCAGTTGCTGCCACTCGTCTATGCGGAGCTCCGGCGCGTTGCCGCGCGCCAGCTTCGGAGCGAGCGTGCTGACCACACCCTGCAACCGACAGCCCTGGTGCACGAGGTGTTCATCCGGCTCGTCGATCAACGGCACGTCGATTGGCAGAATCGAGCGCATTTCTTTGGTGTCGCGGCGAACGTCATGCGCCGCATCCTGGTCGATCACGCCCGTCGTCACCTTGCGAGCAAACGGGGTGAGGGCGTGCGCTGCGTGTCAATCGATGAGGCACAGGACGTCGCCGCAGCAAACGAGATGCCCATCCTCGCGTTGAATCACGCGCTCGACCGCCTGGAAACGGTCGACGCTGAACTGGCGAAGATCGTCGAGCTCCGTGCGTTTGGCGGACTTACGATCGAGGAAGCAGCCCATGTGCTCGGCGTGTCCCCATCGACAGCGAAGCGCGACTGGCGCACCGCGAAAGCGTGGCTCAATCGTGAACTCGACTCCAAGGTTCGACCGTGACCGACGAGCGATGGCCGCGCGTCAAGGCGCTGTTTCAAGACGCCGTGGAACGGCCCCCCGGCGAGCGCGACGCCTTTCTGGCCTCGGCGACTGCTGACGACGCGACGTTGCGTCGTGAAGTCGAGTCGTTGTTAGCGGCCGACACCTCGCACGCCGGCTTCCTCGACCAATTGCCCGTCGCCACCGAGTCCGTGCTGGCCTATCCGCTCGCAGCGCTCCTGCCGGGGACGGATCCCGCGCCATCTCACACCGTCCTCGCCGCGGGACTTCGCGTCGGTCCCTACGAGATCGTCGCGCCCCTCGGTGCGGGCGGTATGGGAGAGGTGTACCGCGCACACGACGTCCGACTCGGCCGGGACGTCGCGATCAAGACGTTGCCCCACGAGTTCGCACGCGATCGCGAACGAGTGTCGCGTTTGCGCCGCGAGGCACGAACGCTGGCGTCGTTGAATCACCCGCACGTCGCCGCGATTTACGGATTGGAGGAATCTGACGGGACCGACTTCCTTGTTCTGGAGTTGGTCGAGGGCCAGCATCCGGCGGGGCCACTGCCAGTTGCCGAGGCGCTGCGAATCGGCGAGCAAATTGCCCAGGCTCTCGCAGCCGCTCACGCGCGAGGCATCGTCCACCGCGACCTCAAGCCCGCGAACGTGATGATCACACCGGAGGGCGAGGTGAAGGTGCTGGACTTCGGTCTGGCCAAGGCGGTCTATGGGCAAGAGGACGAGGGAACGGTTCGGGCGCAGAACGTCAGCGCCGCTGGATCCCTGACGGGCCACGCGATCGGCACGCCTGCTTACATGAGCCCCGAGCAGTCACGCGGTGAACAGCTGGATCCGCGAACGGACATCTGGTCCTTCGGATGCCTCCTCTACGAATTGCTCACAGGTGTACGCGTCTTTCGCGCCGACACGGTGCAGGAGTCCGTCAACGCGGTGCTCGAACGCGAACCGGACTGGCGCCTGCTTCCAGCGAAGACCCCCGCAAAGGTCCGTCAGCTCCTGCGCCACTGCCTGCAGAAGAACGTGGACCAACGACTGGCCGCGATCGACGACGCTCGCAAGACCATCGAGCAGGCACGGGACTCAGGGAATCGATGGCGAATCGCCAGCGCTCTGGTGCTGGTGTTGGCCGCTGTCGCCGCGATCGCGTTTTGGTTGGCGCGTCCGGTCAAACCTACCGATTCTTCGCAGTGGGTCCCGCTGACGAAGTTTCCGGATTCGGTCGCGCAGCCGGCGCTCTCGCCCGACGGACGAACGGTGGCGTTTGTTCGAGGGGAATCCAGTTTCTACGGTCCGGGACAAATCTACGTCAAGGCCCTTCCGGATGGCGAACCGGTGCAATTGACGAACGACGCACTGGACAAGATGAGCCCGGTGTTCTCTCCGGACGGCTCGCGTATTGCCTATACCACCGTCAACCCGGAATTTCAGTGGGACACGTGGACGGTGCCGGTGGACGGTGGCGAGCCGCAGATGATGCTCAAGAACGCATCGGGTCTTGTCTGGACCGGTCCTCGGCAAATCATGTTCTCCGAGATACGCACAGGCGTTCAAATGGCGGTGGTGACCTCCGAGGAGACCCGCGCGGCGCAGCGTGACGTCTATGTTCCTCCGAACGAACCCGACATGGCCCACCGTTCCTCTCTGTCACCCGATGGCAAATGGGTGCTGTTGGTCGAGATGGATATCGATCACCTGTGGGAGCCTTGCCGTCTGGTTCCTGCCGCTGGACATTCCTCAGGACAGAAGATCGGCCCTCCCGGAGGAGGCTGTACTTTCGCGGCGTGGTCGACGGATGGGAAATGGATGTACTTCACCTCAAACGCCGTAGGCGCGAATCACATATGGCGTCGGCGTGTTCCCGATGGCAAGCCGGAGCAGATCACGGCTGGGCCGACCGCAGAGGAAGGAATCGCCATGGCCCCGGACGGGCGGTCGTTCGTGACCGCGGTCTCCGCCCTGGGCGCGTCACTGTGGCTTCACGATTCGAACGGCGAGCGGCAGATCTCTCTCGAAGGCAACGCAGCAAATCCTGTGTTTACTGCGGACGGCAGCAAGCTCCTGTACCGCGCGGTGAAGGAGCAGCCCAGTGAATTCGCTTTCTACCGAGATCCCGGAGAAGTGATGGTGGCCGATTTGAGTTCCGGGCGCGTGAAGTCAGCGGTGCACGGTTTTCGGGTGCTGAATTTCGACATTTCGCGCGATGGTCGACAGCTCGTGATGGAAGCACCGGATGAGGCCGGCCGCAATCGACTTTGGCTGGCTCCGCTGGATCGCGGCGCGCCGGTGCGCCAGGTCCCGAATGTGGAGGGTGGGCAACCGCATTTTCTGCCGGACGGCGAAATTGTCTTCCGTCACAACGAAGGAGCACCTACCTCCGACGGCAGCCTTGGTTTCATCTATCGCGTACGCCCAGACGGAAGCGGATTGCGAAAGGCCGTCGAACTGCCGGTCAATCAGTTCAACTTTTCCAGCCCGGTATCGCCGGATGGCCGGTGGGTCTTCGGGTGGGGTCCGCTCGGGGGACACGGACCTGCGGCCGGGCAGGCGTATTCGCTCGACGGCAAGACCCCGATCGCGCTCGGCGGCCTTGGACAAATCGCCTGGGCGGCAGGAGGAACCTTGTTGTCGATCACTGGGTCGCCACGGGCGTTCTTCGTGCCGCTGGCGCCGGGCCAGATGTTGCCGCCGGTTCCGGCGGGCGGATTTCAGACCGACGAAGAGATCGCCCGCCTTCCCGGGGCGCGCCGAATCGAGGGTCGGCTAGTGACAGTCGGTCCCTCGCCGGATATCTATGCGTTTTATCGCGGCAATACACAGCGGAATCTCTACCGCATTCCCATTCCGTGAGTCCTGCTTGTCTTCCCCAGATCGGCGTTGGCGAATCGAACTCAGGGTGCTTGCCTTAAGCCATCGACTCGATGCAGCTGGTCCACCGATCCTTTCAATCTCAGTCGGCGCTCGAGGGTGATGTCCCATCCTAAACCGCGTTTTCGAAGGTCTGTTCAAGGCGCGATGCGTAAGGTCACGATCTGTTGTTGGTCGATGACGCTGGCTGGCCAGCTGTGGTTCATCGCCACCACCACCGTGCCACTCGGCGTCGTTGCCATCGACCGAATCTCGCCGCTGCCAAGGTAGCTCGCAAACTCCGGTGCGTAACCGCCGGCGACCCCGGGACGCAGGCGGACGATGTACGGCGCCGTAGCCTGATTGGTACTCGAGAGATAGAGGCTCAATGAATCTCTCGGGTCGACCACCAGGCGGCTCGGCGCATAGCGCAGGTCCAGCCCCGCTGACGATCGATGCCAGTTCTCCCCGTGATCGATGCTTCGAAAAAAGGCCGGGCGGCCGTCCGCATCCACCCCACCGGCGTACACGATATGACGCTTCATGTGATCGGTTCTGACCACCGTCATCGCCGTGCCGGCAATCTTTGGCGACCACGTCTGCCCGTTGTCGGCGCTGCGCAACAGCCCGCTCAGCGTCGCGAGATAAATGGTGTTGGCTGCGAGGGGGTCGAATGCCATTGCCTTCACAAACGGCGCCGGTGAGAGGCCCGTTTCGATCCTCTGCCAAGACAGGCCGTTATCTGGGGTGCGATACAAACCGGCCTGGGTGAGGGCGTAGACAATGCCGGCGCGCGACGGATCGAAGGCCACGTCGTCAACGGTCGACGTGGTCCCCTGCAGGTTCGGCAGGCCCGCGCTGCGATCGAACCAGGTCTGCCCGCCGTCCGGGCTCATCGCAACGCCGGCATTCCCGGCAATCCAGACGCTGCTGTCGTGCGGGCTGACCACCACCGTGCGGCGATACGTGCCAGACGCGCTCCTTGACACCAGCCGCCACTGAGCGGCGCCGTCGTCATGGCGATAGACGTGATCACCCGAGATGCCGTAACGAATCGATGGCTGCCGGGTATCAACCGCCACGCGATACCAGTCGAACTCGGAGTCGACGCGCCACGCCGCGAGCTCGTCGGTCGATTCGAGAAGCCGCGCGCCGGTCTCCACCGCATACACAGAATTCCGCGACGGGTTGAACACGAGATCGTTGATGCCGCGGGACGGCATGGTCTGGCCGCCCTCGACGCGCCAGCTGCCGCCCCGATCGCGTGACGCATAGACCGGACCGTCGACATGGTGGTCGAGAAGTGCGCGCATCACCGGGAGGCCCGGCCGGGAGGTCTGCACGGACACCGTGATCCGGCCGCTCAGATCCGACGTGATGCGCGGCTCTCGCTCGCCGATGCCGAGATAGCTGACGATTTCGGGCTCGCCCGAATCGCCAACGATCGCCACGAAGGCATCCCCGCACGAGATTGGGCTGAGGCACGCCTTCGGCGACCATCCGTTTCGTTCGGGCAGCGGGTCGAACGCAACGCTGGTGAATGCCGCACGCCCCATCGGCAGGAGCGCGAGCGCCGATTGCGACACATCCGCATTTCGATCCGGAATCGCCGTCGTGCGCAGCGAGGAGCCTGAAGGGTCGAGTCTCAGGAGCTGATGCGCGCAGCTGGGCCTCGATTCACACCGCGGCCCGGAAAGGTAGGCGCGTCCGCTGTCGTCGACGGCAAACCCGCCCGGTTCGGTCAGCGGCAGCCTGGCCGACCACACCGGCGCTCCGGCAGGATTCAACTTGATGACGGTGACGCGGCCGTTGCCATTGGACAGGTCGCGTGTGGTCGTCATGCGACCACTGGTGGACCAGGCCGCCACCCACAAATCGCCCGCAGCGCCGACGGCGATCCCGTGTGCCGATGTAGCGTCGCCAACGGCACCGAGGTAACTCGAATACAACAGGCGCCGCCCGTCGGCGCTCAGCTTGGCAATGAACGCGTCCTGCGGGCCGGCGCGCGACGCTTGAAAACCACCGATCACCGGAAAATTCGAGGCGGAGGTGGTGCCTGCGACATAAACCTGGCCCGCCGCGTCGATGGCGATCGCGTTGGCAACATCGGGAATCAGGAAAGCGACGCGGCCGGCACTCCGTTGATCCGTGCCGCCAAGATACGTCGCCCACACCACGGTACCGTTGCGATCGAGCTTGGCGACGAACGCGTCGCCGCCATCAGGCGTCGCATCGAACCCGCGATCGAGTCCGGGAACATCATGAGCATCGCCACTGCCCGCGACATAGATGTTGTCCTGCGCGTCGACCGCTACCGCGTTGACGGCGAGACGCTTACCCGGCAGCAGAACGGCTGACGCTGCTGGGGCGTCATTCGCGGACGGCGAGGGCGAGAGAATCGGCGGCCACAAGCCGGACTGCGCGATGCCCGGCTCGATCCCGTAGATCATCATCGTCGCCGCGACGACGATGGCAATGCCTGTATTGCGCAGCATCACGTTTACGATGGCGATCCTGGTCAAGTCCACCAACTCAAGAACGCGCGGTAGCTCCGGCAATCAAAGCGTACGACGCATCAATAGTCCGGCGCCAAAGCGGGTCTCAAACGTCCCGGTCTGCTCGAATCCGCACGCCAGGTAGAACCCCTCGGCGTGCGGGTTGCCGACGACGTGCAGCGCGGCCGAGCCGCGGACCTTGGCGACGCCGGCGCAGTGTTCCACCAGAAGCCGCCCCACGCCCCGCTTCCAGCCCGACGGCTCCACGAACAACGCGTCCAGCTCCGCGTCGCCATCGTCTCGAGGCAAGACCGCGGCGAAGCCGGCGATGAGGCCGGCCTGTTCGGCCACAAACACGTGTCCGTCAGCGATCTGCCGGGCGGGCACCTCGATCGCGTCGGGATTTGCCAGGATCGCGTCGCGATCGCCGGCATTCGCCAGCGAGGCCCGACGCTGCAGACCTTCCAGTGCCTGCTGTTCAGAAACGACTGCCGGGCGACAAATCACGGGTTCCATAGTGACAGCAAACTTCCGGACCCGGATCCCCGTCAAAGCTGTTGTTACCCAGAGTGTCTGGGTAATCCACAGCCGATGACCACGCCCTCGAAGACCCCGAACGCACTGCTCCACGGCGCGCTAGATGCCTTAATCCTCAAGACTTTAGCGCGTGGCCCGAGCCACGGCTACGCCGTCGCCCGCTTCATCGAAGACACCACCGGCGATGCCGTGCTGGTCGAAGAGGGCTCCCTTTACCCCGCGCTCTACCGTCTCGAACGCCGTGGCTGGGTCGAGGCCGAATGGGGCACCTCGGAGCTTGGCCGCCGCGCCAAGTTGTACCGGCTCACCGGCGCCGGCCGCACCCAGCTGGAGGCCGAAATGGCCACCTGGCGGCGCTTCTCCGCCGGCGTTTCCAAGGTCCTGTTCTCCACATGAAGCGCTCCCTCCGCTCGTGGTTGTGGCGGGTCCCGATCGATCAGGAGATCGACGAAGAGCTCGCCCTGCACATCGAGATGCGCACCCGCGAGCTCATCGATCGGGGAATGGATCCGCACGAGGCCCGCGAGTCGGCAATCTCGCGCCTCGGCGACGTGCGACGACTTAAACGCGAGATGGCCGGCTTGGGAAGAAAGCGAGACCGAGAAATGCGCCTGACCTTGTGGCTCGAAGAACTGCGCGACGATGTGAAGTTTGCGTTCCGACAGTTGAAGAACTCGCCGGCCTTCACGCTGGTCGCCGTGCTGACGCTGGCGCTCGGCATCGGCGCCAATAGCGCGATTTTCGCGCTCGTGGATGCGACGTTGTTGCGGCCGCTGCCCTACGGCCAGCCGGATCGGCTGGTCACGATCTGGGAAACATCGGACGCCACGGCGCGCGGGTTCGCGTCGCCCTCGAACATGGTCGACTGGAAGGCGCGCAATCGCTCGTTCGAGAGCATCGCCGCTTTCACACCGGGTGTCGGCAGCATGGTGGTGTCGGGCCGCGACGGCAATGCGGAAACCGTGTCGCGCCAGTGGGTCACGGCCGGCATCTTCGACGTGCTGGGCGTCAAGCCCGTGGCCGGCCGCACGTTCCTTCCGGAGGACGAACAGCAAATGGCCCGGAGGGTCGTGATCAGCGAGGGCTACTGGGAGACTCGGTTCAATCGCGATCCGTCGGTCGTCGGCAGCGACATCAAGATGGACGGGCGGCTTTATACCGTCGTGGGTGTGGCACCGAAGGAATTCGAGATCCTGGGTCGTACCTCGATGTGGGCGATGCAGCCCTTCCCGCGCAACCTGCCGCCGCGCGCACGGGCGGCCTACCAACTGCAGGTGGTCGGGCGGATGAAGCCCGGCGTCGCGATCCAGGCCGCGCAGTCCGACCTCGCCGCCGTCGCCGCCGGCCTTGCGACTGAATATCCGGAGTTCAACAAGGGGCGCACGGTCACGCTCGAACCGATGCACGACACCATGATCGGCAGCGATCTCAAGGTGACGTCGATGCTGTTCGTCGGCGTCGTCGGTTTCGTGTTGCTGATCTGCTGCGCCAACGTCGCCAACCTCCTGCTGGCGCGAGCGACCGCGCGCGGGCGTGAGCTGGCGGTTCGCTCGGCGCTTGGCGCCGGCCGCCGTCGCATCATCCGGCAACTCCTCACCGAGAGCGTCGTGCTGTCGCTCATCGGCGGCGTGCTTGGCGTCGGCGTCGGTGCAGCGATCCTGCAAGTGACCCCGGTGCTCATTCCCGAGGGCCTGCTCCCGGCTACGGTGACGCTGGCGTTCGACCTGCGGGTGGTTGGGTTCTGCGCAATTGCGGCGTTGATCGTGGGCGTCGTGTTCGGCATTGCGCCGGCCTTTCAGGCGACGGCCGTGTCCTCGACCGAAGCGATGGGCGCCGACACCCGCACCACCACCGGTGGCGGCGGACGGATTCGCGGGTGGCTGGTCGTGGGGGAGGTCGCGATGGCGGTGCTGTTGTTGTTTGGCGCCGGGCTTCTGCTGCGCACGCTGCTGGCCGTCCAGTCGTACGATCGCGGCTATCGCGCCGAGAGCGTGTTGACCATGCTGGTCGATCCGCTCAATTCGAGTTATCCAACGCCGGCGCGCCTGCAACAGTTCTTTGACCAGGTCGAGGCCGAGGTTCGCGCCGTGCCCGGAGTTGCCGACGTGGGATGGTCGAGCGCGTTGCCGCTCGGCGAATCGCTCTATGGTGATTTCGCGCTGACCTACGAGATGGTCGGCGACCCCCCGGTGGAGGAGGCGCGCAAGCCGACGACCGATTACCAGGTGGTGAGCGCCACCTATTTTTCCACGCTCGAGTTGCCGATCGTCGCCGGGCGTGGGTTCGATGCGCGTGACACGAAAGACAGCCCGCGGGTCTGCATTGTCAACGAGGCATTTTCGCGGAGCCTCGGTGGCCGCAATCCGATCGGCATGCAAGTGTCGTTCAGGGTTGCCGGCTCGCCGACGGACAAGCCGAATGTCGGTGAGATCGTCGGCGTGGCCCGGCAGGTGAAGCGGCGTCCGGATGAGCCCAGGGATTTCGTGCAGATCTACGTGCCGATGGCGCACGACCTGTCGGATGACGTGCTGATGCTCGTGCGCTCGAAGACCGGCCGTGCCGACGCGCTGACGCCGGCCGTGCGCGCCGCGATCTCACGCATCGACAAAGAGCAACTGGTGAGCGTCGCCAGCGTGACGACCCTCGAAGACGTCGAGTGGAAGGCGACCGGCCGCCAGCGCTTCCGCGCGGTGATGGTCACGGCGTTTGCGGTGCTGGCCGTCCTGCTGGCGATGGTCGGTGTGTTCGGCATCCTCGCCTACTCCGTGCAACAGCGGATGCGCGATTTCGGCGTCCGCCGGGCGCTTGGCGCCACCACCAACGATGTGCTTCGCCTAGTGGTGGGCGATGCCGTGCGCGTGATCGTTACCGGCGCCGCGATCGGGCTGGTGTTGTCGGCGCTTTCGGGCCGGCTGATCGTGACGCTGCTGTTCGGGGTCCAGCCGCTGGACCTGACGACGTTCGCGATGGTGACGATCGTCGTGGCGATCACCGCGGCACTGTCGATCGCCGGCCCGGCGTGGCGCGCCGCGCATGTCGACCCTGCGGTGGTGCTACGTAGCAAGTAGAAAGGAGGGCGGGCCCCTTCGGTTATCCCCTCAGGCGCAGCGGACGGCAAGCCGTCGATCTACCGTCTTTGATGAAACGTTTGCCTACAACCGCCCGGTCAGCGCCAGGACGATCAGCACAATCAGGATCAGTCCGCCGATGCCGCCACCAACCCGCGGCCCGCCGGCATAGAAACCTCCGCCCCCACCCAGCACGAGCAGAATAATCAGGATCAACAGCAGGCTCATGGCACTCCCCTATCCCCGGTGTCGGTGTTCGACTGATTGTCGTACCTACCAGGGGCCGCCATTCCCTCTTGCAATAAGCTGGCCGAACGGCGTACAGGCTTCCGGCTAAGCCGGAAGCCACGTGCTCTTAGAACAGGAATCGCACTTGTACCTGCAACATCCGCGGCGGATCGATGTTCGCCAGCGCCGGGATCGCATTCGGCGCAGTGCCCACGCTGGCGACCTGCCCGAACGTCGGGTTGATTGTCGCGGTGTTGCCGTAAGTGGTCTGCCCGCGCCCGAGGATGTTCCCGTGGTTGAGCAGGTTGAAGCCTTCCACCCGCAGCAGGATCGAGCGCCCGCCTGACTTGATCCGCTCCTCGGCGAACAACGCGACGTCCTGCGTGCCGGTGCCGCGGAACGCCGACTTCCCCATCACCTTGCCGTCTACCACGGGGCGATCGTTGTTGGCGCCGTCGCCGTTGTTGTCGACGCCGGTGGTGGCGTTGAACGGACGCGCCGACGCCAGCTGCGTCACCGTTCCCGCAGTGAGGTTATACGGGAAGCGGTAGGTAAACGTGATGACGGCACGATGCCGCTGATCGAGCAGGCTCGGGCCGCGTTCTTCCTCGCCTAGTCGCGCAAAAGCGCTCTGGTTGGGTCCAATCCCGTTGCCGTCCGGCTCGGTGGTGTTGGTCGCCTTCGACAAGGTGTAGCTGATGTCGGCGTAGAGCCTGGCGTGACCGCGGTAACTGACCTGGGTTTGCAGGCCGTCGTAGTCCGAGACCCCCAGGTTGGTCAGGACGTTGACCTGGCGCACGCCGCCGGCCACCGGCAGGATCGGACGCGTAGCATTGGCCGCGGCCACGGTGCGGGTCTGGCCGATCGCGGTGCGATCGAACACCGATGGCGCGTTCAGGTCCACGGTGCGATCGAGGTTGGTCCAGTGCTGGTGCACGTAGTCGCCGCCGACAAACAGGCCCTTGATCACTTCGCGCTCCACGCCGATCGACGTCACCTGGCTGCGCGGGTTGACGAACTCGGTGGGGTAGTTCGGCAACAGGTCGAAGTTCAACCCGTACTTCGCAAACTGGGTCCGGTAGAATTCCGCATCACCGGCGCGAATCGTGATGTCGCGCGCCGGCAACTGCGACGCCGGCATCGTCTTTGGATCCAGCACCAGCGGCAGGCACGGGCCGGTCAGGCACGTGGGAAACCCCAGCTGCCCTGGCGTCGCGGTATAGGTGGTGAATCCGTCGAGTCCGCCCGTCAAGGCGCCGGCGATCGCGTTGGTGCGGATCTGCGTGTAATACATGCCGTAGCCACCGCGAACCGCCAGGCGCGCATCGCCCTTCGGGTGCCACCCGAATCCCAGGCGCGGGGCGAAGTTCATGTTGGCGTTGGTCAGCGTTTGCTGGTCGTAACGCAGCCCGAGATCGAGCGTCAGGCCGCTGTTCACGCGAACACTGTCTTGCGCGTAGCCGGTGATGAGCCACTGCTTGAGGTTGTAGCTCGTCACGCCGTAGCTCACCGGCTGCGTGTACTGCTGCACATCGGCCAGCGTCAGCTGATCGAGCGGCACCGTCGTCGTGTTGACGAACGTGAAGGTGCCCAGCATGGGAAAACCGGGCTCATTGCCGGTGCCGCCGGAGGTGTGATGAATCAGGCTGCCGCCGAGGCGGACGCTGTGCCGGCCGTGCGCCCACGACAGCGTGTCGGAGAGCTGCGCCTGCCGGCCGTAGAGGTCGGAGACGCGCGATTGTCCGACGGTGAAGGGCACCGACCCGGCGCGCGTGTAGGCGGTGGAAAATGCCTGCGCCTCCCAGAGCGTGACGGGGTCGCCGTCCAGGTACGCCACTCGCCCTTCGTTGACAAGGTTCGAACCCAGCACCGACGTGAGGTTGACCTGTCCCGTGATCGCACCGCGTGAATACTTGCGCGCCACGCTTGGCGCGCTGGTGCCGCCGACGGCGTCGTTCGGATTCGTATCGTAGAAGTGATCGGCATTCACCCGGAACATCAAGGCCTGTGACGGCGAGAGCTTGTGATCGAGCCGCGCATTCACCAGCGTCTGCCGATAGTTGCCGACGTACTCCATGTTGCCATCCGCGGGCAGCACAAACGCCGGCAGCGTCGGCGACAGGTAGGTCGTCCGATCCTGCATCGTGTAGTCGGCGGTCACGAAGAAGAAGGTCTTGTCCTTGACGATCGGCGCACCCACGGTGCCGGACAACTGGTTGAGGACATCCGGCACATCCGCCGGATTGATCGCGGTGAGCGTCGGCGGCGTCACGCAGGTGGCCACCGCCGGCGCGCAGAAGCCGCTGGCCGAGAAGGTCCTCGCCTGGACATCCGGCCGGGCCAGGTAGAGCCCTTCGCCATGGAGCACGTTGGTGCCCGACTTGGTGACGATGTTCGTGGCGGGGCCGGCGGTCCAGCCAAACTCCGCGGAGAACGCGTTCGACAGCACCGAGAATTCCTGGATGGCGCCGATCGGCACCGTGGCCAGGCTGGTCTGGCGGCCCCAACCTTCGTCGTTGCTGGCGCCATCGAGCATGAACGTCGTGGTGCGGCGGCTGCCGCCGCCGGTGACGAAGTAAGTCGAATTGACGAACAGGTCGCCCGTGCCCTTTCCCTGCCTGAAGGCGGAGTTGAAGAGCGGCAGCGTCGAGACCTTGCGGCCAAGGATGGGGATCTCGTCGATGGTGGCGGAATCGAGACGCCGGCCGATCGGCGAGTCCGCGCGCACGCCTTGCGTGGTGCCGAACACCACCACTTCGCTGTTGACGCCGCTCGCGACGAGCGTGACCTTGACGGTGGCGGTCTCCCCCGCCCGAAGGGCGAGGCCGCTGACGTCATCAGCCGTGAAGCCGGCCTTCCTCACGCTCACCGCGTAGGTGCCCGTCAGCGACAGTGCCGTGATGGACGCCGAACCGTTGCCGCTCGATTGCGCTTCACGGATGGCGCCGGTGGCGCTATTGACGACGGTGACCGTCGCGTCGCTCACGACGCCGCCCTGCTGATCCACGGCGACGACCAGGATGGCGGCGGTATTGGGGGATTGCGCCAGCGCCGGCACGGCCACCGCCAACGCGAATACAGTGATGAGCACGCGCGATAATTTCATCAGGACTCTCCCTACAATATGAACCGGTAAATCTATCCAAGCCCGACATCTACTACCAGCATGCGTACTGCCGCCGTATGAGACCGAAGCCAGAGATTCCCATCGAGTTCGAGGAATACCGCGACGCGCGCTGGTGGCGTGAAGCGACGCGGCAGGTGGAAAACGCCCTGGCCGCCGAGCGCTTCATCGAGCAGGTGGGCTTTGCCAACTGCCTCTCCGACTCGCGCAGGCCCGGCGCGTCACTCTATGTGGCGGTGTGCGGCCGGCGCGACGCGGTGTTGCCCCGCAACGTGCAGAAGGACGAGGAGGCCTCACTGACCTGGGTGTTGAAGGACGAGCTCATCAAGCGCGGCAAGGTCTATTACGCCAAGCTCGCGCGCGGCCGGGCGATGTTCCTGGCGCCGCGCATGGTGCCGTACTTCCACGCCATCTGGGGGATGCGCCGCTCCGAAGAACCGCAGCGCTTGAGCAAGGACGCCCAGGCCATCCTGAAGGTGCTCCGCAAGGAATGGGAGATGAGCACGTGGGACCTGCGCGACGACTCCGGCGTCAAGGACCGCAAGGCGTTCACCAGGGGCCTCGATGAACTGCAGGCCGCGATGATCGTCGTGCCGAGCGAAGTCTTCTACCAGCCGAAGTTCACCTACATCTGGACGCTTGGTGTCGGCCGGTTTCCCGGCGAACTGCGCCGTCGCGTCAGCCGCGACACCGCGGTCCGGGAAATCGCGCGATGTTTCCTCGCGGGAGCGGGCCTGACCATCCCCGGCGAACTGGCCCGCGTCGTCGGGCTCTCGCGGCCGGAAGCCGGACGCGGCAACCGCGCCCTCGTCAAGGAAGGCTACGCGACGATGCCGGCGCCGGGGACGTATCAGTTGGAGAACGCGGCGATCCCGGTCTGAGCGCGGCCGAGAATGAGCGCGTGGATGTCGTGCGTGCCTTCGTAGGTGTTCACGACTTCCAGGTTCACCAGGTGGCGGATCACCGCGAACTCGTCGGTGATGCCGTTGCCGCCCATCATGTCGCGCGCCAGGCGGGCGATGTCGAGCGCCTTGCCGCAGGAGTTGCGCTTCAACAACGAGGTGATCTCCACCGCGTCGGTGCCTTCCTCTTTCATGCGGCCAAGCCGCAGGCAACCCTGCAACCCGATCGCAATCTCGGTCTGCATGTCCGCCAGCTTCTTCTGGATCAGTTGGTTCGCCGCCAGCGGCCGGCCGAACTGCTTGCGCTCGAGCACGTAGGATCTGGCGCGAAGCCAGCAGTCCTCGGCGGCGCCGAGCGCGCCCCACGCAATGCCGTACCTCGCGCTGTTCAGGCACGTGAACGGACCCTTGAGCCCCTTCACGTCTGGAAACGCGTTCTCTTCTGGACAAAACACGTTGTCCATCACGATTTCGCCGGTGAGGCTGGTGCGGAGGCCCACCTTGCCGTGGATGGGTGGGGCCGACAGGCCCTTCATGCCCTTCTCGAGCACGAAGCCGCGAATCTCCCCCTCGTCATCCTTGGCCCAGACGATGAAGACATCGGCAATCGGGCTGTTGCTGATCCACGACTTGGTGCCGGTCAGCTGGTAACCACCGTCCACCCGCTTCGCACGCGTCGTCATGCCGCCCGGATCGGACCCGGCGTTCGGTTCGGTAAGGCCGAAGCAGCCGATCCACTCGCCAGTGGCGAGCTTCGGCAGGAATTTCTTCTTCTGGGCCGCGGTGCCGAATTCGTTGATCGGCACCATCACCAGCGAGCCCTGCACGCTCATCATCGAGCGAAAGCCGGAATCGATGCGCTCGATCTCGCGCGCCACCAGGCCATAGGCGACATACCCCAGCCCCGCCCCGCCGTGTTCCTCGGGAATGACGACGCCGAGCATGTCGAGCGCGCCCAACTCGCGAAAAATGGAGGGGTCGCTTTTCTCGCTGCGGAACATCTCGAGCACGCGCGGCGCCAGCTTGTCCTTGCAATACGCGCGCGCGGTATCGCGGATCATGCGCTCGTCGCCGGTGAGCTGCTGGTCGAGGAGGAAGGGGTCGCTCCAGTCGAAACGGGTCTTGGTCTTGGCCATCTGGGGTTTAGCTTACTGCGCGCCAGCGTGCAGGTGGAACTCATTCTCCGTGCAGACCATCTTGACCCGCCATCTTCGCTGGGCGGATGATCCTTAGCCTCTCCAGCCACACGTTCCACAACGGAGGACATCCATGAAGCGAGCCGTCAACGCGCTCCTTGTTCTGCTTTCATTGATCGCCATCGCGACGTCCCGTCCCGTCGCCGCAGACCGGTTGGGACCCGTGAAGTTCCAGCTCGTCGAAGCCACCGTGGCCGAAATGCAGCACGCCCTGCAGACCGGTGTCATTACCTCGGAACAACTCGTCAGGATGTACCTGGCGCGGATCGCCGCCTACGACGACGCGGGACCGGCCGTGAACGCCTATCTCCATCTCAACCCCCGCGCCGTGCACGAGGCGCGCCGGCTCGACCACTTCCGCCATCGCGGCGCCGGGCGCGGCCCGCTCTACGGCATTCCAGTGGCCCTCAAGGACATCATCAACACCAGGGACATGCCCACCACCGGCGGCGCGCTGACGCTGGTGGGCTCAGTGCCGCCGGCCGATGCGTTCCTCACGCGCAAGCTCCGCGAGGCAGGCGCCATCGTCCTGGGGAAGGCCACGCTCACCGAGTTTGCCAACTTCATCGCCATCGGCATGCCGGCGGGCTACAGCGGCTTCGGCCTCTACGGGCTCAACCCGTATGACCCGCGGCCGCTGCCGGGCGGCGATGGGCGGCCGGTGCTGACGCCAGGCGGGTCCAGTTCGGGATCGGGCATCGCCGTGAACGCCAACCTCGCGGCGGTTGCGGTGGGCACCGAGACCTCGGGCTCCATCCTCAGTCCTGCCAATGCCAATGGCGTGGTCGGCATCAAGCCCACGGTGGGGCTGGTGAGCCGGAATGGTGTGATCCCGATCACCGCTGATCAGGACACTGCCGGTCCACTGACGCGCACCGTGGAGGATGCGGCGATTCTGCTCGGCGTGATCGCCGGCTACGATCCGGCCGATCCAGCAACCGCCGCCTGCCTGACGCCCGGCAACTGCTTGAGTGACTACACGCGCTTCCTGAAGAAGAAGGCGCTAAAGGGCGCGCGGATCGCCGTGCCGCCGTTCCCCGCCAATCGCACCGACATCATGAACGCGGCGATGACGGTCCTGATCGAGCAGGGGGCCTTCGTGGAATCCATCCCGGCGCTGGCGCCGCAGTTGGGCATCTGTGTCAGCGTGCCGGCACCCGCGGACTGTTCGACGGTGCTGCTCTACGGCCAGAAGCGGGACATGAACCGCTATCTCGCCACCCGGCCAGGCGCCCCGGTGTCGACGCTGGCGGACATCATCGCGCTCAACAACATCCTGCCGGGCGCCATCAAGTATGGCCAGGCGATCTTCGAGGCGGCCAACTCGCTCGACATCAGTCCGGGCAGTGCCGACACCACGCGGTACCTCGCCGACCGCGCCGCTGACCTCGCCAACTCCCGGGGCGCGCTCGATGCGGTCTACAAGGGACCCGACGGCGTGCGGGGCACCGCGGACGACATCGACGCCATCCTGTTGTCGGGCAACAACCAGGCCGGCACCACGGCGAAGGCGGGATATCCCAGCGTGAGCGTGCCCGGCGGCTTCGTCCCGCCTGTCGCGCCGATCGACAATCCGTTTCCGTCAACCGTGACGTTCACCGGACCGGCCTTTTCCGAGGCGCGGCTGATCGCCCTGGCCTACGCGTTTGAGCAGGCGACGCACCATCGCGTGCCGCCCGCCAGCACGCCACCGCTCCCGACCGACACGGTCAGGATCCATTAGCCCTCGAAGCGGACGACAGTGAAAGCAGAAGGCAGAAGGCAGAAGGCAGAAGATCCTTTTGCCTTTTGCCTTTTGCCTTTGTCCGTGCCCCTACTGCGCGCCGGCTGGCAGGTTGTCGAGAAAGTAATGCGCGATCTTGCGATAAACGTGCACGGTCGTGCCGGGCCCTTCGTTGATCGAGTGCGTGCGGTTGGGATACACCATCATGTCGAACGGCTTGCCGAGTTCGACGAGCTTGTTCACCAGCCGCTCGGTGCCCTGGTAATGGACGTTGTCGTCGCCGGAGCCGTGAATGATCAGCAACTTCCCTTTCAAGCCGTCGGCGAAATTGATCGCCGAGCCGAGCTTGTAGCCATCGGCGTTGGTCGCCGGCAGGCCCATGTAGCGTTCCTGGTAGATCGTGTCGTAGAGCTTCTGGTCCGGCACCGGCGCCACCGACACGCCCACCCGGTAGACATCGCCGAATCGGAACATCGCGTTGAGCGTGTTGGTGCCGCCGCCGCTCCAGCCCCACACGCCGATGCGAGCGAGGTCGATGAACGGATACTTCGCGGCCAGCGCGCGAACCGCGGCCGCCTGTTCCTTCGACGCGATATCGCCTACGGCGCCGTACACCACCTTCCGCCAGGCCGCGCCCTTCGGCGCCGGGGTGCCGCGGTTGTCGACGCTGAGCACGATGTAGCCGGCCTCGGCGAGCGCGCGATGAAACAAGATGGTATTGCCACCCCACTGATCCATCACCGTCTGGCTCGCGGGCTCACCGTAGACGTGCGTGATGACCGGGTATTTCCTGGTGGCGTCGAAATCCGCCGGCTTCAGCATGTAGCCATCGAGCGTGACGCCGTCGCCGACATCCACGGTGAAGAACTCCACGCCGGGTTTCACGATCGGCTCGAGCTTGGTCACGAGCGCGCTCGTATCCGTGAGGACCCGAAGCGACTTGTGGTCGGGCAGGTTGATCACATCCACGGTGGGCGGCTGGCTGAAGCGCGAGTAGGTGTGAAAGGCCAGCTTGCCGCCCGGCGCCACGTCGTAGCGGTGGGTGCCCGGCTGATCCGCCGGCGTCACCCGTTCCGGCGTGCCGGTGCCATCCAGCTTCGAACGATAGAGATAGCGCTGCGTGGCATTGTCGGGCGAGGCGATGAAATAGACCCAGCCGGCCGTCTCGTCCACGCCCGACAGCTCGAGCACATCGGCGTCGAAGCGCGACACCGGCGTCACCTGGTCGCCTTCGCGCGTCACCCGGTAGATTTTCCGCCACCCATCGCGCTCGCTCAGGAACAGGAACGACTTGCCGCTGTCGATCCAGGTGATCTCCTCGACGTCGACCCACGCCTTGTTCTCGTCGCGAAACACTCGTCGAGTCTCGCCGGTCCTGGCGTCGGCCAGCAGCAGGTCGTTCTGGTTTTGCAGCCGGTTGAGTTGCTGGATGCCCACCGTCGAGCCGTCCATCCACTCGACACGCGCCAGGTAGTTGTCCCGCGGATCGCCCGGCGTCTTCATCCACTTGGTCTTCTTGCTCTCGACGCTGACGACGCCAATCCGCACCGCTGAATTAGTGGTGCCGGCCTTGGGATACGGAATCTTCTTGATCTCGGGATAGAGCGTGTCGGTGTCGTTGATGAGCGTGAAGGTGTTGACGCCGGTCGAGTCGAACTGCCAGAAGGCGATGTTGTTGCCGTCGGGACTCCAACGGAACGAATCGCGGACGCCGAGCTCTTCTTCGTAAACCCAGTCCGACGTGCCGTTGATCGTGGTCTCGGTGCCGTCCGAGGTCAGCTGCCGGATGTGGCCTTCGTTGATCATCTCGACGAAGATGTTGTTGCCGCGGACGTAGGCGACCTTGCTGGCATCGGGTGAGAACTTCGCGAACATCATGGACGACTCGGGACCCGTGCCGCCCAACTTGTGTAACCTGGGTTTCTGCGTCGTCTGCGTCAGCTGCGGCCCATCGGCGATGTCGAGGACGTAGTAATCGCCGCGCGTGTTGTCGCGCCACACCTTCTTGCTGTTGGTGAAGATGAGCAGCCGCTTGCCGTCGCTCGACCACACGTAGTTGTCGATCGTCATCGGCTGCGGCGCGCCCGCGGGGACGAGCTGCTTGCTGGAAATCAGGATGGTGCGGGTGCCGCTGGCGGCGTCGTAGCGCACGATGTCGCGGCCGTTGCCGTCGGCGGATCGTTCCACCGTGGTGTACGAGGACCCGTCCGGCAACCATCGCGCCGGGCCAAACCGCGGCACCTGGTAGGTCGTGGTCGAGAAGATCTGGCCGATCTGATCGTCGAGCGCCTTGGCACGATCGGCCTGGGCATCGAGCCCGGCGGTCGCGAGCGCGACGGCCAGGACAAAAAGCGGGAGTCGTGGATGGCGGTTCACGCCCTTATCTTAGTGAAAACGCGAGCTCGATCGTCACCTGAACGGGAACCGGTTCGCCGCCTTTGATGCCGGGTTCGAACCGCCATTGGCGGGCCGCCTTGATGGCCTCTTCATCGAGTCCGAGCGCCGGATCGAGCGATCGCGTTAGCCGGCAGCGATCGACCCCGCCATGCGAATCGACCACGCACTCGAGCCACACCGAGCCGCTGATGCGCGCGCGCATGGCGTCGGCGGTGTACTGCGGCTTGACGCTGCGAATGAGCCTGGGCGCGGAGACGCCGTTGCCGACCCGGTAGCCATCGCCGTCGCCACTGCCAGGTCCGCGACCGGGTCCCGAGCCAGTGCCGCCTTTGCCCGTATCGGGGCCATCGCCCAGGCCGGGACCCCGGGTGGTGGCGGTCGTGGACGCCGCTTCGATCGCGCCGGCAAGAGGTGTGGCCTCCGCCACGAGGGGAACGGCCGCGATCGGCGGCTGACTGATCGTTTCAACCTCAACCGGCCGCGGCCGCGGTGCGGGAACCGGCTTGGGCGCCGCCTTCCGCGCGAGCGGTGTGCGATCGCCGCCATGGTGACCGCCGCCGCCAACCTCAGGATTCGCGATCCACACGACGTTCGTGTGCGGGCGCGCCGGAGCGGGCACGGCCACTTCGACCGGTCGGACCCGCATCATCGCCAAGACCACCAGCAACAGGCCGGCGTGGACGGCGATTGAGGCGAGGGACGAGCGAATCCGCAGCACACCATTACGACGCAGGCCGAGGGTCTTCGGCCGGTTGGAGAGCGGTGGTGGGCGGTTGGAGGGCGAGGGCTTGAGCCCTCGCCTGGAGTTGGCGGATGGGAGGGCGAAGGCTTGAGCCCTCGCCTGGGGTTG
>JBDTMB010000005.1:0-39174 GCA_039934485.1 Vicinamibacterales bacterium
AATCTGGCGCCGGGCAGCAGCAGCGGCGAGTACTGAGCCAACCGCGGCGCGGCCATGTAACCCGCCACGTTGCGGAGGATGATTTCGAGCGCCTGGGATTCCGGCACGTCGACCAGCTTCAAGGTCAGGGGTGCTCCGGACACCCGTTCCGCGCCAACCACCTTGGTCCCACCGAGCTTGCTCCATTCCGAAAGGATGGTGCGCACCGGGACCGAGGTGGCATCGATGCTCACGTGGCCCTCGTTGAAGGCGATCTTCAACTGCTGGGCTTCGGCCGAGCCGGCCACGGCCAACGCGAGTGCAATGGTGAGAAGGTTGAGACGCATAAACGCCTGTGAGCAGTATACGCCTGCCCCGGCAATTCAGACGTCCTGAGCAGCGCGCCGGCCGGGGCCACCGATCAGCCCGGAGACGGCCCGGAATCAGGGCCGAAACGATCGAACCGCCTCGGCAACCGACGCCACCTGCTGGTCGGACAGCGCCGGGTACATCGGCAGGGAAACGACCTCTTCGCACACCCGGTCGGCGATCGGGCACCTCGCCGGCTGGAAAGGGGCCAGGGCGGGTTGTCGCGGAATCGGTACGGGATAGTGAATCAGCGTCTCGACGCCGCGGCCGGCCAGGTGGTTCTGGAAGGCCGCCCGATGCGGGGTCAGCACGGGGAACAGGTGATAGACGTGCCCGGCATCGAACTCTCGCGGCACGACGATCGACGCCCCGTCCAGGGCCTGGCGGTACTGCTTCGCGATGGCGCGGCGCCGTTCGGTCCAGCCCTTGAGGTACGGCAAGCGCGCGCGCAGGATCGCGGCCTGCAATTCATCGAGCCTGCTGTTGACGCCGGCTTCCTCGTGGTGATACCTCGAGGTCTGTCCGCCGTTGCGCAGGCGCGTGATGCGGGCCGCGAGCGCCGCATCTGGCGTGACCACCGCACCGCCGTCGCCAAGCGCGCCGAGGTTCTTGGTGGGATAGAAGCTGAACGCCGCCGCGATGCCGATGGTGCTGATCGGCCGTCCGTCGGAGGTGGCGAGGTGCGCTTGCGCCGCGTCTTCGACCAGCGCCAGGCCGTGCCGCTCGGCGATGGCCTCGAGCGGCTTCAAGTCGGCGGCTTGTCCGTAGAGGTGCACCGGCATGATCGCGCGCGTCCGCGGCGTGACCGCGGCTTCGACGGCGTTCGCATCGATGGTCAGCCGATCGGGATCGATATCCGCAAAGACCGGCCTGGCGCCGGCCAGCACAATCGCCAGCGCCGAATAGGCGGCCGATAGTGGCGAGGTAATCACTTCATCGCCGGCGCCGATATTGAGCGCCCGCAGGATCAGCGTGATCGCGTCGGTGCCGGTGCCGACGCCCACCGCGTGCGGCGAACCGCAGGCGGCCGCAAATTCCCGTTCGAAGGCCTCGACTTCAGGGCCGAGGATGAACCATCCGCTGGCGATGACGCGCTGGATCGCCGCGTTGAGATCGGCCGCGTCTTCGCCCGGCCGCAGCGCGTTAAACGGAACGCGCATCGACATAGTGGGCCAGGTGTTCGCGGTAGTAGGCCAGCGTGCGGGTGAAGCCCTCGCGCAACGACACCGTTGGCTTCCAGCCGGTGCGCGACTTGAAGAGTGACGAGTCGGCGTAGAAGCTGCCGATGTCGATCGCCTTCTTGTCGGCCGGCCAGTCGACGAAGCGATAGCGCCCGCTCTTCGCGAGCTCGACCAGCAGGTTCACGAGGTCGCGATGCGCGATGTGCTCGTCGCCCCCCACGTTGAACGCTTCGCCGTTGACCTCGTCGGTCGCGCCCGCCGCCAGGAACGCTTCCACCGCATCGTCGACATAGACGAAGTCGCGGACTTGCGAGCCGTCGCCGAAGACCTGGATTTCCTGGTCCTCGAGGACCAGGCGGATGAACCAGCCGATGAAGCCCTGCCGGTTATGCCGGAGCAGTTGCCGCGGCCCGTAGACGTTGGTGAGCCGCAGCGCGCAGGCGCGCACGCCGAAGACGTTGTTGTAAACCAGGTGGTAGTACTCGCCGGCGGCCTTGTTGATGCCGTTGACGTCGGTGGGCCGGACCAGTTGCTGCTCGGTCACCGGCAGCCGATCGGGCCGTCCATAGATCTGCCGCGTGCTGGCGTAGACCACCTTGGCGTGCGGGTTGTGATGGCGGCAGGCCTCGAGGAGGGTCAGCTGGCTGCGGCAGTTGATCTCGAGATCGGTGTGCGGATCCCGCATGCTGTCGATGTGGCTGACCTGGCCGGCGAGGTTGAAGATGACGTCGCGGCCCTGCACCAGGTAGTTCATCGTGCTGGCCTGCCGCACGTCGGCGACGTTCACCGTGACCTGGTCCTCGATGCCGGCGATGTTGAACAGGTTGCCGCCGTAGTCGGGGATCAACGAATCGACGAGGAGCACGTCGGCGCCGAGCGCGGCGAGCCGGTGCGCGAGGTTGCTGCCGATGAAGCCCAGGCCGCCGGTGATCATCACGCGGCGGTCCTGGTAGAAGCCTGCCGCGGTCACCGCGGGCGTCCCGTCTCCGGTCGCGTGGTCACCGGCGCGCCGCCGTTAAGGTGCTCGCGGCGAATGACCAGCGCCCACCACAGCTTCATCACGTCGACGGCCGTCTTCAGGATGCGCGGGAAGTTGAAGAACTGCGACTTGCCGTAGGCGCGGTGGAAATGATGCACCGGCGTCTCGGCGACGCGGAAGCCCGCGTCCTGGAACTTCTTCATCATCTCGAGGCAGATGACGCCGCTGTCCTTCTCCAGGTGCACGACGTCGAAGATCCGCCGCCGCATCAAGCGGAAATCGCAGTCCACGTCGCGGACTTTGAGGCCGAAGAGGAGCTTGACCGTGTGATGGTAGATGCGGCCGATGATGATGCGATGGAGCGGATCGGCGCGGCTGATCTTCCAGCCGTTGACCCAATCCACCTCGTCGCTCATCTTGTCCCAGAGCAGCTGCACCTCGGCGGGGTCGTACTGGGCATCGCCATCGGTGTAGAACACGAAGTCCTTCGTCGCCGTCTCGAACCCCGATCGCAAGGCGCCGCCGTAGCCGCGGTTCTTCTGGTGATGCACGATCCTGACGTGCTGCGGATAGATGTGCGCCAGCTCGTCGAGGATGCGCGGCGTATCGTCCTGGCTGCCGTCGTTGATGACGATGACCTCGAAGTCCGGGGTGATGGTGGCGGCCACCTGGACCGCGCGAATCACCAGGCTGGCGATGGTGCCGCTGTCGTTGTAGGCCGGAAAAAAGACGCTCAGGCCGGGCGTGGCCGGCGGTGCGGTCGTCATTGGGGGGAACCGGTGGAATTGTACCCCGGCCGTGGCGCGCGTCCGCCGCGAATCCGACCGTGGCGCAGGATGAGCTTCCACGGCGTGATCAGGGACTCGATCAGCACGCCCGTCGACAGCTTCGACGCGCCTTGCCGGCGCTCGATGAAGATGATCGGCGACTCCTGGATGCGCAGGCCGGCCTTCGCCGCCATGAACGTGACGTCGAGGAGGAAAGCGTAGCCCTCGGAGACGATCTGATCGAGCGGAATCTTCGCGAGCGCCTCGCGCCGCCAGCAGCGATAGCCGGTGGTGATGTCGCGCACGCCGATGCCGGTGACCGTGCGGATGTAGAAGTTGGCAAACTGGCTGAGGATGATGCGCCGCAGCGGCCAGTTCACCACGCTGATGCCATTCAGGTAGCGGGAACCGATCACCAGGTCGGCATCGCGCGACGCGGTGGCGATCATCTCGGGGAGGAACTTCGGATCGTGCGACAGGTCGGCGTCCATCTGGCAGACAAAATCGGCGTCGCTCTTCACGGCGTGACGAAAGCCTTCGAGATACGAGACCCCCAGGCCGCGCGGCCCGGTGCGGTGCAGGACCTGGACCCGTCCGGGGTAGGCGGCCACCAGCGTGTCGGCCACGGCGCCGGTCCCGTCCGGCGATTGATCGTCGAGCACCATCACCGCCGTGTCCGGTACGGCCATGATGTCCTTGACCAGGATCGGGAGGTTGTCGCGCTCGTTGTAGGTGGGAACCAGCACCAGGGTCTTCATGGGCGCGGCCTGCCGGCGCCCTCGAATCGAAGCGACGCGATCTGCTCCGAGACCAGGCCGACGAGAAACACCATCACCGCAAACATCAGCAACAGGACGGCGCCGTTGGGGATTCGTGATTGATGCAACACCGTCCAGCCCCCGTAAAGCGTGCCGAGGGCGAATGCCGCGGCGCTGATGGGCGCGAAGATTCGCATCGGGCTGAAGATGGTAACGACCCTCAACAGGATGAGCAGAAACTTGGCGCCGTCGCGTGCCAGTCGAATCTTCGACGTGCCGACGCGCCGCAGCGCCCCAATGGGCTCGAACGCCACATTGTAGCCTGCCTTGATGAAGGCCAGGGTGGTGGTCGTGGGCGTCGAGAAGCCGTTGGGCAGCAGGTGAATGAATTCCAGCAGGCACGAGCGGCGCGCCGCCCTGAAGCCGGAGGTCAGATCGGGGATCGGGCGGCCGGTCAGATAACCCGCCAGCCCGTTGAGCACGCCGTTGCCGAGCCGTCGCGCCAGGGTGGCCTGGGTGGCCGCCGAGCGCGCCCCGATCACCAGATCATATTCGCCGAGCCGGCTGATCAACCGCGTGGCATCGTCGGGACGATGCTGGCCGTCGGCATCGACGATCAAGATCCACTCGCCGGCGGCGGCGCGAACCGCGGTCTTCACCGCCGCGCCGTTGCCCTTGTTGTAGGGGTGGACGATCACCCGCGCTCCGGCCGCGACCGCCTCGGCCCCGGTGCCATCGCTCGACCCGTCGTCGACGACCAGGATTTCCTGCCACGGCGCCGCCGAGCGAAGGGAGGTCACGACCGCGCCGATGCTGCCGCTTTCGTTGAAAGCGGGAATGACGATGGTGACCGCGCCGGCGTCTGCCATGCGGCTACGTGGCGTGCCTGAAGTTGATGATGTCGCCGTCCTGCACGACATACTCCTTGCCTTCGAGCCGCAACTCGCCATGTTCGCGGCACGCCGCCATCGAACCGCGGGCGATGAACGCGTCGTACGCCACCACTTCGGCCCGGATGAACCCGCGGGAGATGTCGCTGTGGATCTCGCCGGCGGCGTCGAGCGCGATCGTGCCCCGCCGGATCGACCAGGCCCGGCACTCGTCTTCACCGACGGTGAGGAACGACAGGTAGCCCAGCAGGTCGTAGCTGCCGCGGATGACCCGATCCAGCCCGGATTCGGCGAGGCCCAGGTCCTTCAGGAACGCCTCGGCATCAGCCGGCTCGAGCGCGGCGATCTCCAACTCGATCTTCGAACACACGGGCACCGCCCGCGTGCCTTCGCGCGAGAGGAACGCCGTCATGCCGGTCTCGGCGGCCGCCTGTTCCACGCTCGCGGCCGAGGCCACGTCGGCTTCGTCCAGGTTGATCACCACGAGCAACGGCTTGGCCGAGAGCAACTGAAAGCCGCGCAGCCGCCGCAGATCATCACCGGCCAGGCCGAGGGCGCGAAGCGGTTGGCCGGCTTCGAGCGCCGTCCTGCAGCGGCCCAGCAACTCCTTCTCCCGGTCCAGGTCGGCGGACTTGTTCTTCTTGAGCTCCTTCTCCATCCGCTCGAGGCGCCGTTCGACCACCCCGAGGTCCGCGAGAATCAACTCCTCCTCCATCGCTTGCGCATCGCGCGCCGGATTCACCGATCCGGACGGATGCGGTACCGCCTCGTCGCGAAACGCGCGGACGACGTGTACCAGCGCGTCGGCATTCTTGTAGCCGGCGACATCGACCAGCGCCGCCGCGCCGGTTCGTCCCGGCGCGACCATGTCCACGAATTCGATCGTGGCCGAGGTGCGCTTCTTGGGATTGAACATCGCGGTGAGCCGATCCAGTCGCGGGTCCGGCACCTTCGAAATGCCGATCTGGGTCTCGGCCTTCAGGTGGCCCCGCGGGCCTTCCTTCGCGCTCGTCATCAACTGGAAGAGGGTCGACTTGCCAGAGGACGGGAACCCGATCAGGGCGGCATGGAGCATGGAAAGAATCTCAGGCGCGAAACCGTGATCGTAGCACGCGATTTCACAGTTACTTTTGGGGCCCTCCGTATCTGGTAGTCAAAAAATTGACACACCTTCGTTTTGGTGGCGAAACAAAGGCGTAAACGATAGACAGATAGTAGGTTGTCGCACTTTGACGTTGACATCCCAGAGGGGCCGCCATACTCTCCTAGTGGATTTTTGTGGAGTGAAGTGGAGTTATAAACGTGCTCCGGGGCAACTCGCCAGCGAAAATTGATGATAAGGGCAGGCTCAAGATCCCGAACGGGTTTCGCGCCGTGATTCAGAAGGATCACGGCCCGGAATTGTTCGTGACCAGCCTGACGGGCCAGTCTGTACGCATCTATCCGATGCCGGTATGGGTCGAGATGGAAAGCCGCGTCGCCAAGATGCCCTCCACGCATCCCGCGCGCCAGAAATTCCTGGACCGCGTGAATTTTTACGGTTCGATGGCCGAGCTCGACCCGCAAGGCCGTGTGCTGATCCAGCCGCGGCTGCGCGACAGCGCCCTGATGACGGGCGAGGTGGACGTGCTCGGCCAGCAGAACTTTCTCGAGGTCTGGAATCACGAGCGTTTCGTCGCCCGGCTCCTCACGGATCCGTTCACCGACGACGATGCGCGCGCGCTCTCGGACTTTGGCATCTAGGTGCATGTTCCCGTCCTCGTCGAGGAGGTGCGCGAGCTGCTGCAACCGGGGCGAGGCGGCGTCT
This sequence comes from Vicinamibacterales bacterium, assembly GCA_039934485.1. Taxonomy (GTDB): domain Bacteria; phylum Acidobacteriota; class Vicinamibacteria; order Vicinamibacterales; family UBA2999; genus 12-FULL-67-14b. Next base: position 6,731 of record JBDTMB010000005.1, read on the forward strand.
TCGTCGACTGCACGGTGGGACTCGGCGGGCATGCGCGGATGTTGCTTGAAGGCGGGGCGACCCGCCTGGTGGGGATCGACCGCGATCCCGATGCGCTCGCGCTCGCCAGGGGCGCGCTGGAGCCGTGGGCCGATCGCGTGACGTTGGTGCATGCCAACTATCGCGAGTTGGCGGAGGTGCTCGATCGCCTGGAGTTGCCAGCGGTGAGCGGCGTGCTCGCCGACTTCGGCGTCTCGTCGATGCAGCTCGACGGCGAGGGTCGCGGCTTCAGTTTCAAGCGCGACGAGCCGCTCGACATGCGCATGGATCGGACGCGCGGCGAGACGGCGGCGGAAATGTTGGATCGGGTGGATGAAGTCGAACTGGCCGACGTCATCTACCGCTTCGGTGAAGAGCGGCGGTCGCGGCAAGTGGCGCACGGCGTCGTGATGGCGCGGCAACAGGCGCCGATTACGACGACGGGCCGGCTCGCCGAGATCGTCCGGCGCGGGGTCCGGGCGCGCGGGTGGCAGCGGATCGATCCCGCCACGCGCACGTTCCAGGCGTTGCGGATCTGGGTGAACGGCGAGCTGGACGGGCTCGAGTCGTTTATCGGCACGGCCGTATCGCGGCTGGAGGCCGGTGGCCGGCTCGCGCTGATTTCGTTTCACTCGCTCGAGGATCGGATCGCGAAACACACGCTGCGCGATCTCGCGCGCGGCGACGAGGCCATCGTCAAGGTGCTGACCAAGCACCCGGTGACCGCGGGTGAGGCCGAGGCCGAGGCGAACCCTCGCGCACGCAGCGCCAAGCTCAGGGCCGCGATTCGGGTCGGATAGGAGACAGCGGATGGAAAAAACCGGGACCTTCGAATACGAAATTCGCAAGGACGTCCGCAACAACCAGATCGTGCGCGAGGTGGACGAACGCCGCCTGCGCGATCTGTGGCAGTCGCTGGGCATCGGCGTGCTGCTGGTGCTGGTCCTGCTGTTCTCGGCGTGGCAGCACTTCGAGTTGCTGCGTCACGGCTACCGCGTCGAGCAGATGCAGCGCGAGCGCGCCGCCGAGGCCGACATCAACCGTCATCTCCAGCTGGAGATGGAAAGCCTGCGCTCGCCGCAGCGCATCGAGAAGCTCGCCACGGAACGGCTCGGCATGGTGACGCCGGGTCCGGCCAACGCGATTGTGCTCGAGCGCGTGTCGCCGCCGCCGCCGCCGGCCAGGTCGCTGGTCGCCACCCGGTAACGAGCCATCCCTGTGGCCCCTCAGCCCGACCTCCATTGGCGCCCCATCCTGAAGCGACGGCTGATCGTCGCCGCGGCGGTGTTCGCCTTGTGGGCGGCCGGGATTGAGGCGCGGCTGGTCGTGCTCCAGGTGGTGCAGCACGACGACCTGGTGGCGCGCGCCGATCAGCAGCAGATGCGGACGGTGGCCTCGCCGGCCAAGCGCGGCGAGATTTTTGATCGGCGCGGCCGGATGCTGGCCTACAGCGTGGACGCCGACACGATTTGGGCGTCGCCAGGCGACGTCAAGAACCCCGAGCAGACCGTGGCCGCGCTGTGCGCGGCGCTCGACGACTGCGACCGGAAGTTTCGCACCCAACTCACCGAGCGGCTCGGCCGCCAGCGTGGCTTTGTCTACGTCAAGCGGCGCGCGGCGCCGCTCGAAGCCAAGCGGGTGGCGGCGCTCGGCCTCGAGGGCATCCGGTTCATGAAGGAGAGCAAGCGGTTCTATCCGAACCGCGAGCTGGCCGCCAATGTGCTGGGCTACGTCGGTCTCGACAACGTCGGGCTGCACGGCGTCGAGGCGGCGTTCGACAAGGTGGTCCGCGGCCGGCCCGGCACGCTGCTGATCCAGACCGACGCGCGCAGCCAGGGCTTCAGCCGCCTCGAGCGGTCGCCGACCATCGGCAGCGCGATCGAGCTCACGCTCGATGAACAGCTGCAGTACATCGTCGAGCGCGAGCTGAAGGCCGGGGTCGCCGAGAACAACGCCGAGGGCGGCTCGGCGGTGATCATGGATCCGCATAACGGCGAGATCCTCGCGATGGCGACCTGGCCGACGTTCAACCCGAACAGCTACAACGAGTCGGACACCGAGGCGCGCCGCAACCGCGCCGTGCAGGATCTCTACGAGCCGGGATCGACGTTCAAGATCGTCACCGCCTCGGCGGCGTTCGAAGAGCACGTCGTCACCCCAGACGAGATGATCGACGCCAGCGGCGGCTCGATCAAGTTCCCGGGGCGCAAGCCAATCAACGACACCCACGACTACGGCGTGCTGTCGTTCACCGACGTGATCGTCAAGTCGAGCAACGTCGGCGCGATCAAGGTGGGCTTGAAGCTGGGCCCCGAGCGCCTCGGCCTTTACATCAACCGCTTCGGCTTCGGCCGCCAGACCTCGATCGATTTCCCCGGTGAAAACCCTGGCATCGTCTGGAACCCGGCCAGGCTGAACGACAGCGCGCTGGCGTCGGTGTCGATGGGCTACCAGGTGGGCGTCACGCCGATCCAGATGGCGGCGGCGGTGAGCTCGGTGGCCAACGGCGGCACCCTCTACGAACCGCGGATCCTGCGCACGGTGATCCGCGGCGGCATGCGCACGCCGGTCACACCGAAGGCGGTGCGCCGGACCATCAAGCCGGAAACCGCCGCGACGCTCACGGCGATCATGGAACAAGTGGTGGAGCGCGGTACGGCGAAGGCCGCGCAGATGCCTGGCTTCACCGTGGCCGGGAAGACCGGCACGGCCGCGAAACTGATCAACGGCCGCTACTCGACCACCAACTACAACGCCTCCTTCGTCGGTTTCGTGCCGTCGCGCGATCCGGCCCTCACCATCATCGTCGTCATTGATTCGCCGCACACCAAGGGGCATACCGGCGGCGCCGCGGCCGCGCCGGTGTTTCAGCGCATCGCCAACGCGTCGCTGCGCTACCTGGGCGTCGGGCCGACCGTTGGCGCCCCGCCGCCGGTGATGGTGGCGCGGCGGGCTGAGGGGCCGGTGTCCGCCGCCGCCTCGCCCGTCGATCCGACGCCGGTCGTGACGCTGGCCGGCTCCAGCGACCCGCCGATGGTTCCCGACCTGCGCGGACTCGGCGCCCGCGAAGCGATGCGCTCGCTGGCGCGAGCGGGACTGACGGCGCGCATCTTCGGCGCCGGCGTGGTGATCGATCAGCAACCGTTACCGGGGACGACGCTCGATCCCGGAACCATCTGCACGCTGGTGTTGAGCCGGCAGGGACCAGGCCAGCGATTGCCGGGGGCGCAGCCATGACGCTCGGCGCCCTGATCGACAGCGTGCGCGCGCTGGTCGTGGACGACTCGTCGCTCGCCGCGTTGCCGCGAGACGGCGCGGTGTCGGCGATTGCCTACGATTCGCGGCGCGTCGCGGCAGGGTCGATGTTCGTGGCGCTTCGCGGCCTCAAGGCCGACGGCGTGGCGTTCGCCGAACAAGCCGTGTCCCGGGGGGCGCAGGTGATCGTCGCCGAGTCGCCGCGCCCCGACAACGTCCGCGCCCCCTGGCTCGTGGTTCGCGATGCGCGCCTGGCCCTCGCCCTGCTCGCCGATCGTTTCTACGACCATCCCAGCGGCAAGATGCGGGTCGTCGGGGTCACCGGCACCAACGGCAAGACGACCACGGCCTACTTGTTGTGCGCGATTCTCGACGCCGCCGACCTGAAGGCGGGAATGCTCGGCACGGTGGCCTACCGCGTCGGCGGCGAGGACCGGGAGGCCTCGCGCACGACCCCGGAGGCGCCCGATGTGCAGCAACTGTTCAGCGAGATGCTGGCACAGGGCTGCAAGTCCGCGGTGATGGAAGTGTCGTCGCACGCGCTCTCGCTCAAGCGCGTGGACGGCATTCGCTTCGCCGCGGCGGTGTTCACCAATCTCACCCGCGACCACCTCGATTTCCACGCCGACATGGAGGCGTACTTTGCCGCCAAGCGCCGCCTGTTCGAGTTGCTGCCGGCGGGCGCGCCTGGCGTCATCAACCTCGACGATCCCCGGGGCGCGTCCCTCGTCGAGATCTGCGGACGGCCGGTGACCTACGCGATCACCGCCGCCGCCGACGTCACCGCCGGCCCGGTGGAAATGACGCTCGCGGGCCTCCGCTTCGAGATCACCACGCCGCGCGGCGCCGTGCAGATTCGCTCGCGCCTGGTCGGCAAGCCGAACGTCTACAACATCCTCGCCGCCACGGCCGCGGCGGTGGCGCTCGACGTCCCGCTGGCGGCGGTGGCCCGCGGCATCGAAGGCCTGGCCGGCGTTCCCGGGCGCTTCGAAGTGGTGTCGTCGGCCGACGACGATGTGACCGTCGTCGTCGATTACGCGCATACCGACGACGCGCTGCGGAACCTGCTGGAGACGGCGCGGCCGCTGGCGGCCAAGCGGCTGGTCACGGTGTTTGGCTGCGGCGGCGATCGCGATCGCTCCAAGCGTCCGCTGATGGGCATGGTCGCGGCCCGCCTCAGCGATGTGGTCGTGATCACCTCCGACAACCCGCGCAGCGAGGATCCCCGGCGGATCATCGAGGAGATCGAGCGGGGCATTCCCGCGGGCAGCCAGTCGTCGAGGACGCCGTCGGTGGTGGCGGTGGTCGATCGCGCCGAAGCCATCGAGCGGGCAGTGGCGGCGGCGAATTCCGGAGACGTGGTGCTGATCGCGGGCAAGGGCCACGAGAAGTACCAACAAATTGGTGACCGCGTGTTGCCGTTCGACGACGGCGCGACGGCGCGGGCGTCGTTGGCGCGCCGGCGTCAACGCCAGACCAAGGCCGGGTAGTGGCCAAGGCGATTCCGCTCGCGGCCGGCGCGATTGCCGTGGCCATGAGCGGCCGGCTGGTGGCCGGTGACAGCGAGCATTACGTCACCGGGTTTTCGATCGACACGAGGACGCTGGCCTCGGGCGATCTGTTCTTTGCGATCGTGGCGGCGCGCGATGGCCACGAGTTTGTCGGGACCGCGTTCAGGCGGCGCGCCGCGGGCGTGGTGGTCAGCCGGGCGGTCGCGGTGCCGGACGACGCCGAATCGTTCGTGATCGAAGTGGCCGACACGACGCGCGCCCTGCAGGACCTGGGGCGGTTCGTGCGGCGGGAATCGCGCGCGAAGGTCGTCGCGATTACCGGCAGCGCGGGAAAGACGACGACCAAGGACGCGATCGCGGAGTTTCTCAGCACGCGGTATCGGGTGGCGAAGAACCGGGGCAATTTGAACAACCACCTCGGACTGCCGCTGTCGCTGATGGAGTTGAGGCACGGAGCAGAGGTGGCGGTGATGGAACTGGGCATGAACCACGCTGGAGAGATTCGCACACTGGTCGGCGTCGCCGAGCCGGAGGTGCGGGTCTGGACCAACGTCGGCGAAGCCCACATCGGCTACTTCGGATCCGCGGACGCCATCGCCGATGCGAAAGCGGAAATCCTCGAGGGCGCCACCGCCGCGACGCTGCTGGTCGCCAACGCCGACGACGCGCGCGTGATGGCGAGAATCACCGGGTTCCCGGGCCGCGTCGTCACCTTCGGCGAGAGTGACTCGGCCGAGGTCCGCGCCATGGACATCGAAGACCTGGGTCTCGATGGATCGCGCGCGCAACTGCGGACGGCGCATGGGTCAAGGGAGCTGCGGGTGCCGCTGCTTGGCCGCGGCCATCTCGCCAATGTGACCTGCGCCGCTGCGGTGGCGCTCGAGATGGGTGTCGAGCTCGACGCCATTGTCGAACACGCCGCCGCGCTCAAGCCCTCGCCGCATCGCGGCGCGGTGCTGAAGCTCGTCAACGGCGCCACCGTCGTGGACGACTCGTACAACTCGAGCCCGTCGGCGCTCAAGCGGTCGCTCGAAGTGATCGCCCGCGCCTGGGCGGCGCGCCGCATCGCGGTGGTCGGCGAAATGCTCGAGCTCGGTGATTTGTCGCTGGCCCTGCACGAAGAGTGCGGCCGCGCCGCCGCCGCCGCCGGCCTGTCGAAGCTGGTCACGGTTGGCGGAGAACCGGCGCGCGCGCTTGGCGCGGCCGCGATTGCCGCGGGCCTGCCATCGAAGGCGGTCGCCCATTACGCGACCAGCGCGGAAGCCGCGCCAGCCGTCGCCAACTTGGTGCAGAAGGGTGACGTCGTCCTCGTCAAGGGCTCCCGGGGAACCCGGACCGATCTCGTGGTGGACCGCCTCATGGCGGGCGGCGGCTAGCGATGCTGTATCACCTCCTGATCTCGTTCTACCCGCAAGTCTCGGTCTTCAACGTGGTGCGCTACATCACGTTCCGGACCGCGGCGGCCAGCATGACGGCGCTCGCCATCAGCCTCGTCATGGGGCCATGGCTGATCAAGCGGCTGCGCGAGTTTCAGATCGGCCAGGTGATTCGCCAGGAAGGGCCGGAATCGCATCGCGCCAAGGCGGGCACGCCGACGATGGGCGGGCTGCTGATCCTCACCGCGGCGCTGGTGCCGACGCTGCTGTGGGCGGACCTGACCAACGTCTTCGTCTGGATTGCCGTGGTGTCGACGGCGGCATTTGGCGGGATCGGGTTTCTGGACGACTACCTGAAGATCACGCGCCGCTCGTCGGGTGGTCTTGCGGCGCGCTACAAGATCGGGTTGCAAACCCTGGTCGGCCTCGCCGTCGGCCTGGTCATGATGTGGCTCGCGAACGAGAACGTCTACAACACGCGGCTGATCTTCCCGTTCTTCAAGCAACTCATTCCCGATCTCGGTTGGTTCTACGTGCCGTTTGCGGCGTTCACCCTCGTGGCCTGGAGCAACGCGGTGAACCTGACCGATGGTCTCGACGGCCTGGCCATCAGCACCTTCGCGGTGGCGGCTGCGGCCTTTACGGCGCTCGCCTATATCACCGGGCACCGCGTCTTCGCCGAGTACCTGTTGCTGGTGCGCTTTGCGCCGGCGGGCGAACTGACAGTGTTCTGCGGCGCGCTGGTCGGCGCCAGCCTCGGGTTCCTCTGGTACAACGCGCACCCGGCGGAGATCTTCATGGGCGACGTCGGATCGCTCGCGCTTGGCGGGGCGCTGGCCACGGTGGCGATTCTGATCAAGCAGGAACTGCTCCTGGTCATCGTCGGCGGCGTGTTCGTCCTCGAGGCCGCTTCCGTCGTGATCCAGGTGGCGTCGTTCAAGCTGAGGGGCAAGCGCGTCTTCAAGATGGCGCCCCTGCATCACCACTTCGAACTGATTGGCTGGCAGGAACCGAAAGTGATCACGCGCTTCCTGATCATCGCGATCATCTTTGCGCTGTTCAGCCTGACGACCCTGAAACTCAGATGACGAGGCGAGACTTTTCCGTGAGCGGGAAGCGGGTGCTGGTAGTGGGCGCCGCGAGGAGCGGTGTCGCCGCCGCGCTGTTGCTCGCCAGGCGCGGCGCCAGCGTCACGCTCACCGATCGCAAGCCCGAGATTGCGGAGCCCGCCGAGCTGCGCGCCGCCGGCGTGGTGCTTGAACTGGGCGGCCACGTCGCCGCCACGTTCGACGCGTCCGACCTCATCGTGATGAGCCCCGGCGTGCCGCTCGACCTGCCAGAAGTGGCGCACGCGCGTGCGCTCGGCATTCCCGTGATCGGTGAACTCGAGCTCGCCTCACGCTGGGTCCGCGGACCCATCGTCGCCATCACCGGGAGCAAGGGCAAGTCGACGACGACGACGCTGGTGGGCCGGATGCTGTCGGCGGCCGGCCGTCGCGTGCTGGTGGGCGGCAACATCGGCGTGCCGCTGAGCGCGCAGGTGGAGCAATCCACCGACGACACCGTCCACGTCGTCGAGGCCAGCAGCTTTCAGCTCGAATCCACCGACACGTTCCATCCGTGGATCGCGGCGTTGCTGAATTTCTCGCCGGACCATCTCGATCGCCATGCCGACCAGGCGGAGTACGCCGCGGCCAAGCAGCGGATCTTCGCCAACCAGGAGCCGCGCGATTGGGCGGTAGTGAACGCCGACAGCGCTGACGCGATGCAGATGGCCGCCGGCGCGCGCGCGCAGATCGTCCGCTACGGGGTGAATGACACCGACGCCGCCGACGTGTATGCGGACCGCGGCTTCGTGTGGCACCGCACCTCGGAGGGCGACGTGCCGTTGCTGCCGCTGGCGGCGGTGCGCCTGGCCGGGCGCCACATGTTGAGCAACGTGGTGGCCGCCACCGCGATCAGCCAGCTGGCGGGGGCGACCGGCGATGCGCTGGCGCGCGCGCTCGAGGGCTTCACCGGTCTCGAGCACGTCATGGAACCGGTGGGAGTGCGCGGCGGCGTGCGGTTCATCAACGACTCCAAGGCCACCAACATCGACGCGGCGGCGCGGTCGATCGAAAGCTTCGACCGCGTGGTGGCGATTATCGGCGGCAAGTACAAGGGCGGGCGGTTCGAGGACCTCGCCTCGCCGTTGCGCGAGCACGGGCGCGCCGTGGTGGCGATCGGCGAAGCGCGGCCGCTGGTGACCCAGGCCCTCGCGGCGGTCGTGCCGGTGGTCGAAGCCGATTCGCTCGCCGACGCGGTCAGGCGGGCGTGGGACCTGGCGGTGCCCGACGGCGTGGTGCTGCTTGCGCCGGGGTGTTCGAGCTTCGACATGTTTGCGGATTACGCGGACCGCGGCCGGCGGTTCAAGGAGGAAGTTCGACGATTGATATCTGCAGGGTGAGGTAAGCGCGTGCTCGCGCCGTAGCCGAGGGCGAAGGTGGGAGCAGTGAGTAGTCGTCAGCCGATTGGAGGCAAGTTGGAGCTGGTCGCTGGGAGCGCAGGCTGCCCCGGTCTGCGAGGCTGGTGTCCGACTTCCCTGGTCGACTGACGACTACTGACTGCTTCGACGCGTGTCCGATCTATCGGGTCGAAGCGGTGGCACTTTAGCCTTCGACTCCGCCGATGCGAAAGACCTGGGCGTCGCTCAGGCCAACAGCACCGGGAGGGGTCAAGGGGATTGGGAGTATGGCGCGGAAATTACAGTCTGACAAGTGGTTGTTCCTGGCAACGCTGGCGCTGATTTGCGCCAGCGTCGTCATGGTCTACAGCGCCTCGGCGGTGCTGGCGCTGGAGCGTTTTCAACAGCCATACCTGTTCGTCACCAAGCAGATCATGTGGGCCTTCGTCGGCCTGGCCGTGCTGTCGATCGTGATGCGCGTGGACTATCGGACCTACCGCAACGATCGCTTCGTCTGGGCGCTGCTCGGCCTGGTGGCGGTGCTGCTGGTGGGCGTCCTGTTTTCGCGCCCGATCAACGGCACCAAGCGTTGGTTTGGCATCGGCGGCTTCGGCGTGCAGCCGTCGGAGCTGGCCAAGCTGGCCGCCATCCTGTTCACGGCCCTGGTTCTCGAACGGCGCCGGCACCGGATCAACGAGCTCGGCTACTCGCTGTTGCCGATCGCGCTGATCGTCGGCGGGCTGACCGGGTTGATCATGCTCGAGCCCGACTTCGGCACCGCGGTGTCGTTGATCGCGGTCACCGCGGTGATGGTGTTCGCGGCCGGGTTCAGCTATCGCTACATGCTCGGCGGGCTGCTGCTGACCCTGCCGGCGCTCTATGTCGTGATGATGCAGGCGGACTACCGGCGCCGGCGCCTGGCCACGTTCCTCGACCCCTGGTCGGATCCGCTCGGCGACGGCTTCCAAATCATCCAGTCGCTGATCGCGGTCGGCACCGGCGGCGTGTTCGGCAAGGGCCTGATGAACGGCGTGCAGAAGCTGTTCTACCTGCCCGAGCCGCACACCGACTTCATCTTCGCCGTGATCGCCGAGGAAATGGGGCTGATCGGCGCCACGGTGATCGTCATTTGCTTCGGCGTGATCGCGTGGCGCGGCATGCGCACCGCGATGCGCGCGCCCGACGGCTTCGGCGCGTTCCTGGCGCTGGGGATCACGATGATGGTCGTGCTCCAGGCCTTCGTGAACATCAGCGTCGTGCTCGGCTTGCTGCCGACCAAGGGCATCGCACTGCCGCTGGTGAGCAACGGCGGCTCGAGTCTGCTGATCAACCTGCTGGGCGTGGGCGTGCTGCTGAACATCTCGCAGCACGGTGAGACGGAGACGGGAGCGGCGTGAGCTGTGCGCGTCCTGATCGCGGGTGGAGGCACGGGTGGACATCTCTACCCGGGGATCGCGCTGGCGCGCGAGTTGATGCGCCGCGACCCGTCGGCGCAGGTGCGCTTTGTCGGCACCGCGCGGGGCCTCGAGGCGCGGGTGGTGCCGAGGGAGGGTTTTCAGCTGGACCTGATTCGGGTGGCCGGGCTCAAGGGCAAGTCACTCGGCGATCGGCTGCGCGGTTTCCTGTTGTTGCCGGTGGCGGCGATCGACGCGTGGCGCGTGATTTCGCGGGTCCGCCCGCAGGTCGTGGTCGGCGTCGGCGGCTTTGCTTCGGGACCGGTGCTCGCGCTCGCCGCGCTGCGCTGCTACCCGACGATGCTGCTCGAGCAAAACGCGCTGCCGGGCCTCACCAACCGGTTGCTGGCACCGGTGGTGCGCGCGGCGGCGGTGAACTTCGAAGAAGCGCTGCGGTTTTTTCCACGCACGGGTTTTGTAACCGGCAATCCCGTGCGGCCAGAGTTCTTCCGGACCAGAGACAAGGAGCCGAATGACGTCGATTCCTCGCCGCGACACGCGGCACGGGTACTGATCTTTGGCGGTTCTCAGGGCGCGCACGCGATCAACGTGGCCATGGTGGAGGCAGCGGCGAGGCTGGCAGCCTCCGGGCTCAACCTGGCGATCACCCACCAGACCGGGGAGCGCGATCTGGATCTGGTGCGCGGCGCGTACGAGCGCGCCGGGCTCACGGCCAGAGTCGAAGCCTTCATCTTCGAAATCGACGGGGAGATGAGGGCGGCGGACCTGGTCATTTGCCGCTCGGGTGCGACCACCCTGGCGGAACTGACCGCCGCCGGACGGCCGGCGATTCTGGTCCCGCTGCCGACGTCAACCGACGACCACCAGCGGAAGAACGCGGAGGTCCTCGGCCGCGCCGGCGCCGGCCTGGTCGTCGAAGAACGGGAGCTGAACGGTGAACGGCTGGCCGCCGAGATTGCCTCGCTCGTCGCCGATGTCGAACGGCGCGAGCGGATGAGCGTGGCGGCGCGGAAACTGGCGCGGCCCGACGCCGCGGAGCGGATCGCCGACCGCGTCGAGTCACTGGGCGGTCGACGTGCTGGGTAAGACCAGGCGCGTCCACTTCGTCGGGATCGGCGGCATCGGCATGAGCGGCATCGCCGAGTTGCTGGCGAATCTCGGCTACGCGGTGTCCGGCTCCGACGCCAAGCGCTCGGGCGTGACCGATCGGCTGGCGACGCTCGGCGTCACGGTGCACGTCGGCCACGCCGCGTCGAATATCGGCGACGCCGACGTCGTGGTCTATTCCTCGGCGGTGCGGCCGGACAACGCCGAGGTCGCCGCGGCGCACGGGCGGCGCATCCCGGTGATTCCACGGGCCGAGATGCTCGCGGAACTGATGCGCCTGCGGTTTGGCATCGCGGTGGCGGGCGCGCACGGCAAGACCAGCACGACGTCGATGATCGCGCTGGTGCTGGAACGCGCCGGGCTCGATCCGACGGCGGTGATTGGCGGCAGGCTCAGCGCCTTCGGCAGCAACGCGCGGCTGGGCCGGGGTGAGTTGATGGTGGTCGAAGCCGACGAGAGCGATCGGTCGTTCTTGAAGCTGAGGCCCTCGGTGGCGGTGATTACGAATATCGATCACGAACACATGGACGCGTACGGCGGGTTCGCCGACTTGCAGCAAGCCTTCGTCGACTTTGCGAACGAGGTGCCGTTCTACGGCGCCGTGGTCGCGTGCGCCGACGATGCGGAGCTGTCGCGCGTGATGCCGCGCTTTACGAGGCGGGTGATCACCTATGGGATCGAAGAAAAGGCAGAAGGCACAACGCACCAGGCGGAAGGCACAAGGCACAAGGCACAAGTAGATGTCGTCGCCGCCGATGTCCGGCTCGAGGGGTTCGGGTCGCGCTGCATAGTGGCGCGACGAGCGAACCACGCCGGCGCGCTCGAGACACTGGGGACCCTGGCGCTCGCGGTGCCGGGCCTGCACTCGGTCAGGAACGCGCTGGCCGCGGTGGCCGTTGGCCTCGAGCTCGAGGTGCCGTTCCCGCGCATCGCCGCGGCGCTCGCCGAGTTTCACGGCGCCGAGCAGCGCTTCGAGCAGCGCGGCGTGGTCAATGGAATCACCGTGGTTGATGACTACGGGCACCATCCCACCGAGATCGCGGCGGTGCTGGCCGCGGCGCGGGCGGCCAAGCCCGCCCGGGTGGTGGTGGCGTTTCAGCCGCATCGCTACACCCGCACCCGCGACCTGCTCGCGGAGTTCGGCACGGCCCTGGCCACGGCGGATGAGGTCGTGCTGACCGACATCTACGCCGCCAGCGAGGACCCGATTCCCGGCGTGACGGTGGAAGCGCTGGCCGCCGCCGTGAATGCGGCGCGCCGGACGCCGGTCCATGTCGTCAAGCGGCTCGACGAGGTGGCCACCGCGGTGGCCGATCTCGCGCGCCGCGGCGATCTCGTGCTGACCCTGGGCGCCGGCTCGATTGGCGGACTCGCCACGGCCCTCGTCGCGGAACTCGAACGCCGGGCCCCGGATGACGCGCCGATCAAGAGCGACGGAGGCCGCCACTAATGGCCACCGTTGCCGCCGCCACCGACAAGCGCTTTCGTCGCGCGCAGGTGAAGCCGGGCCGCAAGCGCAGCCTCTCGGCGCGGCGGCTGTGGTTGATCACGCGCCTCGTCGCGGTCATCGCGCTGCTCGGCTTCGGCGGGTGGCGGTTCGCCACGCTGGTGGCCGACGCGCACGGGCTGCAGATTGGCCACCTCACGGTGCGCGGGCAGCAACGGCTGTCCGCCGGAGAAGTGCTGGCGCTCGTTGACGGGCTTCGCGGCCAGAACATCCTGTTGGTCGATCTCGACCCGTGGCGCGAACGGCTGCTGGCGTCGCCGTGGGTCGAGGACGCGACGCTGCGCCGGGTGTTGCCGTCGACGCTCGAGATTGTCGTGCACGAGCGGCGGCCGATGGGCATTGGCCGCATCGGCATGGCGCTCTACCTCATCGATCCCCGGGGTGTCGTCATCGACGAATACGGGCCCGCCTACGCCGACATCGACCTGCCGATCATCGACGGCCTGTCAGCGTCGCCGCAGGACGGCGGCGCGCTCGTCGATGCCGCGCGTGCGGAGTTTGCCGGCCGCGTCATCGCGAGCCTGGCGGCGCGCCCGGAGCTGGCCAAGCGCGTGTCGCAGATCGACGTCAGCGATCTGCACAACGCGGTGGTGATTCTCGACGGCGACACGGCGCTGCTCCGCCTCGGCGAGGCGGAGTTTGTCGAGCGATTGCAGCAATACGTCGACCTGGCGCCGGCGCTTCGCGAACGGCTGGCCGGGATCGACTACGTGGACTTGCGGTTTGATGAACGGTTGTACGTAAGGCCGGCGCGCCCAGTGCCGGCCAATGCGCAGGCGCGCCGGTAGGACGGGGAGGCATTAGTGGGACGACAGGAACGATACGTGGTCGGGCTCGACATCGGCACCACCAAGGTGTGCACGGTCGTGGGCGAGATGCGTGACGACGGCGGCGTCGACGTCATCGGCATCGGCAACGCCGATTCAAAGGGCCTCAAACGCGGGGTGGTCGTCAACCTCGAGGCGGCGGTCGAATCGATCAAGAAGTCGATCGAAGAGGCGGAGTTGATGGCCGGCGTCGAAGTGGGCTCGGTCCACCTCGCGATCAGCGGCCCCCACATCAAGGGCTTCAACAGCCGCGGCGTGGTGGCGGTGGCCGGCAAGAACCGCGAAGTGACGCGCGATGACGTGCGCCGCGCGATCGACGCCGCGCGCGCCGTGTCGCTGCCGGCGGGACGCGAGATCCTCCACGTGCTGCCACAGGACTTCGTGGTCGACGAACAGGACGGCATCGGCGCGCCGGTGGGCATGACCGGGGCGCGGCTCGAGGTGAACGTCCACATCATCACCGGCAGCCAGACGGCGTCGCAGAACCTGGTGGCCTGCGTGAACCGGGCCGGCGTCGAGGTGACCGATACCGTAATCGGCCAGCTGGCGGCGTCGGAGTGCGTGCTGACGCCGGACGAAAAGGAACTGGGCGTCGCCGTCGTCGACATCGGCGGCGGCACCGCGGACCTGGCCATCTTCGAACGCGGCAGCCTCTGGCACACCGCGGTGATCGCGGTGGGCGGCGACCACTTCACCAACGACATCGCCGTCGGCTTGCGGACGCCGATTCCCGACGCCGAGAAAGTCAAGCGCCGGGCCGGCTGCGCGCTGTCGTCGATGGTCGAAGAGGACGAGACGATCGAGGTGGCCAGCGTCGGCGGCCGGCGGCCGCGGGTGATGGCGCGGCGCATCCTCTCCGACATCCTGCAGCCGCGGGCGGAGGAGATGTTCCACCTGATCTGGGACGAGATCAGCAAGGCCGGCTACGAGAAGTCGCTCAACTCCGGCCTGGTGCTGACCGGCGGCGGCTCGGTGCTCGAAGGCATGTCCGAGATCTCAGAGCAGATTTTCGACTTGCCGATCCGGCGGGGCGTGCCCACGGGCGTCGGAGGGCTGGCCGATCACGTCAGCAATCCGTCCTACGCCACCTCGGTGGGACTGGTGTTGTACGCGGCGCGGCATCGCGGCCCGGCGGCGGCGGCCGGGGGTGGCACCGCGCTGACCCGGGTGATGGGCCGGCTGCGCACGGTATTTAGGGAATTCTTTTAGGGATCAGGGATCAGGGATCAGGGATCACGCAACACCACGGGGGAGGCACGATGGCGGACCAGGATGGCTTCGAAACGTTGAGGCTGACGCTCGACGAAGAGGCGCGCACCGGCGCGCGGATCAAGGTGATTGGCGTTGGCGGCGGCGGCGGCAACGCCGTGGCGCGCATGGTGCACGCCGGGATCACCGGCGTCGAGTTCATGGTGGCCAACACCGACGCGCAGGCGCTCAGGGCCAACCCGGCGCCGGTGAAGATCCAGATCGGCGGCAAGCTGACAAAGGGGCTGGGCGCCGGCGCCGATCCGAACGTCGGCCGCCAGGCCGCGCTCGAGGACACCGACGGCTTGATCCGGCAACTGTCGGGCGCCGACATGGTGTTCGTGACCACGGGCCTTGGCGGCGGCACCGGCACCGGCGCCGCGCCGGTGATCGCCAGCCTTGCCACCGAGCTTGGCGCGCTGACCATCGCCGTCGTCACCAAGCCGTTCAAGTTCGAAGGCCGGAAGCGCTCGCGCCAGGCGGAGATCGGCCTCGATGCCCTGCGTGAAGCCGTCGACACCGTGATCACCATCCCGAACGAACGGCTGCTCTCGGTGATCGATCGCAACACCTCCATGCTCGACGCGTTCGTGACGGCGGACGATGTGCTGCGGCAGGCAATCCAGGGCATCTCGGACCTCATCCTGGTGCCGGGCCTCATCAACCTCGACTTCGCCGACGTCAAGACGATCATGTCCGGCATGGGCGTGGCGATGATGGGCACGGCCCAGGCGGAAGGCTCCTCGCGCGCGGTCGATGCGGCCAATCGCGCGATCTCGAGCCCGCTGCTCGAGGACGCCTCGGTGAAGGGCGCGCGCGGCGTGATCATCAACGTGACCGGCGGGCCGGACATGTCGCTGCTCGAGGTCAACGAGGCGCTGACGATCATCCAGGAGTCGGCGCACGAGGACGCGAACATCATCTTTGGCGCCGTGGTCGATCCGTCGCTCGAGGGCAAGATCAAGATCACGGTGATCGCGACCGGCTTCGATCACGTGAGAACCGAGCGCTCGACGCCGGCGGCGGCGCCGATGCAAACGCCGGTGGATCTGCACGCCTATACCATCCCGGTGCGGACCGGGACCGAGTCGGCCCCGGGACTGCAGCCGCGCGCGACCATCATCCGGCGGCCCGGGTTGGATCTGCCAATTGCCGACCCCAGGGCGGTGGCGGTGGGACAGAACGGCGGGGACACCGCGGCTGCTGCACCTGGGCCGTTGCCGGGCGAATTCGACCTGAACCTCGAGCTTGAGGTGCCGGCGTTCCTCCGGCGAAGCGAAGGGTAGCCGCCGGCAGCCGGTGATAGAGTGAATAGATCCAAGGGAGCCGCGAGCGTCGTCTGATGAGACGCAACTCGATGATCCCCTGGGACTGACATGAAGCCCCGGCAGCAGCGCGAATTCGCACAGGATATCCTTTCCCGCGAGGTTGGTTACGTGCGCAAGCCGCACGCCAACCGGCTGCGGGTTGCGTTGGTCTTCCCGAACACCTACTTCGTCGGGATGTCCAACCTCGGCTTCCAGACCATCTACCGACTCTTCAACGATCAGCCCGACATCGTCTGCGAACGCGCGTTCCTGCCGCCGAAGCAGGAACTGGCGGCGATGCGCGAGGCCGGCACCCGCATCGTCTCGATCGAATCGCAGACCCCGATCGGCGAGTTCGACGTGATCGCGTTCTCGGTGTCGTTCGAATGGGACTACACCAACGTGCTCACGATGCTCAGGCTGGCCGGCGTGCCTGTGCGCGCCGCGGACCGCACCTACAAAGACCCGCTAGTGGTCATCGGCGGCGCCGTGACGTTCGTCAATCCCGAACCGCTGGCCCTGTTCGCCGACGTCATCGCCGCCGGCGAAGGCGAAGTGCTGGTGCCGGCGCTGCTCGACGCCTTCGGTTCGTCGTCGCGCACCGAGCAACTCAAGCGGCTGGCGCAAGCCCGCGGCTATTACATTCCGTCGATGTACGACGTCGAGTACGCCGACAACGGCACGATCGCGCGCTACGTTCCGAAAGAGGGCAGCGGCGCGCCGCCGATCGTCCGCAAGGCCGCGCTCAAGAGCACCGACGCCTGCGATCCGCCCTCGACCACGATCTTTACGCCCGACACCGAGTTCGGCTCCCGTTTCCTGATCGAAGTGGTGCGCGGCTGCGCGAACCTCTGCCGTTTCTGCTGGGCCGGCTACAACTACCTGCCGGTCCGCGCCTTTCCCACCGATCGCATCCTCGCGCTCGCCCAGGCGGCGCGGCAGTATTCGAGCAAGGCCGGACTCGTGTCGATCGCGCTCTGCGACCATCCCGACATCGAGCACATCCTCCGCAGCCTCAGGGACATGGGCTACTCGATCAGCCCGGCCTCGTTGCGGCTCGACGACCTCACGCCGACGATCGTCTCCCTGCTCAAGGAGAGCGGCGAGCGGACGCTGACAATCGCGCCGGAAACCGGCTCCGATCGCCTGCGCCGCGTGATCAACAAGACCGTGACCAACCAGGAGATTCTCGATAGCGCCGAATTGATCTTCTCGACCGGCATCGAGAGCCTGAAGCTCTATTACATGATCGGCCTGCCGACGGAGCAGGACGAAGATCTCGTGGCGATTCGCGATCTCACCCTGCAGCTCCACGAGATCATGCTGAAATATGCGCGCCCGCGCGGCCGGATCGGCCGCATCGTCGCCAGCGTCAACCCGCTCGTGCCCAAACCAGGCACGGCGTACCAGTGGTTGCCGATGGAACGCACCGACGTCATCGAGCAGAAGATGAAGCGGATGCGGTCGCTGGTGGCGGACATCGACAACGTCTACTTCAACATCAAGAGCGAGCGGCACTCCTATTACCAAGCGCTGCTGTCGCTCGGCGACCGCCGCATCGCCCCCGCCATCGAACTGGCAGAAGAGAACGGCGGACAGTGGCGCAAGGCGTTGAGCGACGCCGGCCTTGACGGCGACTTCTATATCTACCGCGATCGCTCCGCCGACACCGTGCTGCCGTGGAACATCATCGACGGCGGCATGAAAGAGCCGTTCTTCCGCGCCGAGTTCGAAAAGAGCGCGCGCGCGGAGTGGACCCTCCCGCCCAAGCGCGCGAAAGAAAATGCGCGCCTCCTGCCCGTTTTGAGCTGAGCGGTGCCATCCGCGCGCGCGTGGTCTTACCGGCACGACAACAAACGCCGCCGGCGCGCCATTCAGCTGGCGATCGCAGCCTGCGACTCGAACTCCGAATAGGCCTGCAGCACCAGGTCGCGGACCTTGTCCTGCGCGCCCGGTTCGCCTCCCGAACGCAGCAGCGCAAAACTCCGCCGTTCGCCGTTCACGGAATAGGTTCGCGCCGGGAATGTGACGTTTCTCCCGGCGCCGGACCGGCGATCCCAGACGGCAAACCCCAGCAGCCGCAAGCCCTGCAAGTCTCCCTCGGTGAAGTGCAGCTCGGCATCCGCCAGTTTGCCCGTTGGGCTACCCTTGTCGTTCGGCATGATCTTGATCACCATAGATTCTCCAGTCCGACGAAGCGCGTGTCTTCGTCCTCCAGCCAGGCGCGTGTCGGCGATTTGGATATCAAAGACGATGCCAGCAGCGAACGCAGGAAAACAGGGGGGTTTCCGCGTTTCGAACGCGCCCAAACGCAACCGCAGTTGCGGACGATCGCACGGCTGAACCGCCGCCGCCAATGACACCGCCGACGCCGGATCCCGCATTTCGTTGGAGCACCGAGCCTTGGGGCTCCGCGCTGCGATGCGCGCCGCTTGAAGCGGCGGCGCAACACTTGTTTACCTCGAAGCAACTCCAGTTGCCGGAGGCGACGGCGTGGCAGCCGGTGCTGCAGTCGCTCGACGCTCGGCCCGATCGCTTGATGCGCGTGACGCAGGTCCACGGCAACGCGGTCCGCGTGATTCACCGGGGGCAAGTGACGGAGGCGACGCATCGCGAGAAACCCGCCGCGGACGCGGTGGTGTCGAACGAGCCCGGCACCGCCCTCGCCGTGATGGTGGCGGACTGCGTGCCTATTCTGATGGCCGATGTCACCGCCGGCGCGGCTGCCGCGATCCACGCCGGTTGGCGCGGCACGTGCGCGGGAGTGGCCACCGCGTCGGTCGAGGCGATGGCGGAAGCGTTTGGGACCCATGCCGGCGACCTCATTGCCGCCATCGGGCCGAGCATCGGCGTGGACGACTACGAAGTTGGGCAGCCGGTCGTCGACGCGTTTCTGGCCGCCGGCCATGCGCGCGCAGACGTCGAGCGCTGGTGTTCCCGCGCCACCCCCAGGCCGCACCTGGACCTCTGGTTGGCGAATCGGGATCAGCTGGTCGCTGCCGGTGTCAAGCCGGACCGGATCTTCACCTGCAGACTGAGCAGCTTCGCGCATCCGCTGTGGCTCGACTCGTTCCGGCGGGACGGCGCCGGCGCCGGCCGGATGGCAGGCGCCATCGTTGTGCCCTGCCAACTAACCGTATAATCCAGACCGCTACTTGCCGACACCCGCCGCACCGGGGTCGCCGCCGGAGGAATAGATGAAGCACGGAATGTGGTCACGTCGTTCGCTGATGTCTGGACTGGGGGCCGCCGCGACGCTGGTTTTTGGGTCGCGTGCCGCCAATGCGCAAACCCCGGCCCCTGCCCAGGTTTCGGCTCCCCCGGCCCCATCCGCCTTCCAGCCAGCCCGTCACCCGCAAGACGACTGGTTCGACAAGATCCCCGGGAAACACCGGATCGTCCTCGATGCCACCACGCCGACCGGTGTTGGCGAAGCCATGGGCTTTGCCGGCAACCTGTTCACCGGCAGCAAGAGCGGCTACAACCTGGACGATGGCGACCTGGCGATGATCATTTGCCTGCGACATTCCGCCACCGTGTTCGGGTTCAGCGATCAGCTCTGGGCGAAGTACGGCAAGGCCATGGCCGAGGCCGTGAAGTACACCTCGCGCACCGGTGACGTGCCCACCGCCAATCCGTTCAACGCCGAGCCGCGCAAGCAATTTGAGAGCCTGGCCAAGCGCGGCGTCCAGTTCATGGTGTGCGACACCGCGAGTCACCGGTTTGCCAGGACGCTCGCGGGGACCGGTGATGGAGAGGCCGTCTATAAAGAGATGGCCGCGAACATGATTCCCAGCAGCCGCTTCGTTCCAGCCGGCGTGATCGGTGTCACCCGCGCGCAGGAGCACGGCTTCAGTCTGTTGTTTGTCGGCTAGCACGCGTTGATTTGAAGTCGGTTTCGTTTCGTCCTTGCGTTGCTTCGTATTGGAGGCCATATGGATACGACACACCGTCGCGGTTTTCTTGCTCGACTCGTTGGCGCGGCTGCATTCGCCGGGCTGCCGTTCACTGAACGGAGCGCCGAGGCGGCGCAGCAGGCTGGTCCCGACGACTGGCTGAAGGAAGTCAAGGGTACGCATCGCTGCCTGTTCGACTTCCCGCAGCACAAGAACGGGTTCCCGCTCCTGCACATCGCCAACTATCTCGGCACCTACTCCGCCGCCTACAAGACCACGCCGGGCCAGGTCGGCGCGGTGGGCACGTTCTACGGAATGGGCGGCCAGTCGAGCATTCCGCTCGCCTTCAACGACGCGATGTGGGCGAAGTACGGACTCGGCGAATACACCGGCCTCAAGGATGCCGCCGGAAAACCTTACACGCGTAACGTGCTCAACCGGCCGACGCCTGCCGACCTGCATCTGCTGATGCAGGTGATTCAGTCGCCCAACATTCCGATGTTCGGCCCGGCAATACCGGGGATCGGCATCGAGGCCCTGCAGAAGATGGGCACCAAGTTCCTGATGTGCGCCAACGCCTTTGGCGGGTGGTGCGCGGAACTCGAGGTCAAAGGCAAGGGCAAGGCCGACGTCCTGCAGAAGGAACTAAGCGCGAACCTGCTGCCGGGGGTGACGGTCGTGCCCGCCATGGTGATCGCGATCGACCAGGCCCAGGCCGCCGGCATCGCCTACAACCGTCAGTAGCAGATCGCAGTTCACATGAGATGGAGAGAGACATGAAGCGTGCAATCGGACTCGTGACGGCGATGTTCCTCGCAGGCCCGCTCGCGGGCGTACCTGCCGCCAGGGCGCAATCAGCGGCCGATCAGATCGCGGCAGCCGTCGCGGTGCTGCCGCAAGACCTCCGCGCCGGCGCCACGGTCGTCACCTACGACGCCGCCACCGGGGCGCGGAAGGTGCTCCGGCAGGGCACCAACTTCATGGAGTGCCAGCCGAAGATGGCCGACGGCTTTACGCGCTGCTACAACAAGTCGCTCGGCCCGCGCCGCGACCTCGAAGCGAAGCTGCGCGCGCAGAAGAAAACCGACGAGCAGATCTCGGCGGCGGTCGCCGAAGCGGTGAAGACCGGCGCGCTGCCCGCGCCGGCGACCGCGATGATGTCGTATCGCGGCTACGACAAGCGCGATCGCATCCAGAACCTGTGGGTGATCTCCCTGCCGAATCGCACGCCCGAGTCGGTGGGCGTGTCGATCGGCAGCCAGCGCGACGCGGCGCTCGAAGGCTACGGACTGCCATGGATGATGCTGCCGGGCACACCGGGCGCGCACGTGATGATCCCGATCAATCCCGCGGTGAGGGTATCTGCGGTCACCGACGTGGCCCCGACCGAGATCGAGCAAGCCGTGCTGCCGTTGCCCGACGACCTGAAGGCCGGCGCCGGGGTCTACAAGTACGATCCCAAGACGGGCGAGCGCGTCACGCTTCGCAAGGGCACCAACGCCGTCGAATGCACGCCACGCGGCGCCGATGGCTTCACGTGGTGCTACAACGTCGTCACCGCGCCCCGCCGCGATTTCTCCGCGAAGCTACGCGCGCAAGGCAAGGCCGACAAGGAAGTGACCGACTCGGTCGAGGCGGCCACGAAAGCCGGCACGCTCAAGCCGACACCGTTCGGCACGATGTCCTACCGGCTCTACGGCAAGAAGGATCGGATCCAGCTCCTGTGGGTGCTGTCGGTTCCCGGCGCGACGCCGGAGTCGATCGGGGTCTCGGAGGGGAGCCAGCGCGATGAGGCGCTCAAGGGCCAGGGCGTGCCGTGGCTCATGCTGCCGGGCACCTCGGGCGCGCACATCATGATCCCGATCAACAAGTAGCCGATCGCCGCCTCGACATGGAAGTATCCGCTCCACTCCGTGCCGCGTCACGAGTTGATACCAAGCTCGTGCACGCGCACGGCGTGGCGGCGATCGTCACGCTCCTCCTTTCCGTCACCTTCGGCATCATCGTCTCGCTCGAGTTGCTGTACCCCGATTGGGGCGCCAATGCGGCGTGGCTCAGTTGGGGGCGGCTCCGTTACGCGCATACGCAGGGCATCATGTTCGGCTGGCTGGGCAACGCGTTCTTCGCGTTTCTCTATCACGCGGTGCCGGTGTTGTCGGGCCGTCCCGTCACGAGCGCCCGGCTCGGGCGGTGGATGTTTGGATTGTGGAACTTCGCGGCGGTCGGGCCCGGGTGGGTGCTGCTGCTTGCCGGGTTCAGCCAGCCGCTCGAGTGGGCGGAGTTTCCATTAGCCATCGACGCCGTCGTGGTCGTGGCGCTGGTGCTTGCCGTCGTGCAGTTCGTGCCGCCGTTCTTTTCCCGCGGCCTCGAACACCTCTACGTATCGAGCTGGTACATTATCGGCGGCCTGATCTTCACGCTGTTCGCCTATCCGATGGGCAACTTCGTCCCGGAGCTCGTGCCCGGTGCGAGCGGCGCGGCGTTCAGCGGATTATGGATTCACGACGCGGTCGGTCTCTTCGTGACGCCGCTGGCCCTGGCGATCATCTACTTCGTGATTCCGGCCGCGACCAGGCGCCCGATCTACAGCCACTTCCTGTCGATGCTGGGCTTCTGGCTGCTGTTTTTCCTGTACCCGCTGAACGGCACGCACCACTATGTCTTTTCGGTGATCCCGATGTCCGCACAGGTCGGCGCCATCACGGCGTCGGTGCTGCTGGGCGTGGACGTCATCATCGTCGTCACCAACCTGCTGTTGTCGCTGCGCGGGTCGGGCCTTTTCCCGCGTGACATCGGGCTGCGCTTTGCCGCGATGTCGACGGTGTTTTACCTGATCGTCAGCATGCAGGGTTCGGTTCAGGCGTTGATGTCCGTCAACCAGACGGTGCATTTCTCGGATTGGGTGATCGGCCACTCGCACCTCGCGATGCTCGGGTTTGCCACGTTTGCCGGCGCCGCCGGGCTGACGCACGTGTGGCAGCGGATTCCAACGGCGCGGTATAACGCGCGCGCGCTCAACCACGGCTACTGGCTGCTGGTCGTTGGAGTGGTGCTGATGGTGACCGACCTCACGGCGGCCGGCCTGGTTGAAGGGCGCCTGTGGCAGTCGGGCGCGCCGTGGCTCGACTCGGTGCGCGCGGCGCGGCCGTACTGGATCATCCGCAGCCTCTCGGCGATTCCGCTCGCGGGCGGCTTTATCGCGATCCTGGTCGGCCTCGTCACCGGGCCGAAGGGCGCGGGCCTGGCGAGCGTCGAAGCAAGCGTGGGTCTCGAACCGGTCGCGGCCATTGCACCGCGCCTGGCGGTTGTGGCCACGGAGGCGTCATGACGCGCGGAGCGGGACGCGCGCTGCGGATGTCGTACCTGGTGGCCAGCGTCGCCGGCGTGGGCTTCTTCGTGATGTCGGTGGCGCTGCTTGGCGTCTGGCCGAAGCGCGTACTCGAAGCCGAGACGCGTGCGATGGCGCCCGAACATCCGCTGGGATTGAGCGTGAGCGAGCTGCGCGGGCGTGCGATCTACGGCCGCGAGGGATGCGGGTATTGCCACACGCAGCAGATCCGCTACCTGCACGCCGACATGGCCCGCTTCGGGGCGCCGACACTGGCGTGGGAAACGCGGCTCGATTATCCCCATCTCTGGGGCACCAGGCGGATCGGTCCTGACCTGTCCCGCGAAGCACAGACCCGTTCGGCAGACTGGCACTTTGCACACCTCTTCTCGCCGCGAGCCATCGTCCCCGAGTCGGTGATGCCGGCCTACAAGGGATTGTTCGAAGGCGCGGCGACCGAACCGCGGCAGGAGGCGCGCGACCTGGTCGCGTACCTCGATTCTCTCGGGCACGCCCGCGAGATCGCCGGACCGGAAGGCGAAGCCCGCGCCCGGGCCGGGTGCGAGTGTGGGGACGATGAGATGGCGCAAATGGCATTTGCCGGCCCGGTGAATGCGCACCCCGCGCGGGCGCGGCGCGGCGACGCGGCGCCGGCATTGCCGGCGACGGTCAACCTCGCGGCCGGCCAGGTGCTCTACGCCGATCACTGCGCCACCTGTCATGGCGCGAGCGGCGCGGGAGACGGTGTGGCCGCAGCGATGCTGCTGCCCCGGCCCTCGAATCTCGCCGAGCATGACTACACCGTCGAACGCCTGGCCGATGCATTGTGGAATGGCGTGGCAGGCACGGCGATGCCGGCGTGGCGGGAATATTCACCTCACGATCTGGCAGCGATCGCCCAGGTAGTGCGCGGCTTTCGCAGCGGCGGCGTCGAGGCGCCGCTGCCCGAAGGCCTGGTCGCCTTGGGCGAGCGTGTTTATGCCGCCAACTGTGTGCAGTGCCACGGCGAGCGCGGCGCGGGCAACGGCCCGGCCGCCGCGGAGCTTAAGGTGGCGCCCACCAACTTCCAACGCCAGCGCCCGAGCCTGGCCGAGGGACTGCGCGCGCTTCGCAACGGCGTGGACGGCACGCCGATGGCGCCGTGGACCACGCGCCTGAATGAAGCGGAATTATTGGCCGCCGCGCACTACGTCCGCGGCCTGTACGCTGGAGATGCCGCCCGATGATCGCCGACCTCATCGTCCTGTCCGCGTTGGCGCTCTCGGCGGCATTCGTCGTGGTGTGGGCCGTGCGGCCGGGCTTGCGCGAGCGCATCGAACGGCCTAAGTATCAGTTCCTGGACGCAGTGGAGGGGTATGATCGCGCCCAAGCCGGCATGCTGCGAAAAGGAGTCCATCCGCGTGAGTGATCCTCGGGGCGGCCTGACCTCCGCGATAGCGGTCTCGATGCTGGTTGGCGGGTTGGCCGTCGGCGCGACCTTGAGGTACGCGCCGATGCGATCGACTTCGCCCGGCCGCGTGGTGCCGTCAATCGCGACCGAAGACTACGGCCGGCGGCTCATCGCGCAGACGTCGGAGATGCTGGGGCCCGATCATCCCGATCCCGAACGGCGCTACACGGCCAGCCGCCTGTCCTGCGCCTCGTGTCACCTGGGGACCGGCACCGAGCCGGGCACGCTCAACCTGCTGCAAGTCACCGAGCATTACCCGAGATTTTCCGGCCGCGTGAATGCCAACACCGACATCGAGGACCGCATCAACGAGTGCATGCAGCGCAGCATGAACGGCAAGCCGCTGCCGATGGACAGCCCGGAGATGATCGCGATGGCCGCCTACCTTCGATCGCTCGGCGCCGAATACGCGGCGATGGGCGCCGGCCAGAAGAAGGCCGTGGAGCCGGCGGCCTTCAAGACGCCGAATCGCGCGGCGAACCTGGCCGCGGGCCAACAGACGTTCACCGATCGCTGCAGCATCTGTCACGGCGCCGACGGCCTCGGCCTGCTGGCGACGCGTGACAAGAGCCGTGGCTACCTGTTTCCGCCGCTCTGGGGCCCAGACAGCTTCAACGACGGCGCCGGCATGCACCGCGTGCTCACGGCGGCAAGGTTCATCAAGGCGCGCATGCCGCTCGGCAAGTCCGACCTCACCGACGATCAGGCGTTCGACGTCGCGGCGTTCATCAACAATCAGCCGCGGCCGAACATGCCGAATCTCGACAAGGACTACCCGGACCGGACCACCAAACCGGTCGACAACGCGTACGGTCCCTTTGCCGACTCGTTTCCCCTCGAGCAACACCGCCTCGGCCCGTTCCAGCCGATCGAGGCGTATTACAAGTCCCTGAAGAAGTCGAAGTAGCTCGGCCGCGCTGATTGACACTGCGTCCATGCCCCCCGTACGATAGCGGTCTGTTGTCTGGAAGAGTCAGGTCCCTGTGATCATCCGGTGGGTCCGCGCGCGCGCGGACGCTCTCTTCAATGCCGTGCGGCATCGGCTCCCCGTACGCCGCGTCGCTTCCGCGCAATTACCGACCGAGTTCGGCGAGTTCGCCATCCACGTGTTTGAGAGCGTGCTCGGTGGCGGCACCCACGTGGCGCTGGTCCGCGGCGACGTGGGCGACGGCGAGAACGTGCTGGCCCGGGTCCATTCCTCCTGCCTGACGGGCGATATCTTCCATTCCGCGCGGTGCGATTGTGGTGAGCAACTTCACGCCGCGTTGCAACGGATCGCCGACGAGGGCCGCGGCGTGCTGCTCTACCTTAATCAGGAAGGGCGGGGCATCGGCCTCGCCAACAAGATCCGCGCCTACGCGCTCCAGGAGCAGGGCTGCGACACCGTGGAAGCGAACGTGCGGCTGGGATTTCCCGCTGACCTTCGCGACTACCGGGTCGCGATTCGCATGCTGCGCGACCTCGGCGTGCGCTCCACGCGACTGATGAGCAACAACCCCCACAAGCTTGCCGGGATCACCAGCAAAGACCTGCCGGTCAACGAACGGCTGCCGATCGAGGTGCTGGCCACGGCGTCGACCGAGCGGTACCTCAAGACGAAGAAGGACAAGCTGGGCCACCTGCTGTCCTCCGTGTAGCCGTGCCGGCCGCCGCCGCTCTCGTCCTGTTGAACGCGTCGCTGACGTTCGGCAACGTCTGGCCCACCCTGAAAATCCAGTGGCACAGCGCGCTGTCGATCGAGCTCGCCGTGTGCGTGCTGCTGCTGGCGGTGTCGCACCGGTGGGCCGAGCGCCTGGCGCGCCGCGCCTTGCCCGCGGTGTGGGTGCTGCTCGTCGCCGGCCACTACCTGGATGTCACCGCGCCCGGCCTCTACGGCCGCGACTTCAACCTGTATTGGGACTCGCAACATCTCGGTAACGTCGCCGCCATGCTCGCGCGGTCCGTGCCCTGGTGGTTGATCGCCCTGGTGGCCGTGGCCGTGGTCGCCTCCGCCGTCGCGGCCTACCTGCTGGCCCGGCTGGCTCTTGGGCTTGTGGCTTCCGCGGTGCAACGGGAGCGTCCCAGGTTCGCGATCGGCGCGTTGGCTCTCGTCGCGATCGGCGTCTTCGCCGCCGGCCAGGTGTCTGGGCGCCACACCACCGGGTTGACGTTTTCGGATCCGGCGACCGGCGCGTATTTCCGCCAGGCGCGATCGGTCCTGGCGATGGTCGGACCGGGGAGAGTGGCGCCGGCGCTCGCCGAGAGCCCCAATCTGGACGTGGATCTGCGCGGGCTCGACGGCGCGGACGTGATGCTGGCGTTTGTCGAATCGTACGGCGCGGTAACTTACGACAACCCGGCGTTCGCAGACGCACTTGGCCCGAGCCGGGCGAATTTCGAGACCGCGGTCCACGACGCCGGGCGCGAGGTGGTGTCGGCTTACGTCGAGTCGCCGACCTTCGGCGCCTCGTCCTGGCTGGCGCACTTGAGCCTCCTGACCGGGATCAAGGTGACCGACCAGTACAGCTACACGTCGCTGATGACGTCATCGCGCGACACCATCGTCCGGGCCTTCTCGAGAAACGGCTATCGAACGGTGGCGCTGATGCCCGGCATGCGCCAGCCGTGGCCCGAAGGCGCCTTCTACGGTTTCGACGCCATCTACGGCCGCGACCTGCTCGCCTATCAAGGGCCGGAATTCGGGTGGTGGAGCATTCCCGATCAGTACGCCTTGGCGAAGCTCGATGCCCTCGAGCGGTCGAAACGGCCGCGCCCGCCGGTGTTCGTGGTGTTCCCCACCAGCACCTCGCACGCGCCGTTTGGTCCGGTGGCGCCGTACCTGCCCGATTGGTCCCGCACGTTGATGCTGGACGCTTACAACGGGGCCGACCTGGCGCGGGCGGCCGCGCCCGATCTCACCAACCTGGCGCCCAGCTACGCGCGCGCGATCGCGTACGAGTACGACGTGTTTGCGGGCTACGCGCGCGAACACGCCGACGACAACCTGGTGATGATCCTCATCGGCGATCACCAGCCGCCCGCCGCGGTGAGTGGAGAGAACCAGCCGCGGGATGTTCCGGTGCACGTGATCACAAGTCGCCGCCACGTACTCGACCAGCTGCGCGCCCACGGGTTTCGCGATGGTGTCACGCCGGCGCGGCCGGCCGCGGGCGAGTTGCATGCGCTCGTGCCGACGCTGTTGACGGCGTTTACCGCCCAGGATGGGGAGGCACCAGCAACGTCATCGCCGCAATGACGCGGCAGTTCACGCGCGCAGTGTGATTCAAGATTGAAACGGAGAATGGCCTGCTAGGTGCCTGCCGGCGGTTCCAGGCGCGCGATCAGCCGCCGCCCCGCGCCGATGCCCGGCCGCTCAAGCGTCACGTGGGCGACCCAGGAGATCGCGGCGGTGACCGAGACCACGGCGCCGTAGTGGAGCACTGCCGGCACATCGCCGCTGCCGAAGGCCTGGCTGACCCCGACCGCCCTGAACAAGTCGATCACCGCAAAATGACTGAGATACATCCCGAAACTCAACTTGCCGATCTGGATGGTCAGCGGATTGACGAGTGCGAAGACCGGGCGGCGCGCCAGCGCCAGCGCCAGCAGCGCAAACACCGCACCCATCGCGATCGGCTGGGACAGCACGGCTGCGAACGGCACATGCCGCAGTGACGTCCACCCGACGATCCACACCGCGAACAGCGCCACTCCCGCCCACGCGCCCACCGCCGCGGCAGCGGGCCTCATGAAGAACCAATAGGCGATCATCCCGAGTACGAACACCGGAAACTGGCTGAGGAAGTTCAGCGTCGCCAGCGTGTCGACGAGGTACAGCTGCTCGGGAGGATACGAGTGCCGGAAGATCGCGTACGCCGCCCCGCCGGCGATCTGGGCCAGCAGCAGGCTGACGAGGAACAGGGCGATCAGCACGCCGAGCGACCGGACCGACCGCAACAGGAACGGCAGCACGAGGTAAAAGGTCATTTCAACCACAATCGACCAGCCGCCCGGCACCACCGAGGTGATCGTTTCGGGATGAAATCCGTTGAGGAACAATGCCGTCAGCGGGACGTAGTACCACCGCACGCCGTTCGGGGCGTAGTAGCGCGGCGCGAGGCCGTATAGGGCGAGGTAGACGGCGATCGCGAGGTAAAACATCGGGACGATGCGAAACAGCCGCCGTAGATAGAAGTTCCTGAGCGGCGAGTCCTCCCGGGCGCCGCGGGCGCTCCACGACAGGCACAGCGTCAGGGCGCTGGCGATGTAGAACAGCTGCACGCCACGCGCGCCGGCGGCCATCAGCTCCTGCAGCCAGGCGCTGTCGGCCGCGACCGCCCCGTGCGCGTGCACGAGGATGACCGCCAGGATGGCCAGACCTCGAAGCGCGTCGATAAAGGCGAACTTCTTCGGTTCGCCGATCATGAAAAACAGCGTGTTGAGGTCAGGGGCTCATTATATTTAACAGTGGTTCATCTCTCGAGATTCCGCCTAGGGCAATGGCCGGCTCGGCTCGCTATGCCGCAACAGAAACGCCAGTACCGCCTCGTTGAACTCGTGCGGCCGCTCGATCGGCATAAAA
The DNA here is from genome assembly GCA_039934485.1 of Vicinamibacterales bacterium. Taxonomy (GTDB): domain Bacteria; phylum Acidobacteriota; class Vicinamibacteria; order Vicinamibacterales; family UBA2999; genus 12-FULL-67-14b. Next base: position 35,980 of record JBDTMB010000005.1, read on the forward strand.
TGGCGTGCATCCTCAATCACGACGAGCTCGCCGTGCGGCAGCTGCGCCGTGTACGCCTGTTTCAGCGCCACCGGTGTGTAGTCCTGGTCCGCGGCCATGACGAGGACCGGATGCGAAATGCTGGGGAGATGCTCCAGGACGCTCCAGTTCACCAGCGCGCGCAGCGACGATAGGTACGCGCGCGGCTCATTCGCCGCCCACCGCTCGACGAACGTGGTCCGCAATCCGGCGTGTTCCGGCTTCGGCAGCAGGCGCGTCGCGAGCACCTCGCCCATCTTGCGCATCCCGAACAGCCGCACAGTCGTGATCCGCGACCAGATCATGAGGCGCTGCGCGACGGTGCGAATCTGCATTTCCGGACCGCTGTTCACGATGACGAGCGTACGAACGAGCCCGGGCGCGTCCACGGCCAGCTGAAACGCGATCATCCCGCCCATCGAGATGCCGACGACGTGCACCGGAGCCAGGCCGAGGGCGCGAATGAGCGCCGCCGTATCGTCCGCAAACAGCTTCACGCTGTACCGCTGATCTGGCTTCCCCGACCGGCCGTGCCCGCGCACGTCGAAGGCGACCACGGTGAACCGCGTGGCGAGCGCGTCGATCTGCGGCGCCCAGTCGCGCGTGCTGGAGCCGAGGCCATGAATCAGCAGGACCGGCTCACCCGCTCCGTGCGTTTCGTAATACAGGTCGACGCCGTTCACATGAGTGGTGGCCATGTACCTCAGATCTGCTCAAGGCGTCCGGCCCAGTACGGCGCGCGCATGACACGTTTGAGCGTTTTGCCCGCGGTGCTGCGGGGAAAGTCGTTCACGATGGCGACCTGCGCGACGCGCTGATACTTCGCGGCCACGCGCTCGTTGATCCAGGCCTTCAGCTCGTCGGCCGTCGAAGCCGGCTCCGCTCGCACGATGACCGCCGCCATCGGCGCCTCGCCCCACTGCACGTGCGGAATGCCAAAGACCGCGGCTTCCTTCACGGCCGGATGGCGGACGAGGATCTCCTCGATGTCGCGGGGATACACGTTGACGCCGCCGGAAATGATCATGTCCTTCTGGCGATCGACCAGGTGCAGGAACCCGTCTTCGTCCACGAAGCCGAGATCGCCGGTGTGTAGCCAGCCGTCGACCAGTGCCTGTGCCGTCAGGTCCGGGCGCTTGTAATAACCCGGCATCAGCAGCGGCGATCGGCCGACAATCTCGCCGACGACGCCAGCCGCCACGTCGCTGCCGTTCGAGTCGATGATGCGCATGTCGGCGAACGAGGCGGGGATGCCCACCGAGTCGCGTTTCCGCGCGAAGTCTTCCCGGTCGAGGACCGTGACGAACCCCTCGGTGAGGCCGTACAGCTCGTAGACCCGCCCCGGCAGATACTCGACCAGCTTCTCGCGGTGTTCCAGGTGCAGCGGCGCGCCCACCGAGCCGAGCATCTGCAGCGAGGCCAGGCGTTCCGGGCTGAATCCAGGTGCATTCAACAGCGCGACAATTTGCGACGGCACCATCATCGTGTGCGTGACGCGCTCGCGTTCGATGGTCCGCATCACCGACTCGGGATCGAACTGTTTCAGGAGCACGAACGTGGCGCCGCGGTACATGGCGGGCATCATCGTCACAAAGGCACCGTTGAAGACGAGCGATCCCGTGTGGAGAACGACGCTTTCGGGCGTCATGCGCCACTCGGAGGCGAACAATATGCAGTACGCGGCGCGGACCCCGTAGGTGAGCACGATGCCCTTCGGCGTCCCCGTCGTCCCGCTGCTGTACATGATGTTGAACAAGTCATGCGGACTGATGACCGGCTCGGGCCCCACCGGCTCAGAGAGGGTCTCGGCCAGCAATGCCTCGAAGGAGCGGCCGTAGCCGGCGTCGCCGCCGCAAAATACGTACCGGTCCGGGGCAATCGAGAGGCGATCGCGGACCTGCGCGAGTTCGCGGGCAAAGGCCACGTCGGCGATGACGGCCGAGGCGTCGGAGTCGCGCAGCAGCGTGGCGAGTCCTTCGCCCCGCAGCAGCGTGCTGAGCGGGAGTGTGGCCGCGCCGATGCGCGCCGCTGCCCAGTACGTTGCGTAGATCGCGGAACCGTTCGGGAGAACCGTCGCGATTTTGTCCCCCTTTCGCACGCCCATGCCCTGGAGCGCCGCGCCGAGCCGCGAGATGAGACGGTCGAGGTCGCGGAAGGTCAGTCGCTCTGATTCGGTCGCCAGTGCGAGGTGGTCGGGCCGATACCTGGCGTGCCGGGCCGGAAGCGTGCCGATGTTCATCGCGCCGGCGGCTTGAACATCCCGTATTTCAGGATGTCCACGATCTGCTTCAGCGCGGTTTCATCGTCCACACCGAAATGGTTGGGAACGCCGAACAGAATTTCGACGCCATAGAACTGCAGAAAAAAACGGCTGGCGAGCATGATGGCGGTGACCGGCGGCACGCCGTCGCGGAGGCGGCCGAGGTCGAGCTGGTCGTGATTCGTTTCGAGAAACGCCTGGAACCGGCTCGCCATGTCGGCGTAATAGCGGCGGATGTGGCTGCCGTCGAACTCGACGACGTCCACGTAAATGAGGGCGACGTAACGCCGGTACTTCTTGACGCTCTCGCGGGCGCCGCGCGCGAGCTTCTCAAGGTCGTGCGGGAACGCGCCTTCCGCAAGCACCTTGTTGAACGGCCCGTCCGGCAGCGCGAGCGCCTCCCAGTACTGTTCGAGGAGCGTGCGGAAGATGGTCTCCTTGTCCGGAAACTGGTGATAGACATTACCGATCGACACGCCGGCCGCGAGGGCAATGTCGCGCATGCTGGTGCCGTTGTAGCCGCCGGTGGAGAACAGCTTGAGCGACGCGTTGAGGATCTGCTTCCGGCTGCGCTCCGAGCGCTCCTCCTGGTTGTTCCTGGCCGGCTTTCGCCCGGCCGTTTTCGTCTTCGGCCGTTTCGTCACGCCTGCGCTCCGGCGTGCGACCGCTCGACCTCGTCGACCAGCCCGGCAATCTGCTCGGCGACTGCCTGGGCGTGCTCGAGCACGAGACCGTGGGAGCCGCCGGGAATCACGACCAGCCGCGCACCCGCAATCCGCGCGGCGAGATCGCGCGTCTGCGCGACCGGAAACGTCAGATCCGCGTCGCCGCCGATCACCAGCGTGGGGCAGGTAATGCGGCCGAGCATCGGCCGGAGATCGAGATTGTCCAGCGCCCCGACGATCGCGGCCAGCCCG
>JBDTMB010000006.1:0-36010 GCA_039934485.1 Vicinamibacterales bacterium
CCCGGTCCTGATCCTCAGCGCGCGCCATTCGGTGGACGACCGGGTGAAAGGCCTGCAAGCCGGCGGCGACGACTATCTCACCAAGCCGTTCGCCTTCGCCGAGCTGCTGGCGCGCGTGCAGGCGCTGCTGCGGCGCGCCGGCGCGGCGGCCGAGCCGACGCGGCTGGTCGCCGGCGATGTCACGCTGGACCTGCTGTCACGCAAGGTCGAGCGCGCGGGAAAGCCGCTGGATCTCCGGCCGCGCGAGTTCGCGCTGCTCGAGTACTTCATGCGCCATCCCGGCCGCGTGCTCTCCAAGACCATGATCCTGTCGCACGTCTGGGGCTATTCCTTCGACCCGGGCACCAACGTGGTGGACGTGCTGGTCTCGCGCCTCCGCGACAAGGTGGACCGGGAATTCGACACCAAGCGCATTCACACCGTGCGCGGGGCCGGCTATGTCCTCAAGCTGGACTGAACGCGTCAGCCGCACCATCGGCCTGCGGCTGGCGGCCTGGTACCTCGGCACCTTTCTCGCCAGCACGATCGTGCTGTCGTCGCTGACCTACGGACTGCTGGCCTCGTCGCTGGAAGCGCGCGACCACGCCGTCATTCAATCCACCTTGCGCGAGTACGCCGAGCACTATCGCACCGGCGGCTTTCCCGAACTGGCCAACGCGCTCGAGATCGAGCGCCGCTCCGGCCAGCACGAGCAACTCTTCGTCCGCGTGGTGGGTCCCTTCCAGGACGTGCTGCTTTATTCGCTCCCGGAATCGTGGGGCGCCTTCGACCTGTCGGAACTGGGCGGCGAGCCCAACGACATCTGGGGCCAGGTGCGCGCCCAGGACCGCAACGCCGTGCTCGAAGTCGCCACCCTGCCGCTTGGCGGCGGCACCGTGCTGCAGGTGGGCAAGACCAGCGAAACCCGCGACGAATTGCTGCGCAACTTCCGCCGCGTGCTGCTGCTCGGCGCCACTGCCGCGCTCGGCATCGGCCTGGTCGGCGGCCTGCTGCTCACCCAGTCCACGCTGAAGCCGCTGCGCGATCTGCGCGACACCGTTCAGCGCATCCTGACCACCGGCCAGACCGACGACCGCGTGCAGCTCACCGGATCCGAAGACGCCGTCGACGAATTGAGCGTGCTCTTCAACGCGATGCTGGCGCGCATCACCACGCTCATTCACGGCATGAGAAACGCGCTCGATCACGTGGCCCACGATCTGCGCACGCCGATGACCCGCCTACGCGTCACCGCCGAATCGGCCCTCGCCACCAACGATCCGGCGAAGTACCGCGAGGCGCTGTCGGATTGCCTCGAGGAATCGGACCGCGTGCTTTCGATGCTGACAACGTTGATGGATATCTCCGAGGCCGAAACCGGCACCATGCGCCTCAACGTGTCGGAGGTGAACGTGGCGCAGGCGGTGGCCGAAACGGTGGAGTTGTACGAGGACGCGGCCGAAGATGCCGGCGTGTCGATTTCCACCAGCGTGCCAGAGTTGCTGATGGTCCGCGCCGATCGCGATCGGCTGCGGCAGGCCCTCGCCAATCTGGTCGACAACGCGATCAAATACACGGGGGAGGGCGGCCGGGTGGAGATCGAAGCCGCCCGCGATGCCGACCAGGCGAGGATCCGCATCCACGACACCGGAGTGGGCATCGCGGCGCGCGACCTCCCGCGCATCTGGGACCGGCTGTATCGCGGCGATCAAAGCCGCGCCACCCGCGGCCTCGGCCTGGGCCTGAGCGTGGTCCGCGCCTACGCGCAAGCCCAGGGCGGTTCGGTCGAGGTGGAAAGCGAGCCCGGCCGCGGCTCCACGTTTATTCTTCGCCTCCCGGCCTAATCCCGAAGCCCACTTGAGTTGCCGGTCGCCGCCTCCGCGGATGCCGGGCAACGCCCGGACGCGTTGCCGCCATCCTCAGAGGGACGCGGGAAATCGCACCTCGCTCGCCGGATTGCGCTGTCGTAGGGCACCGCTTTAGCGGTGCCGAACGATGAGACGCGCGATTTCGATTCGAGGACGAGGCGAAGGCGAAATCCCGCGTGCACTCCGTCTCGCTCGGCCCGATTTCGGTGACACCCGAGTCCGCGTCCCTCTTAGGAGGCCGCGCCCGGCAACTCAAGTGGGCTTCGGGATTAAGCACCCAGCACCCAGCACCCAGCACTCAGCACCCGACACCCAGCACCCAGCACCCGGCACCCTTCACGTTTGTAATGTCCCAGTAACGCTCTTGTAGGGTCCTCCGACGTCTTACTCAATATGAAGGAGGGCGCCGTAATGACCCGTTCGAGTTGGAAAGTCGGTTTGGGAGCGCTGGCGGTAGCCGGCGTTGTTGCGGTCGGCGCATGGAGCGGCATTGCCGCCAGCACGCCGGCCTCGGTCAATACCCCGGCCGTTGTCAGCACGGCTGTTCCGGGCCCCGCGGGCGTCCTGCCCGTTGGCGGATTCGCGGACGTCGTCGCCAAGGTGACGCCGGGCGTGGTGACCATCACCACGGAGAGAAATGCGTCGCCGCAACTGACGCAGTTCCCCGAAGGCTTCCCGTTTGGCGAGTTCTTCGGGCAGCGCGGCCAGCGCGGTGGCCGGCAGCAGCAGCCGGCTCCGTCGCCGAAGGAACGCGGCCTCGGTTCGGGCGTCATCGTCACGCCAGACGGTTACATCCTGACCAACAATCACGTGGTCGAGAACTCGACCAGCATCAAGGTCGAGTTGTCGGATCGCCGCGTGGTGGAAGGCAAGCTGATCGGCGCCGATGCGCCGAGCGACCTCGCGGTGGTGAAGATCGACGCGACCAACCTTCCGGTGGTGGCGCTCGGTGATTCCAGCGCGATGCGCGTCGGCGACGTCGTCCTCGCGGTCGGCAACCCGCTGGGCGTGGGCCAGACGGTGACGATGGGCATCGTGAGCGCGAAGGGCCGCGCCACGGGCCTCGGCGACGGCAGCTTCGAGGATTTCCTCCAGACCGACGCGCCGATCAACCAGGGCAACTCCGGCGGCGCGCTCGTGAACACCAGCGGCCAGCTGGTGGGCATCAACTCGCAGATTCTCTCGCCGTCGGGCGGCAACATCGGCATCGGCTTCGCCGTACCGTCGAACATGGCGAAGAACGTGATGGACCAGCTCGTGGCCGGCGGCAAGGTGCACCGAGGCAAGCTGGGAGTCACGGTGCAGGGGCTGTCGGGTGATCTGGCGTCGGGGCTCGGGCTCAACGGGATCTCCGGCGCGCTGGTGAGCGACGTCACGCCGGGCAGCGCGGCCGCGAAAGCGGGCGTCCAGCGCGGCGACGTGATCCTGAGCTACCAGGGTCATCCGGTGAGCGACAGCAACTCGCTGCGCAATGAGGTGGCGGCCACCAAGCCTGGCAGCACCGTCAAGCTCGAAGTGCAGCGTGAGGGCAGGAAGAGCGAGCTGACCGCGACCCTCGACGAGCTCGCCCTGGCCGCCAACGGACGGCAGCCGCGCGGCGAGCCGACCGGCAGGTCGGGGAGGTTCGGGATGACGGTGGAACCGGTGACGCCGGAGATCGCGGCGCAGCTGGACCTGCCGAAAGACATCAAGGGGGTCGTGATCAGCGACCTCGACCCGTCCGGCGCGGCCGCCGGCGCAGGCTTGCGTGAAGGCGACGTGATTCAGCAGGTCAACGGCAAGACCGTGCGCAGCGGCGAGGAGCTGAAGGCCGGCCTCGACGCCGCGACCGATCGGCCGGCGGTGCTGTTGATCACGCTCGAAGGCGCCTCGATCTTCGTGCCGCTGCGCGCTCCGCGCGGGTAACTGACGGATCCTGCCGGGAGGCGATTCCCGTCGGGAAGTGATGCTTGTCGGGAAGTGATGCTTGTCGGGAGGTGATGTTGGTCGGGAGCGAATTCCCGACCAGCATCATCTCCCGACGCGTCTTTTGACTCCTCCCGACAAGAATCCCGTCCCGGCGCTATCCTTAAGTGTGCGCCTGGACAAACGCCTCCGCGAGATCAACCCCGGCTTGTCCTGGCGTCAGATCCGTGAGTCGATTGAAAAAGGCCAGGTCACCGTCGATGGTACGGTCCAGCGCGACCCGGGCCACGAGGTCGCGGACCCCGCGGCCGTCACGCTGGACCGCAACCGGCCCGCCCAATCCACCACCAAGGCCAACTTCGACATCCTCTACGAAGACGACACGATCATCGTCTTGAACAAGCCGGCGGGGCTGCTGTCGATTCCCTCCAGCCCCGAGGCCGGCAGCACTGAAGACACGGTGTTGAAGCGGGTGCGCGAATATCGCGCGCACAAGCTCGGTCACAAGAGTTACGTCGGGATGCTGCACCGCCTCGACCGCGACACCTCGGGCGCGCTCGCAGTCGCGTTGTCGAAGGAGGCCCACGCCGCGGGGCGCGAGTTGTTCAAGAACCATCGCTTCGAGCGCCACTATCTCGCGCTGGTGCAGGGCATTCCCGATCCGCCGCAAGGCACCATCGAGGCACGCATTTCATCCGGCTATCGCAGCGGCCGGCGGAAACTGGTGGACGACGATGCGCCGGGGCTCGATGCCGCCACCGATTACCTGGTGAGGGAGACCTTCAAGCACGCGACGCTCCTCGAGTTGCGGCTGCATACCGGGCGTCAGCACCAGATCCGCCTGCACCTGGAGATGCTCGGCCATCCCCTGCTCGGTGAGCGCGTCTACGCCAGGGCCAAGTCCGACGCAAAACGGAATATGCTTCATGCTTGGACGCTTGCGTTTCCTCATCCCCTCAGCGGAGCGATGATTTCCGTGGAGGCGCCCTTGCCTCCGGATTTCACGCAAGCGATGAAAAAGCTTTGATGCCGATCTTTGTTTTACTGATTCTTGCGGTCGCCGCTCCTCTTCACGCGCAAACGGTCCTCTCCTCACCAGACGGCCGCAAGCAAGTCACCGCGATCGAGGCCACCAGCCCGATCACCATCGACGGCGTGTTCGACGAAGAGGTGTGGAAAAAGGCGGCGCCGGCGACCGGCTTCATCCAGGCCGATCCGCTCGAAGGCCAGCCGGCCACTGAAACCACCGAGGTGCGCATCGCGTTTGATGCCGACTACCTGTACATCGCCGCGACCTGCCACGACTCCGATCCGAAGGGCATCGTCGTCAACCAGATCCGGAAGGACTTCACTGGCACCGACCAGGACACGTTTGAAGTCCTGCTGGACACCTTCGCCGATCGTCGCAACGGCTTCGTGTTTTCCACCAACGCCGAAGGCGCCAAGTCCGACACGCAGATGGCCAACGAGGGCCGCGACGTCAATGCCAACTGGGATGCGGTGTGGTGGGTGCAGTCGCGCCGTGGGCCGGACGGATGGACCGCCGAGTTCCGCATTCCCTTCAAGACCCTGCGCTTCGAAGGCGGCGCCGCCCACACCTGGGGCATCAACTTCGCGCGGCGCGTGCGACGCAAGACCGAGATCAGCTACTGGTCTCCGGTCTCGCGCGCCTATTCGCTCTTCCGGGCATCGTCGGAAGGCGATCTCGCGGGGCTGCCACCGCTCAGGCCAGGCCGCAACCTGCGCGTGAAGCCGTTCGTCGTCGGCGGCGCGGTGCGCGCCGTGGGCGAGGATGAATTCGGCGGCGACCTCACGGGGGGCGTGGACGTGAAGGCAGGCCTCACGCCCTCAGTCACCCTCGACGTCACGGTGAACCCCGACTTCGCGCAGGCCGAAGCCGACGAGCAACAGGTCAACCTCACGCAATTCAGCTTGTTCTTTCCGGAGAAACGCGAGTTCTTCCTCGAGAACTCCGGCATCTTCTACTTCGGGGACATCCCGCGGAACCAGCGGCAGGCGGCCACCAGGTTCAGGCCGCCAGAGGAAGACCTCTTGCTCTTCTTCAGCCGGCGCATCGGCCTCACCGACGGCGGCCAGCAGGTTCCGCTCTACGGCGGCGCGCGCCTCACCGGCCGGGTCGGCGCCTATAGCCTCGGCTTGATGACGATGCAGAGCGAGGAGGATGGAGGACGTCCCGGCAGCAACTACACGGTGGTGCGGGCGAGGCGCGACATCTTCAAGAGCTCGGACATCGGCGCGATCTTCCTCTCGCGCGAACCGTCTGGGAACACCACCGACTTCAACCGGGTGGCGGGCATCGACGCGAACTTCCGCTTCTTCAAGAGCCTGAGCATCAATGGCTTCGCCGCCCGCTCCACCACGCCCGGCGTGACCACGAACCAGGATTCCGCCAAGGCGTCAATTGGCTGGGAAGACAGCCAGAAGCGCCTGCAAGCTTCGGTGATGACCGTGGGCGAGGGGTTCAAGGACGACCTGGGCTTCGTGCGCCGCGTCGGTGTGACGCGGCAGTTTTACGACGGCGCCTGGTTCTGGCAATCCGAGTCGCTCCGCAAGCACGGCATCCGCCAACTGCAGCCGCACGCCCGCACGTGGGACTACTACGACCCCAAAGGCGATCTCGTCACGATGAACCGCCATTTCGCCAACCAGATCACCTGGAACAACGGATCGTATTTCGAGTATGCGTTCGAGCCGCGCGAGGAGCAGATCGCGAAGCCGTTTGCGATCTATCCCGGCGTGGTGATCCCGGTGGGCCGTTACGATTGGTACCAGCACCTGCTGCTGTTTGAGGGCGATCACAGCCGCGCCCTGTCGGGCTCGATTCGCGCCACCGTCGGCGATTTCTGGAGCGGCACGCAGAAGACGGCGCAGATCAGCGTGCTCTATCGGCCGACCTATCGCCTGGTGTTCGATCTTGGGCTGCAAGTGAGCGACATCACGCTGCACGTGCCGGAGGCGGCCTTTACCACCACGCTGGCAAGCCTGCGCTCGGGGTATTCGTTCAGCACCAACATGTTCCTCGACGCGCTGGTGCAGTATCGCAACGACGTCAAGCAGTTCTCGGCCAACGTGCGGTTCAACTTCATCCACCGCCCGCTCAGCGACTTCTTCATCGTCTACAACGAGTCACAGTACACCGACACCACCCAGACCGCCGGCCGCGGCCTGGTGGTGAAGTACACGCAAATGTTTTCGTTTTAACGAAGGCGACGGCTGAAGCCGTCGCCCTCCACATGACGGTCGCGCGCAATGGAGAGCGAGGGCTTTAGCCCTCGCTAAGACGCCGGCCCACAATCAGCGGCTTGAGCGCCGCCATGATGAGCAGCACGAGGCCGAACGTGCAGACGATCGTCGCGCCGGTGGGCGCGTCGAAGTGCACCGAGAAGTACATGCCCAGCAGCGAAACGACGGTGCCCATGCTCCAGCCGATCGCGAGCCGGGGCCCGATGCGGTCCGCATAGAGCATCGCCGCCACCGACGGCACAATCAGGTAGCAGAACACCAGCAACACGCCGGCGATTGACACCGACCAGGTGACGGTGAAGCCGAACGACGCGTAAAAGAGAAAGTCCCAGAACCGCAGCGAGATTCCCTCCGCCTGCGCGCGATCCGGATCCATCGAGATCAGCAGGAACCGGCGTCGGTAGATGTAGTGAAACACGCCGATCAGCGCGTAGACCACCGCCGTGCGACCGACCTCTTCCCATGACACCGCGAGGATGTTGCCGACCAGCATGTCCTTGAGGTGTTCGGCCTGCGCCGTGGACTGGCTCATCGCCACAATCGACGCCGCCGAGGCCACCGCGTAGGAAATGCCGATCATCGCCTCCGGCGGGATGCGCGCCTTGCGGCCGTGCGGCAGGCTGGAGAAGACCGCGGCGCCGACGAAGGTGAAGCCAAGGCTCAGGAAATAGACGCCGGGACCGTGCGGGTCGCCGCCGAAATACGGGATCAACAACGCAATCGAGGCGCCGAGCGCGGCGATCTGCGCCAGCGACAGGTCGACGAAGATGACGCCGCGTTCGACGACGTGCACGCCGAGGTAGGCGTGCAGGCCGGTGAGGATCAGGCTGGCGGCAAAGGGCGCCGCCAGGAATTCCAGGACTGTGGTATCCATGCGCCTACTTCCCGAGGACCTGTTTGAGGTTGGTGGTCAAGAGGTTGATGTTGTAGTCGAAGAGCTTGATGTAGTCGGTCGCTTCCTTGACGCCACCCGTCGAGGGCGCCATCACCACCACCTTGCCGCCCACCTCGCGCGCGACCGCCTCCGGTGTCTTGAGATCGAAGTACGGCTCGACCAGGATGATCTTGACGCCCTGCCGTTTCATCTCGGCCATCAGTTCAATCGTGTGCGACGGTGACGGCGGGATGCCGGGCTTCGGCTCCACGTAGCCGATCACGTCCAGGCCAAAACGGTCGGTGAAGTTCGGCCAGGAGCGATGGTAGGTCACGACCTTGGTGCCTTTGTAGGGCGCCATCGCCGCGGTCCAGCGTTTCTGCGCCTCGCCGAGCCGGCGATCGAAATCAGCGTAGCGCTGCTCGAAGTACGCCTTGTCATTCGGAGAGATCTGCGACAGCGCCGTGGCAATCGACTTGGCGATGATGCGCCCGTTGTCGGGGTCCAGCCAGTAGTGCGGATTGCCCGACGGATGCACGTCGCCCATCGCGCGCGTGATCTGCCCGGTCGGCAACTCGAGAATCTTGACGCCGTTCGAGGCGTCGAGATAGCCGGGCGAGCCCACCTGGATCTTCGCGTTGCGGCTCTGCGTGAGGAGCGGCGGCAGCCAGCCGATCTCGAGCTCGCGGCCAATCACCACGAGCAGGTCGGCGTCGTGGAGCTTGATGATGAAGCTGGGCTTGGCTTCGACGAAGTGCGGGTCCTGGTAGCCCTTGGCCATCGAGTCCACGGTGATCTTGTCGCCGCCCACCTCGCGCGCCAGCGCGGCGAGGTCTTCGGTGGTGGTGATCACCTTGGGGCCCGCAGCCATCGCGGGAGCGGCACAGGCGAGAGCCAGAATGAGCGTGATGATGCGTTTCATGATGTCCTTCTTAACCTCTGGCACCGCTAAAGCGGTGCCCTACTAGAACTGAAGCGGTGCCCTACTAAAACTGACTGGCACCGCTAAAGCGGTGCCCTACTAACGCCAACAGCGGTGCTCGACTAAAACACATGTGCGCCGTGGGCGCCGATTGAGAAATTCAACTGGAACAGGAACTCGTTGGCGTTGACGCCGTCACCGTAATTCGTGCGCCGGTATTGCCCGCGTACCTGGCTGAACTCGCTCGGCCAGTAGGTCAGGAAGAACGAGCCGCCGGTGTCGACGAGCGCGGGGTCGATCGGCTGCGCCGACCGATCGTAGCGCGCGCCCGCATACCAGCGTCGCGCGAACTGGTATTCGCCGAGGCCGTAATAGCCGAACGATCGATCGCCGATCCGGCCCGCCGCCTTCGGACGGCTCCACACCAGCTCGGTCCTCGCCTGGAAGCGCCGGTAGATGGCGCGGCGCAGCGGCCGATAGCGAAACGTCGCGTCGAAGCCGACGAGTTCCGTGGAGGTGTCCGCCGCGACGAACGTCTCGGGCGCCTTCGCGGATGGGCCATAGGCGTACGATCCACCGACGTCGATGTTGCTGCCTTCCGTGATGTCGCGATACGCGCGCAGGCGGGCCACGTAGTTGAGCTTCGAACGCTGGCTCGACGCGAACACTTCAGAGTTGCTGTAGTACGCCTCGCCGGTGGCTTCGAGGAAGACCGCCGAGCTCGGGAACAGCTTCGACAGCGACACGCCAGGCTCGGATATTCCCTCTTCACCGCCGACGAGATTCTCGGTCACGAGCGGTCGGTCGATGTAGGGCAGCGCGTGCGTGTGCAGGGTGTTGGCCTTGCCGAACTGCGCGCGCATCTTGCCGCCCTTGAAAAGCAGGCCGCCCGGCAGCGTGTTGAAGGTGACAAAGCCCTCTTCCACCTCGAGCCCTTGGGGACTGGCCGACAGGAAGAAGTCGGCGCGGGCGTAGGGGTCCACGATGGCCTGGAACGCCATTTCCACCTCGCTCAGGTTGAGGGGTGGCTGATCGCTGTTGGGGTTCTTGCCGCCGACGCCGACGAAGTTGCCGTTCACCGACATGTCGGGGTTGAAGACCTTCGACGATCCCGCTGCCGCAGCGGCCGACGCGGCGGTCGACGGTGGTTCAGCTGCGGCCGGCGGCGGCGCCTCGGCCAGCGTCGTCAACCGCTGCTCGAGATCGGCGAGGCGCTTGTCGTATTGCTCGCGCATCGCCGCCAATTCCTGCTTGAGGCGCTCAACTTCAGCACGCGCATCGGCAAGGGCTTGTGGATTGGCGGGCGTCTGCGCAAAGGCGCTCCCCGACAGCCCGAAAACGATGAGGACCGAAACGATCGACCAATGGCGTGCACGTGCGGAGAACATCACAACACCTCTGAGGACTATTCACAGCGAACCACCGCGGCCGTCGGGCAGCCCTGCACGGGTGCCTTGGGTCCACGACGATCGAGAACAGAACTAGAGGGTGTCTGGAGGGCCGCGCGAGGAAGGGGCCGCCAGGGCGGCCGAGGGTATGAGGTCGTGGGTCAGTCCGCGGTTGGCGCGCGCCACAAAAGGCGCGGCCAGCGTCGTGACGTCCGACGACACGGCGCCGCTCATCGCCCGGATCAGGTGGCAGACCAGGCAGTGTGCGGGCTGCCCGTGATCCGCCGGTGTGGCGTCGACTTCGGGCACGGCGGACCCGTTCCAACCGGCGATGACCACGCAGGCCGCGTCGTCTTGCAGGCCGAGCGGGTGCGCTTCCAGGAAGGGCAGCGTCCATCCGCACAGGAACGCCACGAGGGCGAACCAGGCATACGGGCGGAGTGTCCGGCGCGGCAGCGACACGATACTCGTACTGTAGCGGTGCTTTCGAGACGCCGTCAAGGTGCCTGAGTTATCATCGGCCACTTCCATCCAACGGAGTCCCCATGCATCGTTCCCATCTGGTTGCCGTCCTGATTGCTGTTTCAACCCTGGCCGCCTGCGCACCCGGCGCCCCGGCACCCGGCACCCCGGCACCGCAGGCGCGGTTCAACGTCGTCGAAGCCTCGATCCCGCAAATGAAGGAGGCGATGGAGAACGGCCAGGTCACATCGCGCCAATTGGTGGAGCAATACCTCCAGCGCATCGCGCTCTACGAGGACAAGCTGAACGCCGTCATCACGGTGAACGCCAAGGCGCTCGAGGAAGCCGACCGTCTCGACGCCGAGCGCAAGGCCGGCAAGATCCGCGGGCCGTTGCACGGTATTCCGGTGGCGCTCAAGGACAACGTGCTGACGATGGACATCCGCACGACGGGTGGGGCGATCGCGTTTGAGAACCTGATGCCGCCCTACGACGCCACCCTCACCAAGAACCTGCGCGACGCCGGCGCGATCATCCTCGCCAAGACGGTGATGACCGAGCTGGCCAATTACATCGCCGCCGGGATGCCGGGCAACTACAGCGCCGTCGGCGGCTACGGCATGAACCCCTACGACCCGCGGCTCGATCCGCGCCCCGCCAACGCCGACGGCCGGCCGGTGTTGAACACCGGCGGATCGAGTTCGGGCATCGGGACGGCGGCCAACTTCTGGGCGGCCAACGTCGGCACGGAAACGTCGGGATCGATCCTGAGCCCGTCGAACCAGAACATGCTGGTCGGCATCAAGCCGACGGTGGGCCGCATCAGCCGCTACGGCGTGATTCCGATCACCGCCGACCAGGACACCGCGGGCCCGATGGCGAAGAGCGTGACCGACGCGGCGATCTTCTTCGGCGCACTCGAGAGCGCGACGCCCGATCCGAACGATCCCGCGACCACGGCGTGCCAGCCGGCGCCGAATCGCGACTACAGCGTGCACTTGAAGCGCGACGGCCTGAAGGGCGCGCGCATCGGCATCCCGCGCGCGAACTACTATGACAAGATCACGCTGCCCGGCGACAAGGAACCGCGCGGCGGCCTCACCGAGGCGCAGGCCAAGTCGATGGCCGACGCGATCGAAGCGCTCAAGAAAGAAGGCGCGGTGATCGTCGATCCCGCCGACATCCCGAGCATCGTCGATCAGGATCCCAACAACAACTTCCTCAAGTGGGGATCGTGCGGCGGGCCGGGCGACGTCAAGGGCAAGGATCAGAACTGCTCGTACGCGCTCAAGTACGGCATGAAGCGCGACTTCAACAATTTCCTCGCCTCGCTCGGCGCGGCGGCGCCGGTGAAGACGCTGACGGAACTGCGCGCGTTCAACACCGCGCACGCCAACCGCAATGCGATCAAGTACGGACAAGCGAACCTCGATGTCTCCGACGAGATCGACGTCGTCAAGGACAAGGCCCGCTGGGCAGCCGACCGCGCCAAGGACATCCGGCTCGGCGCCACGCACGGCATCGACGAGGTGATGAAGGCGCAGAAGCTCGACGCGCTGCTCTTCCCCGGCGCCAGCGGCGCCGGCATCGCCGCCAAGCCCGGCTATCCGACGGTAATCGTGCCCTTCGGGCTGGTGATGCCGATGGTGCCGCCCAACCAGCCGCCGATGCCGGACGGTTTCGTGCTCAAGCCGGCGCCGTACGGCGTGAGCTTCACGGGCATGGCCTGCAGCGAGCCCAGGCTGATCGAGCTGGCGTTTGCGTTCGAGCAGGCCACGCGGAAGCGTGTCCCGCCCGCCAGCGCTCCATAAGCGTCTAAACCGATATGAACGACCAAGCCAAACCGCCGATCATCCCCATCGCCATCATTGGCGGGCTGATTATTCTCGGCATCCTGCTCGGGGCGTGGTGGATGTCGCGCAAGCCCGGCACGACGGTGGCGACCACCAAGGCGGTGGTGTCCACCGAGGCGCCGATCACCACGACGCCGCCACCGCCGCTGCCGCCGCTGGATCAGATGGATCCGATGATGCGGAACCTGCTGGGTGCGTTGTCGAAGCATCCTGAACTCGCCAAGTGGCTGGCCACCGACAGCCTGGTCCGGCAACTGGCGATGGCCATCGACGCCGCGTCGCAAGGCAAGAGCCCGTCGCGCAACTTCAAGGTGGTCGCGCCGGCGTCCTCGTTCGCGATCGCCCGCCGCAACAATCGCCGCGTCATCGATCCGGCCAGCTACAAGCGCTACAACGCGCTGGTCGGCGCCGTCACGTCGATGGATGCGTCGGGCGTGGCGAAGGTCTACCAGACCATCAAGCCGCGCCTGAACGAGGCCTACCGCAACAACGGCCATCCGGATGGCGACGTCGATCGCGCCCTGCAGGCCGCGCTGCAGACACTGCTCGAGACGCCGATCCTGAAAGACCCCATCGCGGTGACCGAAGGCAAGGGCGCGCGATGGGAGTTCGACGATCCGCACGTCGAAGCGCTCACCGCATCGCAGAAGCAATTGTTACGGATGGGGCCCGAGCACGTCGAGGCGATGCTGGTGTGGCTCAGGGCGTTAAAGGCGGGCTTGGGGTCTTGAGGGCTTGAGGTCTTGGCTGTTCACCGCTCAGGCCCTCAGGGCCTCAAGACCCCAAGCCCTCAATGCGTCATCGCGTACAGCAGCACGTCGATGCCGAACGCATAGCCGGGCACTGAGAATTCCAGGAAGTACTGCGGATTGGCGGCTTCCTGCTCGAAGGAATCACCGAAGTCGGTGTTGTGCGTGGCCAGGACCATGATGCGGCCCTGCTTGTCGAGGATCGCGCGCGTGTGCACCTCCGCGCTTTCCGCGCCGCGCTCCGAGGTCCCGCCGCCGCTGCCTGCCCAGAAATTGATCGATGAGATTTGCGGCACCTTGGTCACGATGAACTGCGAGCGGAAGATCGGATGATCCATCGGCAGATCGACGAACGGATACTGCGCCGGTGGCATGGCCTTGCCGATCTGTTCGGCCCAGACCTCCCACGCGTAGTCGCCCCAGAAATCGTCGGCCCACAGGAAGCCGCCTTTGAGCAGGTAGGTGCGCAGCGCGTCGGCCTCCGCCTGATCGAATAACGCCGATCCCACCTCCGTCATCATGATGAAGGGGCATTGGAAGAGCGCTTCGTCGGTCAACCGCACGACCAGGTGATTGGGGTCGTGGGCCGAATCGAAGCTGACGTGGGTCTTGGTCAGTTCCGACAGCCGGATCGACAGGTTCATGTCGGCGCGCGGGTAGTCCACGCTCCAGTTGCCGCCGTCCCCGTAACGGTTCTGGCGGAACGCGACGCGGCAGAATTGGAACGCGCCGTCGAAACTCTCCGGGGTCGCGATGTTGACGTTGAAGCCGCCACCGCGGCCGCCGCCGCGGCGCTGGGCTTCACCGCTCGCCGCCGCCGCCAGCGCCAACACGACAATCAGGGCAAGCCGTCTCACCGCGCCAGTCTACTCCGGCCCCGTCGCCCGCGAAAACCGGTAGACGTCAGCCGTTGACAAACGCCACCGCGCCCAGCAGCCCGGTGCGCATCAGGTCGAAACGATGCTCGACGTCGCCGCAGACCAGGCTTCAGGCGATGGGGTTGGCCCAACGGAGGCCGGGGAACCGTTGGCAACAGGAGATTGATGTCCGCCGCCTTGAGGCTCTTGCCCGTGCGCCGGGTTTCCCGCTTGAGTCCTTCCGCCCCGGGCGCGAAGGTATGACCGGCTGAGGCGCCTTACGCCGGCACTTGCAGCTGCGGCATCGGCGATCCCGCGAACAACTTCACCAGCGGCCTGGCGATGAGGCGCGTCATCCGGTGCGCCTTCGACGACCGCGCGCTGTCGGTCGAGATGCCGGTGTTGGCGTACATCTGCCGGTAGAGTTTCGAGATCAGGACGAACGCCAGGCGCGACTTCATCGACTTGACGCACTTGGCGCGCTGCCACACCAGCGGCAGGCTGTAAAACTGGTCCCACACGCCTTGCGTGCGCTGGCGGATTTCATCGGGCCCCATCAGCGGATGCGGCGTGTAGACCTTCGGGCGCAGGTGTTTCGGGATCAACCAGTGACGCGTCACCGGGATGCCGTCAATCTTCTCGACGCTGTCGGCCACCGACTCTTCCCACTTCTGGAAGTCGAGCGTGCCGGGAAACGGCGTGAGCATCACGAACTGCGCGAGGGTGATGTCGGCCTGTTGCGCCAGCGCCGCGGTGGCGTCGAACGTCGAGGGCTTGTCGCTCGGCAAGCCGAAGATGAACGAGCCGAGCACGTGCACGCCGCGCTTCTTGAATTCCTGCAGCCGTTCGGCCAGCGCATCGCCGGCGAGGTTGAAATCCTTGTAGACGTCCTTGAGGCCCTCGGGCGTCACCGCCTCGATGCCGACCAGCGCGCCGCGAATGCGCGCCTTGGCCATGGCGTCGAGGTATTCCGGATCCTCGGCGGCTTCCATGGTGATCTGCGTGAAGAAGTTCATGTCCTTCGGCAGCTTCGAGAGCTGTTCCATCAACTCGAAACGCTCGTCGCGGATCGCCTTGAGGCGGTTGTAGCTCGTGCGGTCGGCGCGGCGATCGGCCATCCGCAGGTCTTCAATGGTGACCGGGTAGAAATTGTCGTCGGCCAGGGCGACGAAACGGAAACCAATGCGGCGCAGTTCGACGAGCTCTTCGATGATCGCATCGGAGGCGCGGACGCGCGGCTTCTGGCCGTCGGTGCGCCACACCGAGCAGAACGAGCAGTGCTTGGGACAGCCGCGCACGGTTTGCACCGACGCGATCATGTACTTGTCGCGCGGCAGCAGGTCCCAGCGCGCCGAGATCATCGACCCGCCTTCGATCTTGCCGCCGTCGTAGAGCTTCTGCAGCGTGCCGGCCTGGATATCGGCGATCACCCTGGGCCACACGCGATCGCCGTCGCCCTTCACCACCGCGTGCGCGCCGCCGTGCTCGAAGGGCTCATCCGGGAACAACGTGGAATGGATGCCGCCGAAAATCACGACCGCGCCGCGTTCGCGGCAGGCGCGGCCGACTTCGTAGCCGCGCAGCGCGTTCAGCGTGTGGATGCCGATGCCGACGATGTCGCCGGCCGAGACGGTCGACAAATCGAGCTGTTCCAGCGTCTCGTCCACCACTTGGGGATCGCCGAGCTCGCGTGGCGTCGCTGCCGCCAGAACATAGAGCCATCGCGGCGTAATGACCGCCACGCCGAAGGACACGTCGCTTGGATTGATGATGTGAATGCGCATCTAGGTTGGAGCTACGACTTTGGCGGAAATGACCCTTGGAAGTCAATCCCGGCATTGATGGGCCAGTATCAGGCAAGGCGCCCGCCGAAGCCCTTGAACCTGGGCCGTGCGCCTCGTCGGCTCGCCAGCGCCCGGTCCCGGTCGGGGGCGGCCCAGTCAGCACCGGGGCGGGCTCGCTCGAAGCCACCGGCCCGTAGATGGTCGCGCGCAGAGTTAAGATGGCTCGATGGATCGTATGTCGATCCGTACAACCGAGGGAGGCCCCCAAATGTCAGGCACACGGATTGCTTCGTCGTTCTTTTTTGTCCTCTTGCTGGGCATTGGCGCCATCTGCGACGCGCAGACCTTCCGCGGCGGCGTCGCGGGTCGCGTCACCGACCAGAGCGGCGGCGTGCTTCCCGGCGTCACCGTTACCGCCACCAACACCGCGACCGGCGTGTCACGCACGACGGTCACCTCGAACACGGGCGACTTCTCGGTTCCGGACCTCCAACTCGGCACCTACACCATCGAGGCCTCGCTCCAGGGATTCCAGACCGTCCGCACAACCGCGGAGGTCAGCGTCTCCCGAGTGTCGTCGGTGGACCTCAAGATGGGGGTCTCGACGGTGAGCGAGACGATCCAGGTCGCGGCCTCGGCCCTTTCCCTGGACATCGTCTCCACCTCGCTCAGCAACGTCGTCCAGCCCAAGCAGGTGCAGGATCTGCCCCTCAACGGCCGCGACTTTCGGGGCATGCTGCAGCTGGCGCCCGGTGTCGCGGGCAGCTCCGTGAACGGGGTGCGGACCCGCGGCAACAACTTCCAGATCGACGGCGCCGACAACAACGACGCGTTCCAGAACGCCGCGGCGGTGAACCAGGGCGGCGTCTCCGGCATCGCCGGCACGCTGCTCCCGATCGAGGCGATCGATCAGTTTTCAGTGCAGTCCGGCGGACAGGCGGAAACCGGGCGGAACGCGGGCTCCACCGTGAACCTCGTCATCAAGTCGGGCACCAACGCGTTTCACGGCAGCGGCTACTACTTCAACCGCAACGAGAAGCTGGCGGCGAACTCGCCGGTGGCGGCGCCCGGCACGCCGAAGCGGCCGATTCGCAACAACCAGTACGGCTTCTCGGCAGGCGGTCCGATCGCCCGCAACAAGGTGTTCTTCTTCACGACCCTCGAAATCCAGAAACTGACCGCCGGCAACACCATCCCGACGACGGCACCGTCGAATGCCTGGGTGGCGAGCGCGACCCAGTTGCTGAACCAGTTCGGCGTGCCGGTGAATCCGGTGGCCGTGAACCTGCTTTCGCTCTGGCCGCAGGAGAGCCGCACCGGCCCGGCGACGGCCCAGAACTTCGTCAGCACCGACAAGAACACCTACGACAGCGCCAACGGGATCTTCAAGATCGATCAACAGTTCAACCAGAAGTACGGCCTGTCGTCGCGGTATTTCGGCGGCGGCGGCGACCAGGTCGCGACCACGAACTCGCCGTACCTCGCCTACTTCCAGGCCGTGCCGAGCCGCATGCACAACGTGTCGCTGGTCTCGACGTCCGTATTCACGTCGCACCTCGTGAACCAGCTGGTCGTCGGCTTCAACTACTTCAAGCAGACGTTCAACTCGTACGACCCCTCAGCCAATCCGATTGCGCTCGGCTTCAACACCGGGGTGACCGACCCGGACCTGGCCGGCCCGCCCAACTTCACGATCAACGGGTTCGCCGCGGTTGGCGGGACGCAACCCCTGGGCCGCGTCGACAAGACGCTGCACTTCACCGACAGCGTGTCGTATGCGAAGGGCGCGCATCAGATCAAGGTCGGCGGCGAGATGCGGCTGGCGGACCTGAGCATCTTCTACGACAGCAACAAGCGCGGCACCTTCACCTTTGACGGCACGGTCGGTCCGTGGGCCTCGCTGCCGACCTCGCAGGCGAGCGCGGCGCTGAAGTCGCTGGCCGATTTCATGGCGGGCAGCTACGTGACGGGCATCATCGTGCAAGGCAACACGCGCCACGACTATTTCCAGAACTCCGCCGACCTGTTCGTCCAGGATGTCTGGTCCGCCACGTCGAGCCTGACGCTCAATTTCGGCGCCCGCTACACGATTCCTGGCGTCCTGGGCGCCAGCGACGCGAAGCTCACCAACTTCCTGCCCGACCAGGGCATGGTGTCGACCGATTCGCTGTACCCGTCCCAGAAGGACGCGATCTCGCCGCGCCTGGGCTTCAGTTGGCTGCCAACCGAGAGCCGCAAGACCGTGGTTCGCGGCAGCTACGGCCTTTTTTACGACATGTTCGCGGTGGCGTTCTTCACGGCAAACACTGGCTTTGCCAACGGCGGGGCGCTCGGGGTCGGTAACAACCCGGGCGGCGAGACGCCGGTGTACTCGATCACGCAGCGCCGGCAGACCGTCACGAAGGACGTGCCGATCTTCGGCACGACGCCGGTGCCCCCGTTCGGCGCGTTTGGCGTGAGCCAGGACCTGAAGTTGCCGTACGTCGTCAATTTCAACGTGAACGTCGAGCACCAGCTCGGACGCTCGACCATCATGCAGGTGGGCTATGTCGGGACGAGGGGCCACCGCCTGGCGCTCATGCGCGACATCAACCAGGCGACCCCCGGCGCCAGCCTGTCGCAGGCGCGCCGTCCGTACGCGACGCAGTATCCGGAGCTGGCCGCGATCAACGTGCTCGAATCGATTGGCCGCTCGGAATACAACTCGCTGCAGCTGTCGCTGATCCAGAGCCAGTGGCATGGCCTCTCGGGCCGCTTGAACTACACCCTGGGGCACGCCATGGACAACGGCTCCGAGGCGCGGAACACCCTGCCGCTCAATTCGTACGACATCGAAGCCGACTGGGGCAACGCCGCCTTCGACATCCGTCACGTCGCGACCGCCGGTTTCACCTACAACATTCCCGCGTTCGGTTCGGGGCGGTTCGGCGACGGCTGGCAGGTCAACACGATCGTGACGCTCCAAAGCGGGACGCCCTTCACCATCACGACCGGAACCGACAACAGCGGCACCGGCGAACGACAGGATCGGCCCAACCAGATCGGCGACCCCTACGCCGGCATCGTTGCGGCATCGACGCCGCAATCGTTCCAGTATTTCAACCCCGCGGCCTTCGCGGCGCCGGCCGCCGGCACCTACGGGAACATGGCGCGCAATGCGCTGTATGGCCCCGGGTTCAAGACCGTCGACCTGTCGGTGTTCAAGACGACGAAGCTCACCGGAGGCACCTCGCTGCAGCTGCGCCTGGAGATCTTCAACCTGTTGAATACGACCAACTGGGCGAACCCGGGCACGACGATGTCGAGCTCCACGAGTTTCGGCCTGATCACCAACACCCGCAACGCCAACGGCGCGCCGGGTATCGGCGCCGGCGAGCCGTTCAACGTGCAGCTCGCGGCAAAGTTCCTCTTCTGAGGCACACGAACCAACCGGCCGCGTTCGGCTACCGACGGCTGAACGCGGCCGCCCTTCACGGCCGCTTGATCTTCGCCACCAGCGACACCGCCATGATGGTGTCGGTCTTCTCGAATCCCGCCGGTGGATCCGCTGAGTAGCGAATCGTGTGTGAGGCCTTCAGCGAGAACACCGCGTTGATGGCCACGTTGAGCGCCGCGAGCTGGTCGAATTTCCAGGCGCCGGTGTCCGCCAGCGTCAACAAGTACCTGGGCTCGTACTGGAAATCGGCCGTCTTCGAGATCAGGAGCCGGTACAGCGCTCCGGCGCTCAGCGTCGCCGACTGCAGAGCGTCGTCCGGGCGTTGCTCGTTGAGGTAACCGATGCCGCCGTCCACTCGCAGCTTCTGGCGTTCACGATCGACCGCCTTGGCCGACACACCGCCCTCGATGATGTGCCGCTGGTTGACGCCCGCAAACACGTCGTGGAGGTAGTCGTATTGCAGATAGCCGGACAGCCGCGTGTTGATCGTGCGGGCACTGCGGAACAACGCGGCCAGCGACCGCGCGCTCGTCTCGCCGTCGGTCTGGTTTTGCGCGAACACGGCCTTGGCGTGGTGTGCCCACGGCCCGGGTCGCCACGTGAGGTCGCCGCCAGTGCCCAGCGACTGCGTGGGCGCGTTGCCGCGGGTGTCGAGGAACGAGAATTGTGCCGAGCCTTCGACAGACGGCGGCGGCTCGGGTGCAGGGGCTGGGGCTTGCGCGTGGGCCGGCAGCGCACCATAGACGAGCAGTGCAGCCAGCACGACAGTCGTGCGTCGCATCCCTTTTAGTTTAGCAAGGCGGGGCGCCGGTGAGGCGGGCCACTTCGCACCCGACGTAGCGAAGGCGCTGCGGCGCGAACTGGATCATCAGGTCGCGGCCCGTCGTGTAGTCGGTGGCGGTCCACGGCTTCAGCGGATCCTCGAGCATGGCCTCGTCGATCAACCCGATCTGCCGGCGGATTTCCTCTTCGAGCGGGCCGATCGCTTCGCCGATAGGGCGCACGTCCGCGCTATTCACCACCTCCTGCAGCGCCTGCACGTAGAGCGCGAAATAGTCCCGGTTCTCCATGAGGCGCGACGCCAGGGCGTTGCGCTGGACCCCGTTCAGCACATCGTAGGTGGGTCCGTTGAACGCCAGGTCGTCGTCCCACGGGATCAAGACGTGCTGCTCGGAGTGCTCGAGGCGGTAGAGGTAGAAGTTGTTCACGCCGAACTCGCCGAGGAACCCGTCGTTCTCGGCCACGACGTTCTGCACCGCCAGGTAGCGGACCAGTCCGTTGATGTCGAGGTACGGTCCCAGGACCGCTGGGAAATCCGCGGCCGGCGTCTCGTTGGCAAGGCGCAAGAGCCGTTCGATGGGCCGGTAGAGGTCCTCATCGGTCTTCGTCTCGTGGGTCTTGGCCTCGAAGTACGCCTTGTAGGGCGCGAGGTCGGAGCCGAGATAGCTGAAGTCCCAGACCGCCACCTTGTTGAACTCGTAGAGGTAGCCGTCGTTCTGCACGTCGTCGCCGATGCTGCCGAACACGCGCGCCAGGAACACCTTGTCCACCGGCTCAATCACGGCGTAGAGGCCGGCGTAGTTGCCGTTGACGTTGAGACGCGCGTGCACCTCGCGGGCGGCAGGGATCCCCATCCTGGCGAACATCCAGTTGGTCACCGTCTCGTGAATGCCCGACGCATCCTGGGCGAGGTTGTCGAGGACGAGCGACTTCAACCCGAGAAACCGCTGGTCGCTGTCGTAGCGATCGAAGTCCACCTTAAGGCCGGGCTTGGTGCCGTTCCGCGAGGCGGCGCCGCGCGATCGAATGCCGGCGTTGCGGATGGTCTCGCCGTTCCAGGTCAGGTCGGCCGGGTAGTACTCGTTGGTCTGGAAGTTCTGCCTGAGCTTCTCCCAGTCCGCGGTATGCAGCCAGAGGTCGATTCGCTGCAGCTTGCTCGAATCGAACAGCTCGGCCGTGGTGGAGCCGGCGACGCGTGTACTCGCGGAAATGACGCAAACAGCAAGAGTGGCCGCTAGCGCGGCGATCCGTTTCATTGGTAACTCAGCAGTACAACACGACTGTATGATGTGACGCAAAGATCGTAAGGCCAGTTCGCGCCAGGGTCCCCAAGGTATTTCCAGGGAATTTCTTGGTTAGACAGCCCGGCAGTGGTCAGCGTTACATGCGTGGGACTGCGCAGTAATGACCGCCCGGCAGCGACCGGCACAGGAGCGCAATGTCATACATGCCGTTTCTCCTCGTCGGGATTGGCGGATTCATCGGCGCCAACGCCCGGTTCGTCGTCGCCCGGATGGTCGGGGCCATGTTTGAAACGCGGTTTCCGCTGGGCACGTTCCTCATCAACGTCAGTGGATCGTTCCTGCTCGGTGTGCTGGGCACGGTGATCGCGCAGCGAGTGTTCCCCAGTTCCGAGGCCATGCGTCTGGCCCTCGGCGTGGGCTTCCTGGGAGCCTTCACGACCTTCTCGACGTTCGAGTTCGAGACCCACGCACTCATCGACGATGGCTCCTGGCTCACCGCGACCGCGAACATGTTCGCGAGCCTGTTCCTGGGGCTGCTTGCCGTCCGCGCCGGCATCGTCCTGGCCAAGGCCTGGCTGGCCTGAGCCCCTGCCATGAAGATTGACGCCGAGCAGGTGCTCTGCCGCTTTCAGCTCTCGAACTTCGTGCGGCACGGCCTGTCGCCGCTGTACGAATGGATCGTCAAGACCGCGCACCACGAAGGCCTGCAGGGCGCCACCGTGCTCAAGGGCTTTTACGGCCTGCGCCCCGACGGTTCGATCCTCGAAGAGGGCACCTGGTCGATCGCGCAGGAGCTCCCGATGATCGTCGAGGTGGTCGACGAGCCGGCGCGCATCGAGGCGCTGCTGGCGAAGGTCGAGCCGGTGTTTCGCGAGGGGGTCATCACGCTCGAGCGCGCGCACGTGCTGCTCTACCGCGCCGGCCCGCACCAGACCACGGCCGCGATGACTGCCAGGGACATCATCTCCACCACGCAAACCAGTGCCGCGACAGGAGTCCGCACCATGAAACTGCCGGAGACCGGGGTGTTGCTGCGCATCTTCATCGGCGAGAGCGACAAGGAACCAGGACGCGATCGGCCGCTCTACGAGGCGATTGTGCGCCGCGCCCGGGAGGCGCACCTGGCCGGCGCCACGGTGCTCCGCGGCCCGATGGGTTTTGGCCGCCACTCGCGCGTCCATACGGCGAAGCTCCTCGAATTGTCGACCGACCTGCCGATCCTGATCGAGATCGTGGACTCGGAGGAGAAGGTCGATGCGTTCCTGCCCATCGTCGATGAACTCGTCACCGAGGGGCTGGTGACGCTCGAGGCGGTGCGCATCGTGCGGTACGCGTCGCCGGACAGCCGGTAACCGGAAGCCGGCTGGAGCGCCGGCCGGTTGTATGATTGGCGCCATGGCAAGAGTGGCGAGGACACCTATGCGACGAATGATGATGGGACTGGGCGCCGTGGTCGCGTTGACCGCTTCCCTGCAGGCGCAACAACCCGCGACACCCCCGGCTGCGGCCGATCCGATCCGGACCCTGATCGGCCGGCTCGAACTCGAGAAATACAAGGCCACGGTGAAGGGCCTCACGCAGTTTGGCGACCGGCGCCAGGGCACGGATCGCAATCGTGCCGCGGTGGACTGGATCGAGGCGCAGCTGAAAAGCTACGGCTGCGCGAACGTCGAGCGGATCAAGTACACCTACACGACGCCGCCGCCGAATCCGAACCGCGGCAACACGCCGCGGACGGCGGATCCCAACGCCATCCCCACGGCGCAGGGCGGCGGTCGCCCGCGCGGGGTCCGCGCCCGCACCGGCGTCAATACCGATCCGCTGAAGCAGCCCGATGAAAAGCTGCGCGCCCTCAACACGCAGCCCGCCACCGATGGCCCGCGCGAAGACGTCTACTGCACGAAGATCGGCAGCACGCATCCGGAAGAGATGTACATCATCGCCGGCCACATGGACGGCCACGGCTGGGGTGAAGCGGCGAACGACGATGGCTCCGGGACGGCGCTGGTGATGGAACTGGCGCGCGTCTTCAGCTCGCCCGACGTGGTGACGGATCGATCGATCCGCTTCGCGCTGTGGAACAACGAAGAGACGGGACTCAACGGGAGCAGGGCCTACGCCGATCAGCGCGGCCCGCTGCAGGGCAAGGAGAACCCGCCGGGCTCCGGCCGCTATCCCGAACCCAGGTGGCTCGGCATGTTCCAGCACGACATGATGATGTTCGACCACGGCATGCCGCGCGAAGACGGCACGGTCAGCCCCGAGCAGCGCCCGGAAGCGGACGTCAACATCGAATACCAGGTCAATTCGAAGTTCGCGGAACAGTCCAAGGCGCTGGCGCACGTGACGCAGCTGGCCAACGAGAAGTACGCCACCGACTATCCGGCGAACATCGGCCCGCACATGACCAACACCGACTCGACGTCGTTCATGGACCTGGTGGCGTCAGTGAGCCTGCGTGAAAACGAGCGCGGGACGCAGGTGGGCAACGGCTGGGATCCGCACTGGCACCAGCCGACCGATGTATTTGCGACCTTCTCGGACAAGGATTTCAGGCTGGGACTCAACGCCGCGCAGACGACGTTTGCGACGGTCGCGCAACTGGTCAATGCGCGATTGAAGTGAAGGGACAGGTGTGAAGGGACAGGTGGGGGCAAACCTTTAGGTTTGCCCACCCCTTCTAGTTTTTGGAAGTTTCCGAGTCTTCGCCGGGCTCGTCCTCGAGATCATCGAGCCAGGGGTTGGCTTGTGGACCGGGGACGATCCCCGCGATGTCCGGATCAACACCTGCAGGATCGTTGGGGCCCGTCTGGCTGCGTCGTTGCTTGGCTTCATCGCGGCGAACCGCTTTCTGCTTTTGCTTTTCGACGCGAGCGCGTTCCCGTTCTCGCTTTCCTCTACCGAGCGGTCCTCGTGTGGCCATTTCGTAATCAGCCCAGGACTACCAGCGCGGCTCGCGCCGTCCGCCGCCGCCGCCGCCGCCGCCGCGATTGCCGCCGAAGCCGCCGCCGCCGCCGCGATTGCCGCCACCACCACCGCCGAAGCCACCACCGCCACCGCCACGGGCTTCCTTGGGACGCGCTTCGTTCACAGTGAGTGTTCGTCCACCGAGCTGCGATTCGTGCAATTCGGTGATGGCCTTCTGCGCGCCCTCATCCGTGGCCATTTCCACGAAACCAAATCCACGGGCACGTCCGGTGGCCATGTCGCGCATCACCGTGACGGATTCAACGGGGCCGACTTTTTCGAACAACTCCTGAAGGTCCTGCTCCGCCGCGCTGTAAGGCAGATTCCCCACGTACAACTTCCGACCCATCGTCTTCTCCTCGTCTCGCTACGCGAGAACGCCTTGCCACAGCCCGTTCGAATGGGCCGCCGGCCGCTGGCAGTGACCCGCGATCCCAGTTCGGATCCTTCGGGGCGGCACCTACTGAAGGCTGTCGTGAAACACCAGACACGTGAGGACAGGACCGGGAATGACCCTGAAACACGGAAGGCCGCCTCTCGGGCGGCCCTCCCCTACAGCACCGTGTAGTTTACCAGAAAACCCCTCTGGAGCCGGCGACGCCCGTGGCTGCCCAGCTCAACCATCGTGCACTGGCCGGGTGGCCCTAACCGCTTGTTGGACAGCCCTTTAACCAATTCTCCGCAACGGCGCGGCCAGGCTTCGGTTGATAATGATGCCCTCGTGTTCTGGCAGACCTCACTTCAGGCCTTCGCGCTGTTTGCGTCCACCGGTCTCGCGGTCTGGGCCGCCGTCGTGGCCCGCAGCCGACGGTCGGTGCCCGGCAGCTCGGCGTTTGGCTGGCTGATGCTCGCGGTCGGGGTGTGGAGCCTGACGAGCGCGATGCACACGCTCGTCGAGGATACGCCGACGCGCATCTTCATCGCGAAGATCCAGTACCTCGGCATCGCGCCGACCAGCGTCTTGTGGCTGCTCTATGCGAGCCGATACGCGCGCACCTCCTGGCCGGCCGATCGCCTGTTGCGCCTGCTGGTGTGGGTGATTCCGATTGTCACGGTGCTCCTCGTCGCCACCAACGAGCGGCACCACCTGCAGTGGGCGGCGATCACGCCGGTCGCCACGCCCTTCGGCACGCGCCTGCACTACACCGGCGGCCCGTGGTACTGGGTGCACGCCGGTTATGCCTACCTGCTGATGGCCATCGCCACGGTCATCCTCGTGCGCGGGTTGCGGAGTTTTCCGCCGCCGTATCGCCGGCAGACGGTCCTGATCCTGGTTGGCGCCATCGTCCCGTGGGTGGGCAACGCGCTGTATCTCACCCGCATGATGCCGGTCGCCGGCCTCGATCTCACGCCAATCGCGTTCACGGTGTCGGGCGCCTGCCTGACGCTGGGGATGTACCGCTATCGCCTGTTCGGCCTGGTGCCGGTCGCGCGCGACATGGTGGTCGACAGCATGGAGGACGGCGTGCTGGTGCTCGATTCGCATCGCCGCATCGTCGATCTCAATGGCGCCGCCGAGCGCTACACCGGCTGCACGCCTTCGAGCCTCGGCCGGCCGATCGACGAAGTGGTGTCGTGGTGGACGCAGGCCGTGGCCGACGACATCAACATCACGGAGCAACCGGCGGTGGTCAAGACCGAGCCGGGCCCGCGCTACTTCGAGGTCAAGGTCTCGGCGGTGCGCGATCCGCAGCGCCGGTTCGTCGGCTGGCTGGTGATCGTCCACGACATCTCGCGGCGCCGCCGCGGCGAAGCCGAGCGGTATGCGCTCGAGCGGCGGATGCAGGAGCAGCAGAAGACCGAAAGCCTGATGGTGCTCGCCGGCGGGGTGGCCCACGACTTCAACAACCTGCTCACCGGCATCCTCGGCAACGCCGATCTGCTGGCGATGCAGGCGCCGCCCGAGTCCAGCCAGCGCCGGACGGCCGAGGCCATCGTGATCGGGGCGCAGCGCGCCGCTGACCTGGTGTCGAAGATGCTGGCCTATTCGGGTGGCGGCCGCGTCGTCGCGGAGAAGGTCGACCTGGACGCGCTGGTGCGCGAGATGGTCGACCTGCTCGAGGCGTCGGTGGCCCGCCACTGCACGCTGATCTACAAGAGCCCCGGCGCGTTGCCGCTGGTCGAGACCGATCCCACACAGATTCGGCAGGTCGTGCTCAACCTGATCATCAACGCCACCGAAGCAGTGGATGAAGACGGCGTCGTCACGGTGGAGACCGGCGCCGAAACCCTTGACCGCGACAAGATGAAGCAGATGACCTACGGCGCCGACGAAGCACCCGGCCGCTACATCTTCATCGACGTCGTCGACAACGGGCACGGCATGAACGACGAGACGCTGGCGCGCATGTTCGATCCGTTCTATTCGACGAAGGAAACCGGGCGCGGCCTCGGCATGGCCGCCGTCCGCGGCATCGTCCGCAGCCACCACGCCGCCCTGCGGGTGACGACGGCGGCGGCTCAGGGCACGCGGTTCCGGGTGTGGTTCCCGCTGGTCCCGCCTCGACCTGACGGAGGGCGAGGGCTTTAGCCGTCGTGCCGATGGAGGGCGAGGGCTTTAGCCCTCGTGCCGATGGAGGGCGAGGGCTTTAGCCCTCGCCGCGAGCGACGGCTAAAGCCGTCGCTCTCCAATTCTCCGACTGTCCAATTCCGTGACCAGCTCGTCGAGCGTGCGGACACGCGTGCAGTCCGCGTGCGGATAAAGATCGGCGACATCGAACAACACCGCGTCGCGAAGCCCGGCGCGGCGCGCGCCGACGACGTCCACGTGATAGAGATCGCCGACGTGAATCGTCCGATCGGCGGTGGCGCCCGACGCCTCGAGCGCGTGTTGAAAGAGCCTAGGGTCCGGCTTCTCCACGCCCCACTCGTGCGAGTCGAGCAGGTGATCGAACCAGCGGGTCAGGTCGAGGCGATCGAACAGGTGGCGCAACCGGCCGTTGGCGTTCGACACCACGACCAGGCGGAGCCCGCGCGCGCGCAAGGCGTCGAGCGCCGGCACCACCTCGGGCTCGACGTGTTCCCAGAGATTCTCGGTGCGGTGATAGTCGAGGAGATCGGCGAGCGCCGCATCGGTGGCGGATGACAGCTCGAGGCCGGCGTGGCGCAGCACGAGATCGAAATAGAGCCAGCCGCGGGCGCGGTCGTCGGTGGATCCAATCACCGTGGCTTGGTCCAGCTCCCGCATGGCGCGCGGTTCGGCGGCGGCGAGGGCCGCGACGGTGGCGGTCACGCCGTGGCGCGAGAGCGCGTCGCTGACCCGCGCCCACGAGGGGTGCACCAGCACGCCGCCGGCGTCGAGAAAGACGGTATCGATGGACATCGGGCTCGGCACCCCTAAAAGGGCGCCCTACTTATATAATCTCTCACCAAGCCATGTCCGACGTCCTGCGCCGAAACGGTTCGCATCTCGAGGCGGTTTTTGGTCCGCTGGAACGGCGCGTGCTCGAGGCGCTGTGGACCAGGCCCGCGCCGGCCTGCGTGCGCGACCTGCAGCCGGATTTTCCACGCGTCGCCTACACCACCTTGATGACCACGCTCGATCGCCTGTTCCGCAAGGGCGTCCTGACCCGCGAAAAATCGGGCCGCGCGTTCTTCTATCGCGCGGCGTGGACCCGCGACGAGCTGCAGTCGCGGCTCGCCGGCTCCGCGCTCGCGACGCTGCTGCCGGGCGAGCTGTCGTCGGTGCGTCCGATCCTGTCGATGTTTGTCGATGCCGTGGGCAATCGCGATCGCGGGTTGCTCGACGAACTGGAGAAGCTCGTGCGCGCCCGCCGCGACGTCCTCGCCAGGAAGGATGAATGATGGGCCCCACGATGCTCGTCCTGTCGGTCGCGCTCGCCAGCTACGCCGTGGTGAGCACGCTCATGTCGGCGGCCGCCGCCGCGGTGTGGCGGGCCGGCTTGATCGACCGGGATCACCCCGCGCCCGCGACCCGGGCGTGGCGCTTGACATCGTTGCGCGCGCTGCCGTCGGTCGGCGCGGCGCTCGTCACCGTGATCGTGGTCGTGCCGGGCTACCTGGCGTTTGAACCGCGGCAGGAATCGGAAGCGGTCGGCCCGGTGCTCCTGGCGCTCGCGGTGATGGGCGCGTGGCTGCTGGCTACCGGTGTCCTGATCGCCTCGCGCGCGGTGCTGGCGACCTGGCGGCTCGAACGCGCGTGGCTCAGTACGGCCGCGCCGATCGCGTTCAACCCGCCGGCCGGTGTTCCCGCGTTCGTGGTGGAGACGCTGGCGCCGGTGGTGGCCCTGGTGGGCGTGTTCTCCCCGAAACTCGTCGCCGCGCAATCGGTGATCGACGCGTGCAGCGAACAGGAACTCGCCCGCATCGTCGCGCACGAACGCGGCCACTTGCGCTCGCGCGACAATCTCAGGCGGTGGTTGATCGCCGCGGCGCCCGACGTCCTGCGCTGGACGGCGGATCACGACGACATTGCCGCGGCGTGGTCCGGCGCCGCCGAAGACGCGGCCGATGATGCGGCCACCTCGGGCGAACGGATGGCACGTGCCGAGCTCGCGGCGTTGCTCGTCAAGATCGCCGGCCTCGCGCCCACCGCGTCGTGGACGGCCGCGACGGTGAGTCCGTTTGTCGAAGCCGACGGCCTCGACCGGCGCGTCCGCCGGCTGCTCGAAGACGATGCGGCTCCGGCGCGCTCGAATTGGCCGGCTTTCGGGCGCCTCGTGGGCGTGGGCGCGACGATCCTGCTCGTGGCCGGTCCGTTCAATGCCGCGGTGCGCCAGGCCACCCACGAAGTCGTCGAAACGATCGTCGACCTGGGACGATAGCGCCGGTCTTCCAACCTACGATTGCTGGTAGTAACCAGCGGCGCTACGTACCGTAGTGCAGGCCATGAAATCACTTCGCGCGATCGTCGCGCTCTTTGCCTTGTGCATTCCCGACGTCACCGAAGGCTCCGAATTCACCGGCATCGTCAAGGATGAATCCGGCGGCGTGGTCGCCGGCGCCACGATCACCGTGCTGACCGCGCGCCAGGCGGTGGTCATCGCGGTGACTTCCGACGCCGCAGGGGCGTTCACGGTTCCGGTCCTCGAACCGGGCGAGTATCTCGTCCGGGTCCAGGCGCGGGGCTTCACCACCCGCGACATGGCGCTGACGTATTCCGGCACCTCCCCACCCGCGACGATCATCCTGAGCGTCGCTGCCGTGGAAGAAGCCGTCACCGTCACCTCGACCCCTGGTCTCGCCGAAGACCGCAACCAAGCCCTCCAATTCGTCTCCGTCATCACCCGCGACCAGGTCGACCTGCGGGCCAGGACCGTCGTCGCCCAGGCCGTGGCGGAAGAGACCGGCGTGCACCTCCAGCAGACCAGCCCGACGATGGCCGGCATCTTCATCCGGGGACTCACGGGGAACAAGGTGAACGTGTTCGTGGACGGCGTGCGGTTTTCAAACGGCGCGCAGCGCGGCGGGGTCAACACGTTCCTCAACCTGATCGATCAGAGCGCCGTCGATCGGATCGAGGTGATCCACGGTCCGAGCAGCGCCGAGTATGGCAGCGATGCGCTGGGCGGCAGCGTGCAGTTCCTGACGCGCACTCCGGAGCTTGCCGCCAGCGGGACCCGTATCGGCGGCGAGGTGGGGGCCGGCGGCCAGACCGCACACCAGGGCGGCGGCGGCAACGCCGCGATTTCCATCGGCAAACAGAAATTCGGCCTGTTCGCCTCCGCCGGCGGGCGCAAGGTCGGCGACATCCGCACCGGTGATGGCATCGACTCGCACGCGGCGGCGACCCGCTTCCTCGGCGTACCGTCGAGCGCCGTGATGACGGAACGATTGCCGGACACCGGCTTTCAGCAAATGGCCGGGATGCTCAAGGCCAACTGGACGCCCAGCCCGCGCACCCAGCTGGTGACGTCGTATGCGGCCACGCGGCAGGATCAGGGCGACCGCTACGACCAGTTGCTCGGCGGCGACGGCAACTTGATCTCGCAATTGAACGACCTGCGACTGGATCTGTTTTATGCGCGCCTGGAACGCAGCGGACTCGGCTGGTTCGATCACGGCACGGTGACCTACGCGATCAACAGCCAGCGCGAGGAGCGGGTGAACCAGGGCGGGCAAGGCAGCAAGACGGCCACCATCGGCCACGAACCGGAGCGCACGACCTCGAATGCGGTCACGGCGTCGATCAGCAAGACGGTTTCGGCGCGCCAGACACTGCAACTCGGCGGCGACCTCCAGCGGGAAGAGCTGGTCTCCGATTCGTTCAACGTGAATCCGGTCACCGGGGC
Source organism: Vicinamibacterales bacterium (assembly GCA_039934485.1). Lineage (GTDB taxonomy): Bacteria > Acidobacteriota > Vicinamibacteria > Vicinamibacterales > UBA2999 > 12-FULL-67-14b. The sequence continues at coordinate 30,584 of JBDTMB010000006.1, forward strand.
GGTCTCGGCGCGCCGGCCGCGGGTACCGAGTCATGCCACCTTCACGCAGGGCGGCGCCTTCGCGCAAACCACCTTCGCCGCCAACGACCGGCTTCGGCTCGTCGGCGCACTGCGCGCCGGGAGCGTGTCGTACACGGCGAGTGCCGCCGAGGCGCCGGTCGTCAGCGGCAAGCCGTTGTGGCCGGACGATTCGTTCTCGACCAGCAGCCTGACGTTCCGCGCCGGCGCCGTCTTCACGCCGGCGGAGCCTTGGGCGGTGGTCGCGAGCGCGAGCCGCGGGTTCCGCGCGCCCCACATGACCGACCTCGGCACGCTGGGGCTCACCGGCTCGGGCTTCGAGGTCGCGTCGCCCGATGTCGCCGGCCGGAACGCCATGGTCGGCACCACCGCCGACGCCACCGCCATCGCCACTGGCGATCCGGTCGTGCAGCTCGTGCCGGAATCGAGTTTCAATGTCGAGGGCAGCGTCCGCTACAGCTCGGCCCGCGGCAGCGCGTCGTTCACGGTCTTCGTCAACCACATCTACGACAACATCGCCAAGCAGACCTTGATCCTTCCGCCGGGCGCGGTCGGCACCTCGCTCGGTACGGAGGCCATCACTGCCCAGAACGCCAACGGCGCCGTCTTCGTGGCGGCGGCGGCCACGCCGGTGCTGGTGCGCGCCAACTTCGACAACGCGCGCAGCTGGGGGGTTGAGCACCAGGGGCGCTTCAAGCTCGCACCGGCGTTCACGTTGCAGACCGTGTTCACCTACTACGAGGTCAAGGACACTGCCACCGGCCTCGCGCCGAACATCGAAGGCGGCGTTCCCGCGCCGGATGGCTACGTGATGCTGCAGTACGCGCCGGCCGGCGGCCGCTGGTGGGTGCAGCCGTACCTGCATGCCGCGGCGGAGCAATCGAACCTCTCGTCGCTCGACCTCACCGACCGGCGCACCGCATCGCCGCGCAACCGCACGAACATGCGGGCCTTCTTCCTCAACGGCGCGACCAATCGCGGATGGGTGGCGGCCGGCCCCGACGGCGCGATCGGCACCGCGGATGACGTGCTCACCGCGACCGGCGAGACCCTCGCGCAGATCCAGGACCGGGTGCTCGGCGTCGGCGTCAACTCCGGCGTGCTGTTCTCCGCCGTGCCGGGCTACGTGGCGTTCGGCGTCCGCGGCGGCCTGCGGCTTGGCCCGCATCAGGTCCTGATCGACGTCGAGAACCTCACCGACAAGAACTACCGCGGCATCTCGTGGGGCATCGACGCGCCGGGACGCGGGATCGCGGTGAGGTATGTCGCGCGATTCTGATCCCTGATCCCTGATCCCTGATCCCTGTTAGATGGTGACGTCCTTCTGCACCACGAAGATGTTGTTCTCGGTTTCCTGGATCGACACTTCGATCGTGTAACGAAGCGACTTGCCCGGGTACTTCGCCGCGATCAGGGCGGCGACGCCGTCGAACACGTAGTGGGCCACGTTCTCGACGCTGGGCCCGTTGCCCTTGAGCAGCACGACGCCTTCGGGTTCGAACAGGTTCGCATCCATGAACGAGCGGTCCTGCTCGGTGACGAGCATCTTGTGATCCATGAACCGCATGACGTCCTTGATGTCGCCGAAGTCGAGCGACATATCGAGCTCGTCGCGCGGAAATTCACTGGTCGCCACCGACACCGTCCCCTGCCACGTGTGCCCGTGGACAAACTTGCACTTGCCGGGGTAGCCCAACTGGCGGTGACCGGTATGAAACTTGGCATGGACGATGATCTTTTCCATGCGATCAGTTTACGGGGTCAGGTCACGAAAAACGAGCAGCTCGTTTTTCGTGACCTGACCCCGTAAACTGGGCGCATGAAAGCGCTGGCGTTGGCGATGGTGCTTGCCGCTTCCGGGGCGCTGCTGGCCCAGGATCGCGCGCCATTGTCCGGCGGCCAGGCGGCGCTCGGCGCCGTCCTCGCCCGCACGGCCGCGTACGTGGCCGAATACCAAAGCAAGCTCGCCGGCATCGTGGCTGAAGAGCAATACACGCAGGATGTCCGCAGTTTCAGCACACCGCGCCCGACGTTCTCGACGCCACCAACGCCGCACCGGGAGTTGCGATCCGACCTGCTGCTGGTGAGGCCCACCGGCGACGGGCCCTGGCTCCAGTTCCGCGACGTCTTCGAAGTGGACGGCAAGCCGCTGCGCGACCGCGACGAACGGCTGCTGAAACTCTTCGTCGACACCAAGGCCGACCCGCGCGAGCAGGCCGAGTCGATCGCCACCGAAGGCGCGCGCTACAACATCGGGCCGGTGACGCGGACGATCAACATGCCGGTCCTGGCGCTGATGTTCCTGACCGCCGACCATCAGCCCAAATCGCGCTTCCTCCGCGTGAGTCCTGGCAACCTGAAGCGCTTTGCCGGGGTCAGCGTCACCGGCGAGATCTGGGCGATCGAGTTCAACGAAACCGCGACGGAGACGCTGGTCCGCGGCGGCGGCAGTCGCGATTTGCCGTCGCGGGGACGGGTGTGGGTGGAAGCGGCCACCGGCCGCGTGCTGCGCACGGAACACATCGCCGAGGACACCCTGGTCAAGGCGGTGATCGAGGTGGCCTACGGCAACCAGGAAGGGCTGAGCCTGCTGGTGCCGATCGAGATGCGGGAGACCTACACCTTCGCGATGCGCCCCACCCGCATCTTCGGCCAGGCGTCGTACAGCCGCTTCCGGCAATTCAAGGTCACGACCGAGGAGAAGACGACAAAGCCACCGCCGGGTCCGCTTCTGCCGGGACGGTAACTGCTTCCCGTCGAGAAGTGCCCTCCCGACAAGCAGTGCCCTCCCGACAAGAAGCGCCCTCCCGAGAGCTACGCGGGAAAGTGGCGCTTCAGTCGCAAGATCGGCCGCTCGAGCAGGTGCCACGAGACCGACGCCACCACGATGCTCGCGGCGGCCAGGATGGCGGACCGCGACCACCAGTGGAGCGATTGCGCCGCGCCGCCAAACCACCGGCCCAGCAAGTACGGCATGAAGGCGTGATAGACGTAAACGCCGTAACTGATTGTTCCCAGGTAAACGAGCGGCGGCCACTGCAGGATCGCGCCGGCCAGTCCGCCGAAGCCGGACGCAGCCTTCCCCACCAGCCACACCGCCACCAGCGACACGCCGAAGTCGGTGGCGATTTCCACCATCGCCAAGGCTTCGGTGGACAAGTCCTGGTAGCCGGCGCCGGCTCCCGAGTAGCGCAGCCATAAGGCGCCTGCCAGCAGTGGGGCCCCAACCAGCACACACGAAGTGGCGAGGGCTCGTCGAGAGCCCTGGAACGCCAGCAACGCGCCGAGACCGAGCGAGTCGAGACAACTGGTCGGCAACACCGAGATCATCGGGTGGTCGATGACGAGCCGCGTCAGCGGTGCGAGCGGAATCATCACCGCAACCACCCACACCACCGCGGCACGCGGCAAGCACAGAATCAACCACGGCCACACGAGGTAGAACTGCTCTTCCACCGCCAGCGACCAGAAGTGCGAGACGGCGCCCTGCCAGTTGCCCTGGAGATAGAAATAGACGTTGGACAGGTAGGCGAGATGCCAGCCCAGCGTGGCCCGCACCACGCTGATGTTCATCGCCGCGGCCGCGAACAGCGCGAAATAGAACAGCGGAAAGATCCGGAGGAAGCGGCGCGCGTAGAACGTCTTCAGCGCGGCGCCAAGCGGCCGCTCGCGCGAGTCGAGCAGGATGCGCGTGATCAGGAATCCGCTGAGGACAAAGAACAGCCGGACGCCCATCGACCCCAATGGCGCATAGCGATCAACCCACGGAATGAAGTGGAACACCATCACGAACAGGACCGCGATCGCGCGGATTCCGTCGAGCTGGGCCATGTAAGGCGTGATGGGACGAGTCTATCAGGCGCGGTTGGGGCGCGGTCGCTCCGCGACCTCGTGGGACGCGGGCTTTCAACCCGCGTGGGAGTCGGACCTTCGGTCCTCTTGGGAAAACTGGTTCACGCGGCGACGGACGTCGCCGCGCCACAGGAGTGAGCGAAGCGAGCGACTCCTACGAGCGCCGAAGGCGCGAGCCCTACGAGGCGGCGCAGCCGCCGAGTCTATTCATACCTCAGGGCATTCATCGGATCGATCCGCGACGCGCGAAGCGCGGGAATGAAACCCGCGCCCAGGGCGACGACCGAGAGCGCCACGGTGGCGGCGATCAGGACGACCGGATCGTAGCCCTCCATCTCGAAGAGCAACGACTTGGCGAAGCGGCCCACGGCCACGGCGGCCACCAGGCCGATCACGCCGCCGACGAGCGCCATCTTCACCACCTGCCCCATGACCATGCCGCGGACCATCCCGCCATCGGCGCCGAGCGCCATCCGCAAGCCGAACTCGCGCGTGCGCTGCGCCACGGTGTAGGCCAGCACGCCGTAGAGGCCGATCGCCGCCAGCAGCGTCGCCAGCAGCGCAAAGGCGGTGGACAACAGGCTGATCAGCCGATCGAGAAAGACGTTCTCGCGAATCTGCGCGTCCATCGTCTTGAGGTTTTCGACCGGCAGGTTGGGATCGAGCTTCTTCATCACCACCGGAATCGACGACACCAGCTGCTCGGGCGGCAGCGCCGTGCGAACGTAGAAATATGCCGACCCCAGCCGCTCTTCCTGCCGGTACGGCAGGTAGTACTGCGCCGGCACGACGCGCTTGACGTCGCTGTACTTCGCGTCCTGCGCGACGCCGACGATCTCGATGTCGAGCTTGGCGTTGGGGCCGCCGTCATTGCTGAACCGCTTGCCGACCGCGCTGGCGCCGAGATTGAACTTGCGCAGGAACGCCTGGTTGACGATCGCCACCTTCGGCGCGGTGAGGGCGTCGGCGCGCGTGAATTCGCGGCCGGCGACCAGCGGAATGCTCATCGTCTTGAAGTAGCCCGGGCTGACGCCGTTGAAGGCGGCCGTGGTATTGGTATCCGGCCCCGCGTCGAAGCCCTCCACCGTGAGGCTGTTGTTCCAGTTGTCGCCCGCCAGCACGGGCACCATCGCCGCCACCGCGCCGGTGACCCCGGGCAGGGCCGCCAGCTCGTCTTCCGTGCGCTCGAAGAGCTCGCGCGTCCGGTCCGGCGTGTACGAGTTCAACTCGGGCGAGATCGCGAACAGCACGAGATGATCGGTCTTCAACCCGAGGTCAACGCGGCTGATGTTGAACAGGCTCTTCGCAAACAGTCCCGCCGGCACCAGCAACGCCATCGACATCGCGATTTGCACCGTGGCCAGCGTGACGCGGAACCGCGCCGCGGCGCGGGCGCCGCCGGGCTGGCCCGCCTGGTTCTTCAGCGTCCCCGCCAAATCGGGACGCGTGCTGTGCAGCGCGGGGAACAAGCCGAACGCGAGGCCGGTGGCAACCGCCGCAAGCCCGGCAAACGCCAGCATCGCCGGGTCCATCTTGAACGTGACCAGGGCCGCCGCT
>JBDTMB010000007.1:0-35641 GCA_039934485.1 Vicinamibacterales bacterium
CATAGTAGCAGCCGAGCCGCAGCCGATCGCGCGGCTCCAGCGCCGCGATCGCGTCGCTCAACACCTGCTGTAACGCGGTGGCAAAGCGTGAGGCGTCCGGACCTGGAGCAGCCGGCCGCGCCGGCCTTGATTCGAGGGCTTCCTCGTCAGGCAGCTCTTCAAGCCGGCGACTTGCACGGATGTGATCGACGTAGCGCTGCGACAGGACGGCACGGAGCCAGGTGGCCAGGCTGCTGCGTCCATGGAAATAGCGAAAGAGGCTCTGACGTTCGCCGTCGCGCTCCTTCATGCCGAAGAGTTCCGCGTAGAGCGCGTCGGCCAACTCGCGCGCGCGACCGGTGCGATCGATCGCATCGGCCGCTCGGTACAGAATGGGCCGGTATTCGAGAACGAACCGATCCCAGGCCGCGGCATCTCCGCGCGCGCACGCCTCGGCGAGCGCGAGATCTTCGGGGTGCAGCGGCGCAGTCGGTCCTTTGAGATCGGCGGCCATCCGGTTCGACTCCTACTGTAGCCGCTTGCCCTGAGCGGAGTCGAAGGGATGTACTGTGAGGCGTGTTTGCGCCCGGCGCGAAAGACCGCCTGACCGAATTCGACCTGGGCCGGTTTCCCGGCGACACGCTCCTCGATCGCGTGGGGCGCGCCGTATGCCGGGCCGGGTGCCTGCCGCGCAAGGAGCTGTTCGAAGCGTGGGAAGTGGCGCGGCGGGTGCGCCGGCGTTTTCGGGGCGGCCGCGTCGTCGACCTGGCGGCCGGTCACGGGCTGCTGGCGCACGTGATGCTGCTCCTGGACGACTCGTCGCCCAACGCGCTTGCGGTGGACCCATCGCTCCCCGCATCGAGCGCAAGACTGCATGAAATCCTTGTCAGTGAGTGGCCGCGGCTGGCGGGCCGCATCACCCTGGTGTCCGCCGAGCTCGAGTCGGTGGAACTGGTCCCCTCCGATGTCGTGGTGTCGAGCCACGCGTGCGGGGCGTTGACCGACCTGGTCCTGGAACGGGCGATGGCCGCGGGCGCGCGCGTGGCGGTGTTGCCGTGTTGTCACGATGTGGACACTTGTGACGCCGGCGGCCTGACCGGCTGGGTTGATCCGCCACTCGCCATCGATCTGATGCGGGCGGCGCGTCTCGAGCAGCGCGGCTATCGCGTGCGAACGCAGAGCATTCCCCTGGAGATTACGCCAAAGAATCGCCTGCTGATCGGCGAACCCGGCTGATCCGGTTCAGCTCGCGGCCTTAACGCGGTAGGTGCCTGGCAGCGTCCGCGAGGCAATCGCCAACCGGTTCCACGCGTTGATGGTGCTCACGGCCAGCGTGAGGTCGGCGAGTTCCTTGTCGCTGAAGTGTGGCCGCACTTCGTCATACACCGCATCCGGCACGTGGCCGCTGGTGACGAGCGTCACCGCTTCGGTCCACGCCAGCGCCGCGCGCTCGCGATCGGTGTAGTACGGGCATTCCCGCCACGCGTCCAGCGAATAGAGCCGCTGGGCCTTCTCGCCAAGCGCCTCCAAATCCTTCCAGTGCATGTCGAGGCAGTAGGCGCAGCCGTTGACCTGCGAGGCTCGCAACTTGATCAAGTGGATGAGGGCGTGCTCGATCCCGCAGCCGTTGAGGTAGTCCTCGAGCGCGCCCATCGCCGTGTAAGCGCCCGGCGCCACGTTCCCGTAGTTGAATCGCGGAGTCATGTTCGATCCTTTGCTCCGGAGTATGCTTCAACTTTCTGCGAAGGAGAATACGGTGATGTACCGCTTCTGGATTCTTGGTTTGCTCGGCCTGGCACTGGCGATGCCCTTGCCCGCCGTAGCCCGCCGCAACCTAGGCGCAGGCGAGGCGCAGGCGGGGCGCGTCATTCGCTACCAGGCCACGATCGCCAACGTGAAATACGTCTATGGCCCCGCCGCGCCGGTGGCGCGCGTGAGATCGGGCGACATCATCGAGGCCAACACGCTCGACGCGTTTGGCGATGCGATCAAGAAGGCCGGCGACACCATGTCGATGGTGAAGGGCGACAATCCGCTCACGGGGCCCTTCTTCGTGGAAGGCGCCGAGCCTGGTGACACGTTGGCCGTGAAGATCGAGAGCCTCACCGTGAACGGCACGCAGGGCGTCGGCGCGATGGCGCCGGGCTTCGGCACGCTCAATCCCACCAATTACACGCCGATGCTGGTGCCGGATCTGCCGGAACGCATCTGGTTCTACGACATCGACAACCAGAACAATTTGGCCACCTTCAAGGCCACCGACTCGGGCTTTACGGTGAAGATCCCGATGCATCCGTTTCTCGGCTGCCTGGGCGTGGCGCCGCCCGGCGGCGAATCGCGCATGTCGATCACACCCGGCGAGTGGGGCGGCAACATGGATTCACCGCAAGCCAGCGTCGGTCACACGGTCTACCTGCCGGTGAGCGTGTCGGGCGCGCTCCTTTACTTCGGCGACGGCCACGCCGCGCAAGGCGAAGGCGAAGTCGGCGGCACCGGCATCGAGGTGCCGATGAACGTGCGGCTGTCCGTCAACGTGATCAAAGGCAAGGCCATCAAGTGGCCGCGCTTCGAGAACGAGCGCTCGATCATGGCGATGGGCGCCTACCGGCCGGTAGACGACGCGCTCCGCATCGCGTTCAAGGAGTTGATCATGTGGATCCACGACGACTACGGGCTGTCGGAACTTGACGCCTACGAATTGCTCTCGAAGGTAGCGCGTATCGACTTGAATGAAATGGTCGATCCCAACTACGTCGTCGTCGCGATCATCGACAAGGCGATGCTCCCGCCAAAACGGGTTCGATAGCCGACCGTCCCTATCGCGGTTTCTGCGATGCCGTATCGCTGGTCGTACGGCAATTTCTGAGATCCTCGACCGGCGATCCGGGCGATTCGCGCCTGTTCTTGCATGGCACACTGCTGGCAGGAATCGTCCCTCATGGCCGGGTGTAGAATCCGATCGTGGAGGGGGACAAGGCGATGCCCACGGCATCTCAACGCGACGCGCGCCTTACGTACGAGGACTTCTGCCGCATTCCGGACGATGGGATGCGACACGAGATTATCGACGGGGTGCACTACGTGACGCCCTCACCCGTGCGGGGCCATCAGTTGCTGTTGGGACGCCTGCACCTGGCCATCGGACGTTTCCTCGAGGACCATCCAGAGGTGGGCCAGGTGTATCTCTCGCCGCTCGACACGGTGTTCTCGCCGTGGGATGTCGTCGAACCGGATCTGCTGTTCGTCGCCGCCGATCAGTTGGATATTCTGACGGAACCCAACATCCAGGGTGCGCCTGCTCTCGTCATCGAGATTCTGTCGCCGAGCACCCGCAAGCGCGACCTGGGCATCAAGCGGCAGCTCTTCGATCGCGGCGGTGTGCGTGAATATTGGATCGTCGATCCGAAGGCGCTCGATCTGACGGTCTATCAGCGAGCGGTGGACGGCACCTTCCCGAAGGTGGCGCAGTTGAGCGCGGGCGATCACGCCACGCTGACGACACCGCTCCTCCCGGGATTTACCCTCTCCCTCACGAGGCTCTTTGCATAGGTTTACGCGCCAAGCCTCAATTGCCGCGATCTGATGTAGAATAGACAGGTCTCTGCGCTGCGCCCTCGATTTCCCTCGCTGGAATCCTGCCTCCCGCTCGTAATCGCTAGCTCAGATGCGTGGCCCTCCTAAGAGGCGCCTTACGCAAAGCGCCAATCCGGCGCGACACTCGCTCGTTTTGTTCGCCTGCTGTGTGCGGTCAGGAAACGCTCCAGGCAATCGGCACCGCTAAAGCGGTGCCCTACGTTACAGGAGTAATTCCGCATGCCGTTCGTGTCTCTCGGGCTGTCGCCCTCGCTTTGTAATCCGCTCGCGAAACTGGGCTACACCACTCCCACGCCAGTGCAGCTGAAGTCCATTCCGATCGTCCTCGCCGGCTCCGACTTGCTGGCGCGCGCGCAGACCGGCACCGGCAAGACCGCCGCGTTCGGCCTGCCGATGATCGACCGCTTGCTCATCAAGGGCGGCGTCCCCGCGGGAACCCGCACCAGGCCGCGTGCGCTGGTCCTGGTGCCGACGCGCGAGCTGGCGCTGCAGGTCCACAAGTCGCTGCAGACCTACGGTGTGCCCGCGAACCTGCGCGTCACCGCGATTTTCGGCGGCGTCTCCATTGGCCCGCAGAAGAACGAGCTCCGCCGGGGCACCGACATCATTGTCGCCACCCCCGGACGGCTGCTCGATCACATGGAACAGCGCACGGTCGATCTGTCGGGCGTTGAAATCCTCACGCTCGACGAAGCCGATCGCATGCTCGACATGGGCTTCCTGCCGCCGCTGCGCCGCATCCTCAGGGTGCTGCCGCGCGAGCGCCAGACGCTGCTCTTCTCGGCGACGTTCTCGCAGGACGTCATCCGCCTGTCCGCCGACTTCACGCGCGACCCCAAGCGCGTGGATGTGTCGGAAGGCCAGGTGATGGCGCAAACGGTGACGCATCGCGTGCATCCGGTGTCGGACCAGCGCAAGGGCGACCTGCTCACGCACGTCCTCACCCAGGCGCCGGTGGGCCAGGCGCTGGTGTTCTGCAAGACCAAGCACGGCTCGAACCGGGTTGGTGAGTATCTCGAACGCGCCGGTGTGAAGGCCGCCGTGATTCACGGCAACAAGAGCCAGGGCGCGCGCACCAAGGCGCTCAACGACTTCAAGGCCGGGCGCGTGAACGTGCTCGTGGCCACCGACATCGCCGCGCGCGGGCTCGACATCGTCCAGTTGCCGCTGGTCGTCAATTTTGATCTGCCGCTGGTGGCAGAGGACTACATCCACCGCACCGGCCGCACCGGCCGCGCCGGTCTGGCGGGACGCGCGGTGTCGCTGGTATCGCCGGCCGATCGCGATCTGCTGCGCGACATCCAGCGACTCCTCCCGGCGCCGCTCGAGCAGGTCGTGGTGGAAGGATTCCCGGTGACGGCGTCGTCGCACGAAGCCCTCCCGGAAGCCGGCCGTCGTCATCAAGGCGGCCGCAACAGTCGCGGCGCCAGTGGACCTCGTTCGGGTTCGCGTCACGGGTCCAGTGGATCCGGACGCCGCCCGTCGAGCCCTGGACGCCCGCGAGCTCGCGCGTAATTTCAGACGTTCACGCACGTCTTGGCTATTTCTCCAGGATCACCAAACTCTTGCCGTAGTAATCGGCAGGCTTGACGTTCTTCAGGGTCTGCTTCTTCTGGCCGCCCTTGCCCATGAACGTCACTTCCACCGTGACGGGCTCGAGCCTGGCCAGTCCGAAATGGACCGGCGCTGCGCTTTGCGTGTTGTAGCCGCCGCCGGTCTGAACCTCGCGCGCGGCGACAATCTTCCCTGACTGGTCGAACAACCGGACCTCCGCGCCGAAGCGCGTCTGGTGCCCCTTCGAGTCGAGCACGACGACGCTGAGGCTGTGCTTCCTGGCGTCGGCGGACATCGCGTTGCGGAACACGAAGTGACCACCCACCGGCCCGTAGCCGTCGGTGAGCGTGAGATCCAAGCCACCATCGTGGTCGTAGTCGACAAACTGCACGCCGTGATCGCCCAGGTTGAGCGGGCTGTCCTTGGTGAGGATGTTGACGAAACCCTTCGCGCCATCGTTCCGGAACAGCGAGTTGAGCGGCGTTTGCGCGCCGACGGCGCCTTCGTAGGACATCACCGACAAGTCGAGGTCGCCGTCGTTGTCGTAGTCGCCCCAATCGGCGCCCACGGCGTGATTCTCGATGCCGACACCCACCGCCTTGGCCACTTCGGTAAACGTGCCGTTGCTGTTGTTGTGATAGAGCAGGTTGTGGCCGTAGTTGGGGACGAAGATATCGAAGTCCCCGTCGTTGTCGTAGTCGCCGATCGCGCAGCCGACGCCGCCTTCAGCGGTCGAGCGTTTCGGGCCCTGCATCCCGAGTGCCGCCGCCACATCGACGAAGGCGTTACCGTCGTTGCGCCACATGGCATCGGTGGCGCCGGACTGGTTGGCGAGAAACAGATCGAGATCGCCGTCGCGGTCGATGTCGAGCCAGCAGGCGCCAACCGTGGGGCGGCCGTCGGTGGGACCCACACCGGCGAACACCTGCTCGAACTTGCCGCCGTTGTTCCTGAACATCTTGTTGTCGCCGGTCCGATCGGTGGAATAGACATCCAGATCGCCGTCGTTGTCGTAGTCGATCCAATTGGTCTGGCGGGCCGAGCGGCCGGGAATGGTGAGGCCGATCTCCGCCGCAACATCGACGAATTTCTTCCCAGCCTGGTTGTGCATGACCTTGGTCAACTTCTCCGCGAGGGTCGCGCCGCCAATGAGATCGATGAAGCCGTCGCCGTCGTAGTCGCCCCAGCTCAGGCCGCGCAATTCCTGGTTGCCGGCCTGCGGCATCCCCAGTTGGGCGCCGACACTGACCAGCATCCCCGCATCGTTTCGATAGAGCCGCACCTCGCCGCTGGCCAGCGATACCGCCAGGTCGAGGTCGCCGTCGTTGTCGTAGTCGCCCCAGGCGTTCGAGAACGAGTTGGCGATGCCGAGCAGCTCCGGCTGCACCGGCGTGAACGCCGGCACGCTCGCCGGCTGCGTCGCGACCGACACCGTCAACAGGAGCGGGAGCACGACGGGCGCGCACTTGAGGAGGGGTTGTATGGTCATGGTTGAGTTCCGTTGCAGCTTAACGCGCCGATCCTACTGCAAGCGTGGATAATGTGGCCCATGACGAACCTCCATCGTTCGGCCACCTTGCTGCTGAGTCTCGCGCTTGCCGTGTCGCTGTCCGGCACCGTCCATCTCGGCGCCCAGGGCGAAGCCACGCGCCTGTTGCGATCGCCCGCGGTCAGCGCGACGCATGTCGCGTTTGTCTACGCCAACAACATCTGGGTGGTCGAGCGCGCCGGCGGCAACGCGCGGCGGCTGACGAGCTTCCAGGGCCAGACCACGAACCCGAAGTTCTCGCCGGATGGCGCGACGCTCGCGTTCAGCGGCGACTACGGCGGCAACACCGACGTCTACGTGGTGCCGGTCGATGGCGGCGAACCCACGCGGCTCACGTGGCATCCCGGCGCCGACACCGTTCAGGGCTGGACGCCAGACGGCAAGAGCGTTATGTTTGCCTCGTCGCGCGCTACCGCCGCGCCGAGCGCGGCGCCACGCTTCTGGACCGTGCCCGCCGCCGGCGGTGTCGAAGAGCCGCTGCCGCTGCCACGCGGGTACCAAGGCAAGATTTCTCCTGATGGCCGGCGCCTCGCCTACCGGATGAACAATTCCTGGGACGACGAACGCCGCAATTATCGCGGCGGCCAGAATCGCCCGGTCTGGATTGTCGATCTCAAGACGTTCGATCTCGTCACGCCGCCGTGGACCGATTCGAAGGACATCGATCCGGTGTGGGTGGGCGACACGGTGTTCTTCATTTCCGACCGTGACGGCGTCGGCAACGTCTGGTCCTACAACACCGCCACCAAGGCGCTGGCGCAACAGACGAAGTTCCTGGACTTCGACGCCAAGGCGCTCGACGCCGGCGGCGGCGCGGTGGTCTTCGAGCAGGGCGGCTACATCCACGCGCTCGATCCGAAGACCGGCAAGGCGCAGATGCTCACGATCAAGGCGGCGGGAGATTTCCCCTGGATGATGACGCACTTCGAGGACGTCACCGCCCGCATGACCAACATCGGCATCTCGGCCACCGGCAAGCGCGTGGTGGCGGAAGCCCGCGGCGAGATCTTCACGATCCCGGCGGAGAAGGGCGATGTCCGCAACCTCACCAATTCCAGCGGATCGGCGGAACGCCAGCCGGCGTGGTCGCCCGACGGCAAGTGGATTTCGTACTTCAGCGACAAGTCCGGCGAATACAAGCTGGTGATCGAGGCGCAGGACGGCATCGCCGCGCCGCGCGAGATCGCGTTCCAGAAGGCGGCGTTCTACTACACGCCCGCCTGGTCGCCCGATTCGAAGAAGTTGTTGTACACCGACACCAACCTCAACGTCTGGGTGATGGACATCGCCAGCGGCCAGGCCAGGGTCGTTGGCAACGATCCGTGGATGGTGCCGCAGCGCACACTGGCGCCGACGTGGAGTCCCGATTCGAAATACGTGGCGTTTGCGTCGCGCCTCAACACGCTGTACCGCACGATCGTGGTCGCCAACGTCGAGACCGGCGAGAAGAAGCAGGTCACCGACGGCCTGGCCGACGCGATGTTCCCGGTGTGGGATGCGAGCGGCAAGTACCTGTGGTTCCTCGCCTCCACCGACTTCGGCTTGAGCTCGCAGTGGCTCGACATGACGTCGTACGACCACGTCGAGAAGTTCGCCCTGTATGTGGCGGTGTTGAAGAAATCCGATCCCAGCCCGCTCCTCCCCGAGAGTGACGAGGAGTCAGGCACGACAGCCGCGGCGCCGGCGAAGGAAGCCGCGGCCGCGCCCACACCAACAGTGCAAATTGACTTCGACGGCATCCAGCAACGCATCCTCGCCGTGCCTGGTGTGCCGTCGAGGGAGTATTCGCAGCTGAAGACCGGCGTCTCCGGCACGGTGTTCTTCCTCGAGGCGCCCACCGATCCCGACACGCGGGGCAATACGCTTCATCGCTATCGCTTGAGCGATCGCAAGTCCGCCGTCTTCCAGGCCAACGTCGCCGAATACGCGGTCAGCGCGGATGGCAAGAAGCTGGTCTATCGCACGCCCGCGCCGCAGGCCGCGCCCAATGCGCCTCCCAACCCGAATCAGCGCCCGGCGATCTTTCTCGTCGGCGCAGCCGACAAGGACGCGCCGAAGCCCGGCGACGGGCGGCTGGACGTGACCCTCCGGATGAATCTCGATCCGAAGGCCGAGTTCGCGCAGATCTTCAATGAGGGCTGGCGCCTCCAGCGCGATTACCTTTACGTGCCCAACATGCACGGCAGCAACTGGCCGCGGATGAAGGAAATGTACGGCTCGATGCTCCCGTATGTGAACCACCGGGCCGACCTCAACTACCTGCTGGACAACATGGGCGCGGAGATTTCGATCGGCCACTCGTACGTCCGCGGCGGCGCGATGCCGGAGGTGCCGGCCACGCCCGGCGGCCTGCTGGGGGCGGACGTCGCGGTGGAAAACGGCCGCTACAAGATCACGCGCATTCTCGATGGCGAGAGCTGGAATCCCGAATTGCGCGCCCCGCTCGCGGCGCCGGGAATCACCGTCTCCACCGGCGACTACATCCTCGCGATCAACGGCGTGAATCTCGCTGCCCCTGACAACATCTATCGATTGCTCGACGGCACCGCCAACCGGCAGACCGTGCTGACGGTCAACAACGTGCCCAACGCCCAGGGCGCTCGCCAGGTGACCGTGGTCCCCGTCGCCAACGAACAGGGCCTGCGCACGCGCGCGTGGGTGGAAGGCAACCGCCGCCTCGTTGACAAGATGTCCAACGGGCAGCTCGCCTACGTTTACCTCCCCAACACCGGACAAGGCGGCTACGAAAGCTTCAACCGCTACTACTTCGCGCAGCAGGACAAGAAAGGCGCGGTGATCGACGAGCGCTACAACGGCGGCGGCTCGGCGGCCGACTACATCATCGACGTGCTCGGCCGCGACTTCGACGGCTACTTCAACAACGTCGCCGGCGACCGCGTGCCGTTCACCAGTCCCTCGGCCGGCATCTGGGGGCCGAAGGTGATGATCATCAACGAGATGGCCGGCTCGGGCGGCGACCTGATGCCGTGGATGTTCCGCCACCGCAAGATCGGCACGCTGGTCGGCAAGCGCACGTGGGGCGGCCTGGTGCACACCGCCGACACGCCGACGTTCATCGACGGCGGCTCGATGATCGCGCCGCGCGGCGGCTTCTTCACGCGCGACGGCAAGTGGGCGGTCGAGAACGAGGGCACGCCGCCCGACATCGACGTCGAGAACTGGCCGAAGGATGTGATCGCCGGCAAGGACCCGCAACTCGAGCGCGCGGTGGAAGAAGCGCTGCGGCAGTTGAAGGAGAAGCCCGTCGATCGCCGAACCACCGAACCCGCTCCGCCGACATGGGGTAAGCGCCCCGGAGGGAATTAGGGTGCGTCGGGTACGCGGGTGCCTGAGGTGCCGGCTGATGGAGGGCGAGGGCTTCAGCCCTCGCCTGGCAATTTCTGCGATACCCCTTCGCTGCTCGTACTGCAATTCCTGAGACCTGCCCGCTTCTGTCGCGCCGTTTCAGGCGTGATTCCGCGTGGCACGAAGCTCGCGGGAATCGGCCTTCATGGCCCGGTGTAGAATCCAATCGTGGACGGGGAGGACGCGATGCCGACGACATCTCGGCGCGATACTCGCCTTACCTACGACGACTTCGTGCTCTTCCCGGACGATGGGATGCGACACGAACTCATCGATGGGGTGCACTACGTGACGCCCTGTCCCGTGTTGCATCATCAAGAGTTGTTGGGGCGCCTGCACCTGGCCGTCGGGAAGTTTCTCGAGAGACATCCTGAGGGGTTCACGCTCTCCCTGGCAAAGCTTTTCGGCTAGCGCCGTACACAGCCAAGAACCCCGCCTCAGCGCGGAATCCGGCCCGGGTGCGGAAAATCTCGCAGTCAGGGTCTGGTCCGCGCCGATCATCCCTTGATTGGGCCCTTTTCGGCCGTGTTCCGGCGTTTTTCGGCCCCATTTGTTGGCATCGCTTTGGCAACAGAGGTTAGCGACATCGAGGTGTCGTCATGACCCGTTTCCTTCGTGCATCACTCTTTCTGGTTCCCGCGCTCGCCCTGGCGGCTTGCGCTCCCGCGACGATGAGCGTCAGTTCACACGTTGACCCAAGCGCCAACTTCACGGCCTACAAGACCTTCAGTTGGGGCCCCGCCGACGCGCTGCCAACCGGTGATCCCCGGCTCGACGCGAATCCGCAGTTCAAGGATCAATTCCAGGGCGCCGTTGAGCGGGAACTGAGCCGCAAGGGCCTGACGCAAGTGACGACCGGCAAGCCGGACTTGCTCATCCACTATCACGCCAACATCTCGGAACGGCTCAACGTGACTGGCATCGATCGCCCGTACGGCTATTGCATCGGCCAGGAGTGCTCGGCCGACGTGACCACCTACGAAGCCGGCACCCTCGTGCTCGACGTCGTCGATGCGAAGACGAACAAGCTGATCTGGCGCGGCTGGTCGCAGGACCCCGTGCAAAAGATGCTCGACAGCCCGGACGAGATGACACGGCAAATCAACAAGGCCGTGCCCCAGATGATGAAGCAATACCCGAAAGCATTTTGATCGCAGGAGAATCGTCATGTTTGCCCCAACATTGAAACTCCGACTGATTGGCGCCGCCTTCGTCGCCGCAGCCCTGGCCGGCTGCGCGTCGATGACCGTGCGCTCCTATACCGAGCGTGGCGCGCAGTTTCCCCACTACACGACCTACATCTGGGGGACGCCCGATGAACTGACCACCGGCGATCCGCGCCTCGACAACAACCCGTTCTTCCGCGATCGGGTTCGCGCCGACGTCGACAGACTCCTGGCCGAACGAGGCTTCAAGAAGGTGATGGCCGCGCCGGCCGACCTGATCGTCCACTATCACGCAAGCTTCCACGACCGCATCGACGTCAACGGCATCGATCGCGAATACGGCTACTGCGAAGACGTGGATTCCTGCCGCCCGTATATCGCCGAGGCGGGGACGCTGACCATCGACCTCGTCGACGCGAAGGCGAAGCGGCTGGCCTGGCGCGGATGGGCCGAAGGCACCGTCGACGGCATGGTCGAGAACCAGGCCTACATGGAAAAGAAGGTGGACGACGCGGTGACCAGGATCGTCGAGAACATCCCGCGCCGCTAGCCGTAGGGCACCCCTTAAGGGGTGCCGCGCTTGAACGTGAAGAGGTCCTTCGCCAGGATCAGCTTCAGCGTGAATCGGTCCGAGGCGTCGGTCAGCCCGACGCCCGCGCCGATCTGGAAGTCCAGGTACTTGGTGGACTTGTCGACCACGGCAAACACCTGGTGGGCCTGTTCACTGCCCGACTTGAAATCATTGAAGGCTCCGAAGTCCGCGTACTCCTCCACGGCCATTGCCCATCCCGACGTGAAGTTGTAGGCCACGCGCACGGATGGCACGAACGTCATGTTGCCAAACCCGTCGTACGAGGTGTCGACGATGGGGTTGAAGATGACGTCAACGGGCCGCAGGTGCCAGCCGATGATCGGACGAATCTCCGACGTGAAGCCGGTGGTGTCCCACTCCTCGGAGTTGAAGCTGAATTCGAAGTTCGCGCCGTAGACGAAGCGCCGATCGTCGGCGTTGGGGACGGCGAACAGCGTCCGCAGCTTGACACCGTCGATGCCCCAGCCCATCTCCGCGTCCCGGCTGTAGAGCGGCAGGTAGAGCCCGGCCTCGAACCAGTTGGTGACGCCGAGCGCCCATTCGGGCACGCCGTTGAGCGAGTGGTGTGAGGTCACGGCGCCCGGAAACGCCGGCTCCTTGATGCCGTTTGGCGTGAAGTTGTTGTGCAGTGTGAGGTTGAAGACGCCGACGGCGGCAAGACCGCCGTCGTAGACCTGGATTTCGTCACCCTGGGCCCGGGCCTGCAGGGGGAAGGCGATGAGGATCAGCAGAAGGGTGGCGGCGCGCAAGATCGTAACGAATCTCATGGGTTAGCCGCATATTCTATCGACCGGGTCCGTTTCTGACCAGCGATCGTTCGGCCGCCGCGTTATGCTCGGCTCCTCTATGGACCTGGATCGGCGCGTCTGCGATCGCGCGCGGCGCTCGCGCGATGCGCGCTTCGACGGACGCTTCTTTATCGGCGTGACGACCACGCGCATCTATTGCCGGCCGATCTGTCCGGCGCGCGCGCCGAAGGATGAACACGTCCGCTACTTCCCCACGGCCGCCGCCGCGCAGGCCGCGGGGTTCCGTCCGTGCTTGCGCTGCCGGCCCGAGGCGTCTCCGGGCACGCCGGCCTGGTCCGGCACCTCCGGCGTGGTCTCGCGGGCCCTGCGGTTGATTAGCGAGGGCGCGCTGGACGAGAGCGGCGTCGCGCCGCTTGCCGATCGGCTCGGCGTCACCGATCGCCACCTGCGCCGGCTGTTCCTGCAGCATCTCGGGGCGACGCCGCTCGAGGTGGCGCTGACGCGTCGTGTCCACTTTGCGAAGAAGCTCCTCGACGAAACCACCCTGTCGTGCCGACAGGTGGCGATGGCGGCCGGCTTCGGCAGCCTCCGCCGCTTCAACGGCCAGATTCGACGGACCTATTCGCGCACGCCCACTGAACTGCGGCGGCTGGCGCGGAGGGGCGGATCGGTCGAGCCTAAAGGCTCGACCCCACCTACAGGCGTCACCTACCGGTTTCGGCTCGCCTATCGCCCTCCCTACGACTGGCCCGCCGCGCTCGCGTTTCTGGCCGCGCGCGCCACGCCTGGCGTCGAGTGCGTGGACGCCGCCGGATATTGGCGGACGATCTCGCTCGGCGGCAAGCAGGGGACAATCCGCGTGTCGCGCGCCGACACGGGCGACGCACTCAACCTCGAGGTGCGCTTTCCCGATCCGCGCGCACTCCTGCTCATCGTCGAACGCGTCCGCCGTATCTTCGACCTGGGCGCCGATCCGGCGGTGATTGCCGATCAACTCGGCGACGATCCGCTGCTGCGGGCGTCCTTTCGCAAGCATCCCGGCATCCGCACGCTGGGAGCCTGGGACGGCTTCGAACTGGCGGTGCGGGCCATCATCGGCCAACAGATCTCGGTGCGCGGCGCCACGACGATTGCCGGACGAATCGCCGCGATGTTTGGCACACCTTCGCTGTTTCCCACACCAGCCCAGCTCATGGCCGCGCCGATCGAGGAGGCCGGCGTCATCGCGGCGCGGGCCACCGCCATTCGCGAGTTGGCCGGGCGCGTCGCCGACGGCCGCGTGGTGTTTGGCGAGACCTGCGATCCAGCGGCCGCGGTTGGGGCGTTGCGGTCGATTCGAGGCATCGGTGAATGGACCGCCCATTACATCGCGATGCGCGCGCTCGGCGAGCCCGATGCGTTTCCGAGCGGTGACGTCGTGCTGCGACGAATGTCGGGCGGACTGACCGCGCGTGAGCTGGATCGCCGAGCCGAAGCGTGGCGGCCCTGGCGCTCCTACGCGGTCATGTTGTTATGGCAAAGCGCGACTGATGAGAACACACATGAACACACCACGACTCCTCTTGATGCTGTTGGCCGGACTTCTCGCCGTGTCGCCCTCGAGCGCGCAAGATAAGAGGACCACCATGAACAACGACATGGCCCAACTCACCAGACTCAACGAGGACTACATCCACTCCGTCCAGCACGGGGACGTGAAGCGGTTTGGCGAGATCCTCGCGGATGACTTTCTCTGTTCGAATCCCGACGGCACGCTGATCGATCGGGCGCAGTTCCTGCAGCAGACGGCACGGCCGGTGACGATCTCGCACCTGCAGGCGCATGACGTCAACGTGCGGCTGATGGGAGATTTCGCGATCATCCACGCGAGGACGACCTTCACGATGGCGGATGGACGGGCGGCCTCCGGCCGCTATACCGACGTCTGGGCGCGGCGCGGCGGCCAGTGGCTGGCCGTGTCGGCGCATGTGACGAGAAATTGAATTGGGCGAACCTGAAGGTTCGCCCCCACGTTACGTTACGCCCCCACGTTACGTTACTGCTTGGCGGAGGTGCGAACCGGCGCGCTCGTCCTGATGTAGGTGTCGAACCACGCCAGCTCGTTGAGCATGCGGTGGACGTTGTTCCAGTGGCCGCTGATCCCGTGCGGCTGGCCGGCATACTGAATCATCTTCGCCGGTACACCCTGCCGTCGAATGGCAAAGTACAGCTGTTCGGCTTCTTCATACGGCACGCGCTGATCCATCTCGCCGTTGATGAAGAGCGTCGGCGTCTTGATCTGGCCGGCGTGCGTCAGCGGTGACTGCGCAAGCATGCGGCGGACGGCGCTTTCCTCCCACGGCGTACCGAAGAACTCGGTTTCCTTGGTGCGATAGATATCGGCCGTGCCGTAATCGCTCAACCAGTTGACGATGCCCGCGCCGCTGGCTGCCGCAGCAAACCGGTCCGGATAGTTCGAGATCAGCCAGTTGGTCATGAACCCGCCGTAGGAATGGCCCATGACCGCCACCCGCTTGCTGTCCACCGGGTAATTGGCAATGACGTAGTCCAGGCCCGACACCACGTCCTGGCCGTCCTTGTTGCCCCAGGCTCCCCACGTGGCCCACTTGAACGCGTCGCCGTAACCGGTGGAGCTGCGGAAGTTGGTGTCGAACACGAAGTAGCCGTGCGCCGCCAGGTATTGCTGCTTGAAGTTGAAGCCGTAGCCAATCGCCGAGTGCGGACCGCCGTGGTTCATCACCACCAGCGGATATGGCCCCTTCGCGCGATCGAAACCGTAGGGCTCGGTGAGCCAGCCTTCGATTTCGGTGCCATCGTTGCTCTTCCACTTGAGGCGGGTGGTTTTGGTGATGCCAATTTCGGCGCGGACGTCGGCAAACGCGTTGGTGAGCTGACGCTCACCGCTGCCGTCGATGTTCGCGGTCCAGACTTCGGACGGACCGTCATAGGTTCCGACCGTGTATGCGATGCGCGTCATCGCCCGGTCGAAGGTGACGCTGTTGAGGCGCCGTTCGCCCTGCGTGACCTGTTCAACCTGGGCGCCCGCGCGTACCGCGACACGGAACACGTGAACGGTGCCGCCCTTTTCGGCGGTGAAATACACGAAGCGGCTGTCCGGCGACCACCGCGGCGCGTTGGGCTCGAGGTCCCATTTCTCGGTGAGGTTGATCGGCGTGCCGCCACCGGCCGGCCACAGGATCAAGTCGTCGGACCCGCCGTGGCCCAGCTTCTGCTCGATGATCATGCCGGTGCCGAAGGTCCGCTCGGCGAGCAGGGACTTGCCGTCCGGCGAATAGGCCAGTGAGCCCCACACGTAACCGTCGGTGGTGAGCCGGTTGACCTTGCCCTCCGTCGTCACGGTGTAGATGTCGGGGTGTTCGTAACCTTGTTCGCGCTGCCAGCTCTCGTCGGCGGCGAACGCGATCGTCGTGCCATCCGGATGCCACGCGAGGCTCGACGGCCGCATGCCGAGCCTGGTCACCTCGTTGGCCGGCCCCCCTGCAGCGGGGGTGATCGCGATCTCCGCTGCCGGCCGTAACCGTGGATCTGGTGTCGGGTAGTTCTGGCCGTCCTGCTGGAAGCGCATCCAGTCGAAGGTTCGGCCCTTGAAGCGATCCGCGTGGCGCTTCTCGAAGTCGTTCGCATAAGCCGGCGCTTGAACGGTGCGCGGTCGATCTTTGGCTTGTGCGATCCACTTGCCGTCGGCGCTCACCACGCCAGGAATCCCTGCCGCGACCTGGACGGGCGCCGAACCGGGCGAGTCAATCGCCACTTTCCACACCGCCCTGGCGGTCGCCGCGCCCTGGGCAGCCCGCGGCTCGCCGCCGCCGATGAAGATCGCGCTCGGCACGATCGCGTTCAGCGAATACTGCAGCATCCCATCGTCGGTCCACCGGGGCGTGGCCACGTTGGCGCCCTCATGCGTGATCCGGCGCGGCTGGGCCGCGGTGTCGGAACCGATCACGTAGGTCTCGATCGAGGTCGTGTTGTCCTCCTCGATCTTCGTCGACAGCGTGTAGGCCACCCATTTACCGTTGGGCGACATCTGCGTGTCGCCGATCGACTTGATCTTGTAGTAGTCCTCGATGGCCAGCGCCCGTCCTTTCGGGGCTTGCGCCGACATCGAGCCGACCAGCAGGAGCGAAAAGGCGACGAGGGTGGCCACTCTCTTCATAGGAACCTCGATGGCGGGTGGGACTTCGGCCCAATTAGACGCGATCCATCACCGAACGTGCAAACGCGATCTCATCGTCATTGACGAGGTGGCCCATCTCCGGATACAGGCGCTTGGTCACGGCTGCGCCCATTTGCGCGAACACCCGGGCGCTGGCCTCGACGCGTTCGGCGGGGATGTGCGCATCGACGGTGCTGCAGCCCAGGAACACCGGCGTGCCGGCAAGAGAGCCGGGGTAATTCCATTCAGTGCCCGGCGGACCGATCAAGCCGCCGCTGAAGGCAATCACGCCGCCGAATCGATCCGCGTGCCGGACGGAAAATTCCGCCGCCAGGCAGGCGCCCTGGGAGAAACCCAGGAGCACGATGTGTTTCCGGGGAATGCCAGTCGCGATCAGCTGATCGACGAGGCCGCCGATGACGGCGAGCCCGGACGACAGGCCCGGCTCGTTCTTCGTGGTTTCGGAGAGGAACGAATACGGGTACCACGTGTTGTTGGCGGCGGCCGGCGCCACGTACGTGAACCCGGGATGATCGAGGGCCGGGACCAGGTCGAGGATGTTGTCCGGGCCCGCGCCCCGGCCGTGCACCATGATCACGGCGCGATCGCTGCGGCCAAGCGGCGTGCCGGCAGAGACGACGCGCTGTCCGCCGTGCGGTTCCATCACATGCCTGGATAGGTAATCTTGTCGAGGCCTGATTCGATCATCGATCGATTCGGCTCTTCCCACGGCGGCAGCTTCAAGTCGCGGCCGAGCGAAGACACGGCCTCGTCGACGTCGAAGCCCGGCGCCATCGTGGCGATTTCGAACAACACGCCGCCCGGCTCGCGGAAATAGATCGACGTGAAGTACTGCCGATCGCGCACTTCGGTGACCCGGGCGCCGGCTTGCAGGAGTTCTTCGCGCATGCGCAGTTGATCGTCTGCGGTGGCCACCGCCATCGCCACGTGATGCACGGTGCCAAGCCCGTTGCGCGCCGGCGTGCCGCCGGGCGCGTGCAGAATTTCCATGGTCCGGCCGGGTTCGTCGGCGCTGACCGCCAGGCGCGTGCGCCCGTCCATTTCGTTGACGACTTTGAAGCCGAGGAGGCTGGTCATGAACTGGATGGTCGGCGCCGGCGACGCGATGGTCATCGTGACGCTGTGCAGGCCGCGAATTGCGGACGCGGCGTCCACGCCGTTGCCGGTCCATGGCGCGCGCGTATCGCGGTTGGTCGCCACCAGTTCAAAGACGAGTCCCGATGGATCGGCCACGAGGATCGACTCTTCCCCGAAGCGGGGTTCCGCCTCGCGGACCGCGATGCTGCGTGCCGCGAAGCGCGCGGTCCACCACCCAAGCGAACCGGCCGGAACCGAGAACGACGTCACCGTGACCTGTCCCGAACCGGTGCTGCCTTCCGCGACACCGTGGCCCCGGTACGGAAATGTCGTCCAGATCGTGCCGGGCGTGCCGTGCTCGTCGCCGTAATAGAAGTGGTAGACGAGGTGGTTGTCGAAGTTGACGGTCTTCTTCACCAGCCGCATGCCAAGCATCCCCAGGCAGAAGTCGAGGTCCGCTTGCGCGTCGTTCACGGTGGCCGTGACGTGGTGAAGACCAAGGATGGGCGACTGCATTGCGTTCATCACTTTGGCCAGAAAGCTGACGAATCAACAAGCCCTTTTTGCGCTCAGCCCCACCTGTCCCTGAGCCCGCGCATTGTGTCTACGTGATCGACAAGTTGTCGATCGCTGCGCAGAATGCAGCGCGATCCGCGCCGGCAAGCGGTGCCTGCACTTCCGATAAGCCCAATCATTGCAACATTTACAGAGACAAGACCCGAGTGGCCGGTCCCTTGCTATTTGGGTCGGCATGAACAAGAACTGGTCGGCGACCCTTCAACTGGTGCCGGTGGCACTGATGATGTTGGCCGCCGCTGCACCCGCCCACGCGCAGGGCACGCGCCAAGAGCAACTCGCGATGAAGCGAGCAGAAAAGGCGAAAGACCTGCACGCCTACATCCCCGATCGGCTCGAGCGGCGAATCGAGAGGGTCACCGGGCTGTTCAACAGCGATCGCCCTTTCTATCCCTATTTGGGCGGCGTGTATGAAGGTGGCAGCTTTGCGGTTGGGCCCGGTATCCGGGCGCGCTTCGCCGATTCGGGCAATGTCACCGCGTATGCGGCGCGGTCGCTGGATGGCAGCAGCGCCGCGCAAGCGGTCGTCACGTTGCCGAGCCTTCTCAACGGCCGGCTGAGCATCGAGACCGCCGGCAACCGGCTCGAGACCAACACCATGCATTTCTATGGCACCGGCAACCGGAGCGCCGACGATCGCTTCGACCTCGCGTATCGCTCGACCACGGCCGGCGTCACCGGCCGGCTGCACCTCTCGCCGCGACTCGAAGCCGGCGCCGGTGCTGATGCCGTGACGATTCGCACGGACGAGGTCGACCCCAACTACGCTCGCACGCGGGTCTATGCCAAGTTCGACTCGCGCAAGCCCGCGACCTACGCGCGGTCCGGTGGACTGTATCGGGTCGATGCCGCGATCTATCACCAGGTGAACGAGGGCACGTCGAGTTTCCGTCGCCTTGATGCAGAAGCCAGCCAGTTCATCCCGATCTTTCGCGACAACTGGGTGATCGCGCTTCGCGCCAGGGCGTCGGCAATCGAGTCCGCCGATGGCCAGGGGGCACCGTTCTTTCTCCTCCCCTCGATCGGCGGCGGCAAGACGCTCCGCGGCTACCCGAGCGGCCGCTATCGCGACAACGCCACCATGGTGTTCACGGCCGAGTACCGCTGGACGGCCGGACAGTTTCTCGACATGTCGCTGTTTGTTGACGCCGGCAGGGTGGCTCCGCACCTGACCGCGCTTTCGATCCAGGACCTGAGCCGATCGTACGGTATCGGCGCCACGCTCCACTCGTTCGACACGTCGATCGTCAGGCTCGATGTGGCGCGCACCGCGCAGGGCGCGCGCGTCCTGGTTTCTTTCAACCCTGGTTTCTAAGCCATCAAGGACCCGCCATCATGACGTCATCTCTCGTCAAACGTGCTCTTGCACTGCTTCTCGGCGCCGTCGCCGCCGCCACCGCCGCCACCGCCGTCACCTCGGCGATCACGCCGCGGTTTTTCGACGACGACCCGGTGTGGAAGGATGTGGACACGCAGGCGGCGTCGGGCATCAAGCCGCTTGAAGTCGACCTGATGGTCGATCTGACCTACAACCTGATTTCCTCCGGCGAGCGGCCATCGGCGCGAGCCGCCAACGTCAACACGATCGAGGAAGTCCCGGACTCGAGTTGGTTCACCAATCGCATTGGCAACCCCAATCGTCCGCAGTTGACGCCTGAAGAGATTGCGATCGGCCCCGACACCAGCGCGGGACCCACGGCCGGCAGGTGGAAGATCACCTCGTCGAAAAGCGACGGCGTCACGCCAGGCTTCACCATTCGCGACGGCAACGACCAGCCCTGGTTCCTGAAATTCGATCCGCCTGGTTACCGCGGGATGGCCACCGGCACGGAAGTGGTGGTCACCAAACTGATGTGGGCGCTCGGCTACAACGTTCCCGAAAACCACGTGGCGTACGTGACCAGGGACCAACTGGTCGTCGGCGAGGGCGCCCGGTTCACGCCTCCCGGCGGCACGCGACGTCTCATGCGTGCTGACGATCTCGACATGCTGCTGCGGCGCGCGAACCGGGAGAAGGACGGTTCGTTCCGTGTCGTCGCGAGCAAGCCGCTGCCGGGCAAGCCGATCGGGCGCATCCGGTTCTTCGGCACCAGGCCTGACGATCCGAACGACATCGTGCCGCACGAAGATCGCCGCGAGCTCCGCGGCTACGGCACCTTCGCGGCGTGGCTCAACCACGTCGATGCGAAGGCGATCAATTCGCTCGACACGCTGGTCACGGTGAACGGGCGCGACGTGGTGCGCCACAATCTGCTCGACTTCGGATCGGCGCTCGGCAGCGGCGGCGTGGCGCCGGCCGACTACTGGGCGGGATCGGAATCGCTGGTGGAACCGGGCGAAGTGCTGAAGCGGGCGCTCACCTTTGGGTTCCGGTTGCCCGAATGGCGGCGAGAGCCGTTCTTCGAATCGCCGTCGATTGGACGGTTGCCGCGCGAGAACCGCGCCTTCGATCCGGAGGCCTGGAAACCCCGCGTGCCCAATCGCGCCTTCCTGCAGGCGCGTGCTGACGACAAGTTCTGGGCCGCCCAGAAGCTGGCGGCCTTCGACACGGATTTGCTGGCCGCAGCGGTCCGCACCGGCGACTTCCGCGATCCGGCCGCCGAAGCGTTTCTGGTCAAGGCCCTGGCCGAGCGCCGCGATGCCATCGTGCGTGCGTATCTCGGTGCGATCAATCCGGTCTCGGAACCAACGCTCGATGCGAACGGCCGCCTGACCTTCCGCAACGCCGCGGTCGACGCCGACATCGCGCACGTGCCGCGCGCGTATCGCGCCCGGTGGTCGACGTTCGACAACGCGACCGGCGCCACCAGGATGTTCGGTGAATCCACGGGGCCAACCAATTCCCTGGAAGCCCCGGCCCCGCTGCCGGCGACGCCGGGTGCGTTCGTGATGGTGGAAATCAGCGGCCACGGTAACACTGCCGCCACATGGGAACAACCGATCGCCGCGCACTTCCGTCGCGGCGCCGCCGACTGGAAACTGGTGGGTTTCAACCGATTGCCGGATCGATAGTAGCGGCCCGACCCGCTATCATTGGGGTCGTTTGCCGCTCCTGGAACTGCTTACGCTCTCGCAATCGCTCGGCTCACTGGAAGCCGGGATCTGGACCGACTCGGGCTTCTCGGCCGTTGGACTCGTCGTGCCGGTGGCGCGCGAGCAGGTGCACTTCGACGTTCGCACGCCCAACGCCGTATCGATCAACCTGGTCAACCTCAACGACATGCCGCCGGCGCTGCTGGCGGCCACTCCCGACGGCAGCCTCGGCACGAGGCTGTCGCCGTTCGGCGAGGCGCTCGCCGCCGACCGCATGCTCGCGATGTGGGGTCTCGACGCCATCCACACGGTGGCCGTCCGGACCGCTGCCGAGGCTGGGCTGCTGTTCGCCGCCCTCGATGGCCAGCGGCAGTTCACCGAGGCTGACGCGCACTACCTGCGCGATCTGGCGCGCCGCCTCGAGGCAGTCGTTGCCAAGGGTGAAAGCGATGCCGCCCACGCGGCCCGGCTTGCGCGGGTCGATGCGATCGCCGGCGTGTTGCCGGTTCTCGGTGCGGCCCTCGACGTCCGCGAGGTGTTCTCCCATTTGTCCGAGATCGCCGCTCGGGTAATACCGCACGACTCCGCCGTCGTCGGCCTCCTGTCGGACGACTTTCAACAGGTGCATCTGCACGCGCTGAGCACGCCGCAAGGCGTGGTGCTGCCCGACACGATCGACAATCCCTATCCGCACGGACTGAACGCCGGCTGGGTGTATGTCATCCATCGCGACCTGACGGCACACCCGGTTGAACGCACCCGCCGCGCTCGCAACGGCGAGTTTCGATCGTCGGTGCGGGCAGCGGTGTGGCTCGACGGCAAGGTGGCCGGCGTGCTCGACATCAGCTCGTTCAAGCCGGACCAATACGACGACGCCGATGCGGCGGTGGTGGTGCGGTTGACGGAGTTCGTCACCCTGGCTCTCTCCCATGAACGCCTGGCGGCGGCGGCGCGCCGGACCGAGGTGGAGCGGGAGCGCGCGGCCAATCTCGAGATGCTCGACGGCCTGCTGGACGCGTTGTCGGGCGCGCTCGACATTCGCGAGGTGTTCCATCGCGTGTCGGAGATCGCGCGCACGGTGCTGGCGCATGATGCGATGGCGGTCGCCATGACCGTCGACGACCCGCCGCGCCTCCGCATTTACGCGCTCAGCGGGCTGGATGACCTGCCGGAATCGTTCGAGACACCGATGCCGGAACCATTCCTGCTGAAGGATCCGTGGGAATACCGAATGACCAACTTCGCTGAGGATCCCCGCTACTCGACGTCCCCCACGGTCAAGGCCGGCATGCGGTCGGTGCTCTGCATTCCCGTGCGGAAGGACGGCCGCCTGCAGGCCGGCGTCAACTTCTACTCGCGACAGCCCGACGGCTTCACGCTCGACGACGTGAGTGTGGCGCGGCGGATCACGGATCACATTGCTCTCGCCTTCTCCCACCAGGAACTGGCGGCGGAAGCCCAGCGAGCCGCAGAATTCCGGTTGGCCACCGCGAACCTCGAGATGCTGGACGAACTGCTGGCCCGGGCGCCTGCGTTGGACGAATTGGAAGAGGTCCTCGATCGCATTTCGTCGATCGCGCAAAAGGCGTTGCCGCACGACGCCATGGTGGTGGCCGTTGCCGACGCCGGCAGCACCCGCGCCAGGCTGTACGGTCGCGCCTCGGCCGGACACCAATTCCCGGAGACCCTGGACAATCCCGGCGTCGCGAGCTGGCCGCCTGGGGTGGACTTCGAACTGATCGACGATTTGTCGAGTCACCCCTCACGGCCGCACCTCGACGCCGCCTCTCGCGGCTATCAATCGGCGCTTCGCGTTCCGGTGCGTTTCGAGACCCTCGATACCGGAACGCTGGTCCTGCTGTCGCTGACACCATCGAGCTTCACGCAAGCCGACGTCCTGTCCGCCCACCGAATCGCCGATCGGCTGGCACTGGCACTCACGCGGGAGCGACGGACCGCGATCTCCGCCCGCGCCGTGGAAGCCACCGGTCGGGCGGCGGCGCTCGAAGCGCGCGTGCGCGCGCTCACCGAAGAACTGGACGCGCGGACCGGCGCCCGGCACGTCCTGGGCGACTCACCGATCTGGAAAGAGGTGCTCGGCCAGGCCACCCGCGTGGCCGGCACCGACGCCACGGTGTTGTTGCGCGGCGAGTCGGGCACCGGCAAGGAAATCGTCGCGCGCTTCGTGCATCGTGCCTCGCCACGCCACCACGGGCCGTTCATCGCGCTCAATTGCGCGGCTCTTCCTGAGCATCTCCTCGAAGCCGAACTATTCGGCTACGAACGCGGCGCCTTCACCGACGCGACCCAGGGGAAGCCCGGCCTGCTGGAACGCGCCGCCGGGGGCACCCTCTTTCTCGACGAGGTCGGGGAATTGAGCGGCCCGGCGCAGGCCAAGTTCCTGCGCGTGCTGCAGGAGCGCGAGTTCCAGCGGCTGGGCGGAACCCGCGTGCTGCAATCGGATGCGCGGATCATCGCCGCGACCAACCGCGACCTCGAGCAACTGATCGCGCTCGGCCGTTTCCGGGACGACCTGTACTACCGGCTCAACGTGTTCGCCATCCGCTTGCCGCTCCTTCGCGAACGCCGCGACGACATCCTGCCGCTCACCGATGCGCTCCTCGCCGAGATTACCCGCGGCATCGGCCGGCCCAACGCCGGCGTGTCCGCGGCCGCGCGCGCCAAGCTATGGGCCTACGACTGGCCCGGCAACGTCCGCGAGTTGCGAAACGTGCTGGAGCGCGCCGCGATCCTGTGTGAGGGAGGTCCGATCACCGCCGATCACCTGGCGCTCACGGTTGAACCGGCATCCGCGGCGCCGGCGCCCGGGCCACAACCGCCCCCCGCCACCGACGCCGACGAGAAGACGGCGATCGAACGGGCCCTCAGCGACGCGCGCTTCAACAAGTCGAAGGCTGCCAAGGCGCTCGGCCTGACGCGCGCCCAGCTCTACGTGCGCATGCACCGCCACGGACTGGACTGAGATGGCGATTGCCGACTTCGACACCGCCGTGCGGGCCCTCGCCGACGTCGAGGCCTTCGGCCTGGTCTTCAGGCGCGACCAGACGTTCGTCGATCTGCTGACGCGACATCGCGCCGGCGTGGCCGCGCATCGGTTGCCGGTCGCGCGATTGCCGCATGCGCTCCAGCCCTCGAGCGTGCCGGGACTCATCATCATTCCGCTCACGACCATCGTCGATGCCGGTGACGTATTCGTCGATCGATTACGGCAGTACGGCATCGATCAGCTCCTGGCCGTGCAACTTCGCGATGCGACCGGGGTGTTCTGGGCCGGCAAGGCCGGCCACTGGACGGTGACTCCAGATGAGGCGCCGGCCTTCACCGCCCTCGCCGAAGCGGTGGCGGCGGCGGGTCGGGCCGAAGAATCGCCGCGCGAACTCGTGCATCGTTTGTCCAGGCTGGCGAAAGCCGACGCGCTGCTGCCGGTGATGGGCTCCGCCCTGGACGTCCGCGCCGTGTTTCCGAAGCTGTCGGCGGTGGCCAAGTCGGCGTTGCACCACGACGTGGCCACGATTCAGATCCTCGATGACGACCACGAGCATGCGCGGTTGTACGCGCTCGACGGCGCCAGCGCGGTCGGGATTCCCGAGAAGTTCGCCACCAACTACTCGGCGCTCTTCAACGAACATTTTCTGTTCAGCATTCACGACGATGTGATGGCGAGCGCGATCGAGCGCGATCGGCCGGCCGCCAGGGCCGGCATGCGGTCGGCCCTGCGCGTGCCAATCTGGCTGGAAGGTCGCGTCGGCGGTGCGCTCGAACTCAGTTCGGCCTCACTCGCCGCCTATCGTGAATCCGACGTCCCGATCGCGCGCCGGATCGCCGACTATGTCTCGGTGGCAATCAGCCACTTTCGTCTGGCTGAACAAGCCAGCCGCGCCACCGCCCTCATGGAACGCGCCGGGATCCTGCGCACGCTCGACGAGTTGTTGCCGACCTTGAGCGGCGTCCTCGATGTGCGCGAGGTGTTCGAGCGGGTGTCGCAGATCGCCGCGAAGTTCATCCCGCACGACGGTCTCGGCCTGCCCCTGCTCACCGATGATCGCCAGCACATCATCCCCTTCGCCACTGCGGGAACCACCCACAACGCGTTTCCGGCGGCGCAGCCCCTGGCCGACGGCGCCCGCTATTTGTTCGACACACCATGGGAATTCGAGGTCTTCGACGACGCCAGCGCCGCGCATGAAATCGGCAGCACTCCCTATACGGCGCTCGGCTACAGATCGATGATGCGGGTGCCGATCCGTCTCGAGGGACGCGTCGCCGGCGCGTTGGTCTTCCTGTCCAGGACGGCGCGCACCTACACCCCGGCCGCGGTGGCCCTGGCCAGGCGCATCGCGGGTCACCTCTCGGTGGTCCTGTCGCACCAGCGAATCGCCGAGACGGCGCGACGGCATGAAGAACTGCGGGCGAGGCGGGCGCGCCTCGAGTTGCTCGACGAGGTGTTGGCGACGGTCGCCGAAGAGGGCAGCCTGACGGAGGTGTTCGGGCGCTTCTCCGCGATGGCGCAACGCGTGCTCGCGCACGACGCGTTGTTGCTGGTGACCGTCAACCCCGACGGCCGCACCGCCAGGGTGTATGCGAGCCAGGCTCCGGAGGCGAAGAAGTTTCCGGAGCAAGACACCATGCCGCCGACGATGCTCGCCAATCGGGACTGGGAGCACGACCTCATCGACGACCTGCAGGCCCGGGACGATCAGCGAAACCTCGCGGCCGGTCGTCTCGGCTATCGATCGGCGCTGCGCGCGGCGATCCGCCTCGACGGCGAGATCGTGGCCGCGGTGTCGTTCCTGTCCTTCACGCCAGGCCGATACGCAACCGCCGACATCGTGGTGGCGCGCCGGATTGCGGATCGCATCGCCCTGAACTTCGCCAACGAGCGACGCGCCGCCGCCACCAGGCGCGCCGACGAGGCCACCGCGCGCGTGTCGCGACTCGAGTCGCGCGTCCGCGACCTCACCGAGGAACTGGATTCACGCACCGGTTACCGGCGCGTGCTCGGCGAATCACCCCAGTGGCGCGCGGTCATCAAGCAGGCGACGCAAGTGGCCTCGACCGACACCACGGTATTGCTGCTCGGCGAGTCCGGCACCGGGAAGGAAGTCGTCGCGCGATTCATCCATCGCGCGTCAACCAAGCACGACGGCCCGTTTGTGGCGCTGAATTGCGCGGCCCTTCCCGAACAACTGCTCGAAGCCGAACTGTTTGGATACGAGCGCGGCGCCTTCACGGGCGCCACGCTGAGCAAGCCCGGCCAGCTCGAACAGGCGTCTGGAGGTTCGCTGTTCCTGGACGAGGTCGGAGAGATGCGGCCATCGTCGCAGGCCAAGTTCCTGCGGGTCCTGCAGGAGCGCGAGTTTCAACGGCTCGGTGGCACCCGCGTCCTCAAGACCAACGCTCGCATCGTCGCCGCCACCAATCGCGACTTGCGACGCGCCATCGCCGATGGCGCCTTTCGCGAGGATCTGTTCTACCGCCTCAATGTGTTCGCGATTGCCTTGCCGCCGCTGCGGGACCGTCGAGAGGACGTGTTGCCGCTGAGCCAGGCGTTCCTCGTCGAGTTCGGCCGGTCGTTGGGCCGCCCGCCGTCGGGCATTTCGCGCGATGCGCGGCAGCTCTTGCTCGACTATCACTGGCCAGGCAACGTGCGCGAGCTGCGCAACATGCTGGAACGCGCCGCCATCTTGTGCGACGGCGGCTTGATCACCGCGGATCACCTGTCGCTCAGCGTCCAAAAACCCGCCGGTGGGGCGCAACCCTCGTCACCAGGGCCGGCCGCGCCAGCAGGCGACCTCGGCTCGATGGAGCGGGGGATGATCGAAAAGGCACTCCAAAAGCACCGGTTCAACAAGTCCAAGGCTGCCGCCGAACTGGGCCTGACCCGGGCCCAGCTCTACGTGCGGCTGAAACGTCACGGTCTCGACTAGTCGACGGTACGTAGGGCGCCCCTTTAGGGGCGCCGATCGGCGCCGATCTGCATTTCGCCGATCACCTTGAGGACGGATCGACAACTTGTCGATCGATCGGCAGGTCGCCCCACGGCAATGCCTGCCCTTGTGTCTGTCTAACCTGCACTGAATAAACCAGTTACGCCCAACCGCCCGGTCTGCAGCCGGTTGGCGCTCCGCTTGCTAAAGAGAGCGCCATGACACAGCAATCGATCGAGATGGTCATTGGGCGATTGGTCACCGACGAAGAATTCCGCCGGGCGTTCCATTCGGATCCACACGAGGCCATCGCCAGCCTGCTGAAGACCGGCATGCACCTGACCCGGGCCGAGATCGCCGCCCTCGTCGCGATGGACCCGGGCGTGTGGGCCCGCGTCTCGGACCTGGTCGATCCGCGTTTGCAGAAGGCCGACCTGACGCTCGACGGCGAAGGGAAGGTGTGAGCGTCATGGTCCACTTCAAGTTCGACGAGCGTCCGACGCCGGCACCGAAATCCAATCCGAGCGGCGCCACGTCC
This sequence comes from Vicinamibacterales bacterium, assembly GCA_039934485.1. GTDB lineage: Bacteria > Acidobacteriota > Vicinamibacteria > Vicinamibacterales > UBA2999 > 12-FULL-67-14b. The sequence goes on from JBDTMB010000007.1 coordinate 27,917, forward strand.
CGCATGCCGGACGATGTGGTGATCGACCAGGTTCATCGCCTCAAGTTGTTCGGCCTGATCAGCAGCAGCATGTGGTCGATGGGCATCGTGATGGACACGATCGTCTTTCCGCGGACCATCGGCCACGGCATCAACCGGACCGCCGTCATCATCGAGCTCTTGGCCGTCTTCCTGGCGCTTGGCTTGATCGGTTACCTGACGGTCGGCACGGCGACGGCGCGGGCCAAGGCCGGCCTCGGGATGTGGCTGATGCTGCTCAATGCGTCGGCGATCGCGATGCTCGAGACGCTGGCGGTGGATCCGACGCCGGAATCGCTGCGGCACCTGTCGTGGATTACCGTTGTCATCCTGCTGTCCTCGATGATCACCCCTGACTCTCCGCGGAAGATGCTGGGGGCCTCGCTGGTCTCGGCGTCGATGCTGCCGATGGGTGTGTGGATGGCCCACCTCCGGGGTGTCGATGTCCCTTCGGTGTTGGACACGCTCGCGATGTCGATCCCCACCTATGCGTGCGCGATCGCGGCGGTGATGCCGTCGGTGATGTTGCATCACCTGTCGCGGCGACTGCGGGAGGCGCGAGATCTCGGGAGCTATCACCTCGTCGAGCGGTTGGGACAGGGCGGCATGGGCGAAGTCTGGCGCGGGCAGCATCGCCTGCTCGCACGTGATGCCGCCATCAAGCTGGTCCGGCCGGAACTGTTGGGCTCGACGCCGTCGGAGGCGCAGGCGCAGCTGCGCCGCTTCGAGCGGGAGGCGCAGGCCACCGCGCGCCTGACGTCGCCCCACTCGATTCGATTGTTCGATTACGGCGCCACCGATGAAGGGAGTTTCTACTACGTGATGGAACTGCTCGATGGGCGCGACCTGGAGTCGCTGGTGACGGAGTTCGGTCCGCTACCGGCCGAGCGGGCGATGTTTCTGCTGGCGCAAGCCTGCCACTCGCTGGGCGAGGCGCACGCCCGCGGACTGGTCCATCGCGACGTGAAGCCGGGGAACCTGTTTGCGTGCCGGATGGGTAACGACTACGACTTCATGAAGGTGCTCGACTTTGGGCTCGTCCAGCAACAGGCGAACGCGGTTCGATCGGGGAATACGGAAACGTTGGTCACGGCGGAGCGGCTCCTGGGCACCCCGGCCTACATGGCGCCAGAAATCATTCTCGGAACGGCCATGGTCGATCAGCGCGCCGACGTCTACGCGTTGGGTTGCGTGGCGTATTTTCTGCTCACCGGCAAGCGCGTTTTCGAAGAGGGCTCACAAATGCAGGCCCTGATCGACCACGTGCATGCGGCGCCGGTCGCACCATCCCGGCGCACCCGGACGTCGGTGCCGCGCGCGGTGGACGATCTGGTCCTGGCGTGCCTGCAAAAGGATCCGGATCGCCGGCCGCAGGATGCCAATGAAATCCTTCAGGAGATCAAATGGGGTCAGCTCGATCGGGGATGGTCAAGCGGGCGTGCGCAGGCGTGGTGGCAGGAGCATCTGCCGGAGTTGTCCGGGCCCCTGACGAGTGTGAACGACACGCCTCTACGCGCCGGTCTGGTGCGCCCCTGATGGGCCGGTAGCCCTCGGGCGAGTCCGGGCAACGCCTCACCGAGGCGTCACGTCTAACTTCTCCGAGGTGACGGATGGGTCAGCTTCGAGACGACGTCCGGGTGGCACTGAGACGGTTTCGCCATCAACCAGGGTTCACGCTGGTCGTGGTGGTGACGTTGGCACTGGGGCTGGGGGCAAACACCGCCATTTTCGCGCTCGTTGATGCGCTGGTGTTGCGGTCGCTTCCGGTCGAGCGGCCCCAGGAACTCTACCGGCTCGGTGACACGAACAATTGCTGTGTGAACTCGGGCCTGCAAGGCAGCTTCTCCCTCTATTCGTCCCCCCTGTTTGAACATCTCCGCTCCAGCGCGCCGGAATTCAGTGAACTGGCGGGCTTCCAGGCGGGCTCGCTGTCGCTCGGCGTGCGCAGAGCCGGGGCCGCGGTGCCCGAACCGTTCAGCGGCAAGTTCGTCACCGCGAATTACTTCAGGATGTTCGGCGTGAAGGCCGCGGCCGGCCGCCTGCTGCAGCCGGATGACGACCGGCCCGGCGCGGCGCCGGTGGCTGTGTTGAGCTATCGCGCCTGGATCCGGTTTGGGCTCGACCCATCGATGATCGGCGGCGCAGTGGTGATCAACGGCACTCCGATGACGGTGGCCGGCGTGGCGCAGCCCGAGTTCTTTGGTGACACGATCCAGCCGGATCCACCCGGGGTGTGGATTCCGATTAGCCAGGAGCCCTTGATGCGTGCCGAGGCCTCGTTGGTCGACAAGGCGGATCAGTACTGGCTCTATGCCATCGGCCGGCTGGCGCCCGGCACGAATCGCGCGCAGGTGGGATCGCGCGTGACCACGGCGCTTCAGCAATGGCTCTCGTCGCAACCCTTCATCTCGGAGGAGGCGCGAGCCGAGATTCCGCGCCAGCACATCGTCGTCACGCCCGCCGGGGGCGGCGTGCCGTTGATGCAGGCGCAATTCTCGCGGTCGCTGACGCTGCTCTTCGCCACCTCCGCGGTGCTCTTGCTGATCGCGTCGGCGAACCTGGCGAATCTCCTTCTGGCGCGCGCCGATCGCGGCCAGGCGGCCATCCGCGCCGCGCTTGGCGCCTCCGCGTCGAGGCTGGTGCGGCAATCCCTGACCGAGGGGGTGTTGCTGGCGCTCGTCGGCGGCGCGCTCGGCGTGGCGGTCGCTTCGCTCGGCACGCGCGCGCTGATTGCGCTGGCGTTTCCCGGCGCCGCATTCGTGCCGGTGAGCACGACGCCGTCGGGGCCGGTGTTGTTCTTTTCCACTGCGCTGGCGATCGTGACCGGCATGTTATTCACCGGCGCGCCCGCGTGGGCGATGTCGCGGACGGCGCCGCTCGATGCGCTAGCCGGGATCGGACGCGGCGGGCAGGGCAAGTCATTTGTCCCCAGGCGATCGCTGGTGATTGCGCAAGTGGCGTTGTCGTTTGTGATGCTGACGAGCGCGGGGCTGCTCGCCAGCAGCCTCGGCAACCTCGAGCGGCAACCGCTGGGCTTCGATCCCGGCAATCGCTTCGTCCTTCGCATCGATGTGCCGCCGACGGCAACTCCCGAGGGACTGTTGTTGGTCTATGGCCGGTTGCAGGCTCATCTCGCCGCGGTGTCCGGGGTGAAACAGGTCAGCTACGCCTTGAGCAGTCCGATGGACGGCAACAATTGGCAGTCGCGCATGGCGATGGCCGGACGGACCACCGATCCGTCACGCCCTGGTACGAGCTGGAATCGCGTGGGGCCGAAGTACTTCGACACGGTCGGCACGCGGGTGCTGCGCGGCAGGGCGATTGAGGAGCGCGACGTTCCGGGCGCGCGGCGCGTGGCGGTGATCAACCAGGCGTTTGCGAAGGCGTTCTTCGAGACGGCCGACCCGATCGGGCAGACAGTGGGAATCGGCGGGCCGGCGCATGGTGGTGATTTCGAGATCGTCGGGGTCGTGGACGATGTGAAGCATACGACCGCGAATCAGCCGGTGCGGGCGATGCTGTACCTGCCAGGCTTCCAGGTTGGTGCGTATGCGGATGCGTCGGATCGCAACGTCCAGGCGCGGTCGATGCTGATGCGGGCGATCGTCGTGCACGCGGCGCCCGGCGCGGTGAACCTGGAGCGGTCCCTTCGGGAAGCGGTGGCGGCGGTCGATCCGAACATCAACGTGACGCGGGTGATGGCGCTGGAGGAGCAGCTGAGCGGCAACTTCCGCATTGAGCGCCTGATGGCGAGGCTGACGTCGATTTATGGCGTGCTGGCGCTCGTGCTCGCGTCCCTCGGGCTCTACGGCGTGACGTCCTACGCGGTGGCCCAGCGGACGCGCGAGATTGGCGTGCGCATGGCGCTTGGTGCCGGCCGTGCGCGGATCATGCGGACGGTGGTCGGCGGGCCGCTCCTCGAGACCGCCGCCGGACTGGCGATCGGCATCCCGATGGCGCTGCTGGCGGGCAACGCCATCAGCGCGCAGTTATACGGAGTGGGCGGACAGAACCCGGCCGTGATTGGCCTCGCCATCGGTGTCCTCGTCGTCACCGCGGGGCTCGCCGCCGCGATCCCGGCAAGGCGCGCAGCCTCCGTCGACCCCGCCAGGGCGCTGCGCGGGCAATAGGAGTCAGGCGTGTTTGGGCCGAAAACGCCCGATGCAACTGCGGTTGCTCGTTTTTCGTGACCTGACCCCATAATCGTCGGCATGCGTGTGGCGATTGTGGGGGGGCCCGGCGTGGGCAAGAGCACGCTCGTGCGGCAGCTCGCGGACTTGTATCACAACGGTTCCTACGGCGAGGGCGAGAAGGGCGTTTGGGATCCCCGCGTGCTCGAGGACATTGCCGCCGGCCGGAATCCCGTCGGCGTCACTGCCTACTTCGCCTGGCTCTACGACGCCAACTACCGCGACGCCGCCGATCACGATGCTCCCAACAAGGTGATCTTCTTCGAGGGCGCGCGCATCACGCTCGAAGCGCACATCGCGGAATATCCGCCGCAGCATCATGCCGAGCTGCGCAAGGTCGCGGCCATCGGCGATGGCTGGAACCCGGACAAGGTGATCGTGTTGACGTCAAGCACCGGCACCATCGAGAAGCACATCCGCCTGCGCAACCGCGCCCACGAAGACGTCGAAAACATGGTGCACCGGTTCCGGCTGATCGACAGCGAATTCCGGCGCCTCGCTCCCCTCTTCCCGAACACGATCGTGATCGACCGCGACAGCAAGGAATTTCACGATCGCGAGGGGCTCACCGACATCATCCACGCCGCGGGATTGCCGATGTTCCAGGAGATTCCTTACGAGAACAGGGAACGCCTCTAGCGGTTATCGAGTCCGCGCGAGGCCGGCGCGCGCCGTTGCGGACTCGGGCGCCAGCCAGAGCGCTTCGGCAAAGTAATTGGCGGCCGCCGGCCGGTTGCCCGCCGCCAGCTCGATCAATCCGAGATTGGTATACGCCGAGCTGTCGTGGTGATCGAAGGTCAGCGACTTCCGGAACGCCTCGCGCGCCTCATTCGGCCGTTCCAGCCTGGTGTAAGCGGCCCCAATCAAGTCGTAGACGGGCGCGTACTGGGGGTCGGCCGCGATCGCCCGTTTGGCCAGCGTCACGGCCTCATTCACATTGCCCTTCAGGAACTCAGCCACGGCCGCGTAATAGTGGGTGGCCGCACGATCGGGCGCGACGGCGCGCAATTGCAAGATCGTCGCGTCCAACTGCGCCGCATCCCCGGCGTCCGCGTAAACCGACGCCAGTTGTTCGAGCGCCTCAGGCTTTACGGGTAAGAGGGCGCCGGCCCGCCGGGCCGCATCAATCGCATCCGCTCCCGCATCGATCGCGGCAAACAGTTTCGACGTCGCGATTAACACTTCCGCCGTTTGAGGTGGACCTAACCCCCTCGGATCCGCCGAAGCGCCGCGTCCGAAGGCGGAGGGGTTGCCTGGCGCCGTCAACGACTTCACCCACGCCAGCGCATCCGGCCCACGCCGGCTGAGGATGGCCATCCGAACCAGGCCGTCGAGCGCCGCGACATCCGTGGGATCCATCGTCAGCGCCTTGACATAGTCGTCGTAGGCCACGCCGAGCACGTCGGCCTTGGCCATCATGCCGCCGCGATTGCGCCATTCAGCCGCCGTGGCCCCGTCCAGGGCCGCCTTGATCGTCGCGGGCCCGCCACCTTCCAGTCGCAGCGCGGCCAATGCTTCGGCGTTCGCACCGCTCGTTCGACGATGGATCTCACGAGGCGCGGAGAATTCGAGCGCCATCCGATCGTCGGTGAACAGCGGCGCCCCCTGTGCGTATCGTTCCAGTTCGGCCGGACCGCCGACAAACAGCGACAGGATTGAAAACGGATCTCGCACCGACACCGCCGCGAGGTCTTCAGCCACACCGGGCCTCGTCCAATTGCGCTCGATGTTGGCCAGCCTGGAATCAAGCGTCGACGTGCCGGCCACCATCAGGACGTCGTCGCCGCCGACCAGCCACACCGTGCCGTCGGGAAACACCGACCTGAAGGTCGCGACGACCGACCGCAGGTCCGGGTCGCTGATGTTGTAGGCATTCGCCCACTGGCACATGATGCCGCCGGGGGCCAGGCGATCGCGCGCGGCCGCGAAGAACTCGTGCGTGAAGAGCGCCGCCACGCCTGCGATCCAGGGGTTCGACGGCTCGGAGACGATGACGTCGTATTTCCGCTGCGACAACAGCAGGTGCGAACGCCCGTCGCCGACGATGAGATGGGTGCGGGGATCGGCGAGGGCCCGCCGGTTCTCGGTGGTGAAATAGCGTGACGCCTCGACCACTTCCGGCGAGATCTCAATCACGTCCGCGCGCTCGATCGGATGGCTGAGCGCGGCGCCAACCGTCGCGCCGCTGCCGAGGCCGATGATGCCCACCGTCTTCGGATCGGCGTGCAGTAATAGCGGCAGGTGGGCAATGAGTTTCTGCGTGAGCATGTCGCCGCGATTCGACGCGTCGACCTTGCCGTCGACCGCCAGCGACGTGGTGCCGGTCAATTGCTTCACCGAGACGGTGGCGGCCGCGCCCTCGCGGTAATAGAGCAGGTGCCCGGCCCTGAGTTGCGTCGCCAGGTCCAGGTCCTTTGGCACGTACGGCGCGTACATGTACACGCCGCTGGCCAGCAGGTCGCGATCCCACGCCGGGCTGATGATCATCATCACCGCCGCCATCGCCGTCGCCAACGCCCCGGCAACACGCGCGTTCCTGGACAGCGCGCCCCACGCGATCACGACGAGCGCGCTCGCAATCAGCAGGCCGCTGACGATGCGAAGGGTGGGCTGCAGGCCAAGTCGCGGAATGAACAAGAAGCCGGTCGCCAGCGATCCGGACACCGCGCCGATCGTGTTGATGGCGTAGACCAGCCCAAACCGGCCGGCGGCCGGTTTCGACGGATCGCTCACGATCGCCAGCGCAAGGGGAAAGGCGGCGCCCAGGCACGCCGCCGTCGGCAGGATCAGCGCCGCCGTCAGCATCGTACCGTCTCTCAACAACTGATCGAACGAGGTCGAGGCCGCCGCTACCTGTTGGGCGACAAGCAGCGGCACCCACGTGCCCGCGATGGAATACGTCCCGCTGGCGGTGATGGCCGCGGCCGCCAGGGCAAGAGCCAGCCATGCCGCGGGCCGCCGCGTGCGACCCACCACGACTGCGCCGGCCCCCGATCCCAGCGCCACCCCCGCAATCACCGCCGCCAGCGTCGCCGCAAACGCATAGGTGGTCGGGCCGAGCACGAGCGAGAGGATCCGCGTCCAGGCGATCTCGTGGATGAGCGCGGCGAATCCGGAGAGGCCGAGCACGACCATGGCCACCCACCGCACAGGTGGGGTCGAACCTTCAGGTTCGACCAGGGTGGGCAAACCTGAAGGTTTGCCCTTTTGCTTCTTTGGTTTGGGATCAGGCAAACCTAAAGGTTTGCCTCCACCAGAGTATTTGCCTCCACCAAAGCGCAGAACGATCCTCACACAAAGCGCAGCAATCACGCTCGCGGCAATGCCCACCCGCGTCGTTCCCGAGATGCCATACGCCGGCAGCAGCACAAAGCCAGCCAGCAACGCGCCGATCGCCGCGCCGATGGTGTTCACCACGTACAGCGCGCTCGACGACTTCGCCGGGTTCACCGCGTTGTTGGCGAACCAGCGAATCGCCATCGGGAACGTGGCGCCCAGCGCGGCCGCCGGCGCAAAC